>CAZJRS010000047.1:0-25483 GCA_964548585.1 uncultured Methanocella sp. | reverse complement strand
TCAAATTTTACAGCCAGAACCAATCAAGCCATGTTATATTAAAAAGCGTTTGGCGGTTTGGCGGTTTGGCCGTTTGGCGGTTTGGCCGTTTGGCGTTTTTGAAGCTTAACTATAGTTGGCGGTTTGGCGGTTTGGCCCTTTGGCGTTTTTGAAGACTGAATCTTGCAGGCAGGTTTGGCATTTTCAATTTTTTAAACTATCCCAGAGCAAGCACTAGTAGATTATGCACGGGAATACTGGAATGCACAGAAGGAGATTGAAAATAACTATGAAAGGTCCGATACTTCATGTTTATACGATACACATCTGTGCATTCCGTGCATTCTGTCATATTCTGTGTTCAAGCACAGCGCAGCGTTCGTATTGCTGAGTTATACCCATATAACAACCCGGTTCAATGTTGAATCCACTCCGAATTATCCAACACATAAAAAAGTTTTTCGATCCGGGTGGGAACTATGTTTTCCCCTGCCCCGGTTATATCTGCATTCCCGCTTTTTTAATAACTGGCTACCTCTTCCGTATCACCATTACGTAGAACACGACTGCGCCGCCGATCGCTACGATGGCCAGGAAGGCCAGCACCAGTGGTAAGATGCCGGGCAGAACCCGTTCCACTATTCCAGGCTCAGCGGTCGGTGTTGGTACTATAGTTGGTTCTGGTGTAGGTTCCAGTGTTGGCTCCGGGACTGGAGTCGGGGTGGCCATCTGAACTTCGATGCCAGTACTTGTCCTGTCTCCGGTCGTGAAGCTCCAGCTCTTGTCTTCGGCAAGATAGTTACCAGCCAGGTCTTTCACTCCTCTGGTCACGTGGAATGTGTAGGTTTTCCCACCCTCAAGGATCCCGTCCGGCCTGAACTCTGCCAGGCTGCTGTTGTTGTATTGCACAATCCCTGTTATCGCGGATGCCTCATCCTCCAGGTAAAACGTTTCCGAGGTGAGGGAGGACATGTTCATTCGGCCGTCGAACCGGACTGTGACCGGGGAGTCGACGTAGACTCCTGTTGAGCTACTTGCCGGGGTGAAGTTGGCCACTCTGGGCGGCGTTTTTAAGATGCCGAACATCTTCTCACCGGTTACCAGGTTGCCGGCGTTATCCATTACCTTGTATTGGAGGTTGTACACTCCGTCATCCGATAGCGTAACTGTCTCAAGCGGCTTCCAGTAGTACCCATTGAGGCTGTAGTTGGCCAGGTTGAGGCCTGATGGGCCCCCGTCGGTAGCGTTGAACGTTACTGTTACATTGGAGCTGTACCATTCGGGGCTGTCCGAGGTACCGCTCAGGGTGCAGGTGACGTCGGGGAGACTTCTGTCGATTCTAATTGTCTTGTTCTTAGTTGTTTCCTTGTAACCGGCTTTGTCTGTCGTGTAATAATATATCTGGGTATTATCGAGGGGTACTGTGAACTGTCTTTCATACTTTTGCCAGTTTGCGTTATCAAAGCTGAACATCGTATCATATACAGCACCCATTGCATCCGCGACCGTGAAAGTGACTTTGACGTCCGATGCATACCATCCGTTAGGACCAGTGGCACCGTCCAACGCTATGGTCGTATTAGGGGTAGTCCGGTCCAGGTTGATTCCTGTCACGCTTTTCTCGGCAGTGTTGCCGGCATTGTCGATCGCTTTAAAGTGCGCGCTGTTGCTCTGTCCCTCTCGGGTTATGATTGTACTGATGGGAGTCACATTCGCGATGCCGGACATATGGTCCGTTGCATTTGCATAAACAGTCAAGTTGGCGTTATACCAGCCTTCACTGTTGACGGCGATCGAAGTGTAGGGTATCAGTGCAGGGGGCGTTTTATCTACGTTGATGGTGGTCGATTTCATCGCCTCTACATGGCCCAGCCTGTCTTCGGCATAGTAGTAGATTGTGGTAATGCCATCGCTTGTAATGTTATATACGAACGGCGAAGTGAACTTACTCCAGTTCTCCCGGTCAGCACTGAGCCATATGTAATTGACTCCGATGCCGTTTCCATCGGTGGCATTAAGGGTGACGGTGACGTCGGATGTGTTCCAGCCGTTTTTACCCTTCGTTCCTTTCAGCGTGCATGTCGTATTCGGCGGATTCAGGTCGATGCTAAAACTCTTGCTGACTGAATGGTTATTCCCAGCGTTATCAGTAGCGTTGAACATCCTGGTCATATTATTCATGTCTCCGGTGAGTGTCACATCCGGGGTAACGGAGTAAATGCCGGACACCTTGTCAGTAGCATTGGTATGTACCGTGACAGGCTGGGTATACCATCCACTATCGGGCACAGATATTTCAGGCGTTATAATAGTTATTTCAGGGGGCGTCCTGTCGATTTTCAGTTCCCTTGAATTCAGGACTTCTTCGTGACCGATATTGTCTTCCGATCTGTAGTAGATCGTTTTTATGCCATCATCCTGGATATCAAACGGTGTGCTGTAATTGATTAATGCGTCTGCGGCGATAGAGCCTGTTATGCCGACATTCTCTAGCCAATATCGAGTATTGTTTACTCCGGTTCCTTCGTCAGTCGCGTTGAATCCCACGGTGACCACGGACCTATACCACGAATCGTTACCTTCCGTCCCGTTGAAGTTTATCTTTGTCACCGGTGATTTCTGATCAATACTGATGTTCAGGCCTGGCGATGTTACCTCAAATCCTGCCCTGTCTATGACTATCCCCGTGAGGTTTCGTGTCACCCCGTCTTTGGTTAGAACCTTGTCCGGAGTCACATATTTGACGCCGGAAACATTGTCAACTGCGTCGAAATGAAGCCTCACGTTTTTCGTGTACCAGTCTGTTTCATTCCAGCTTATGGTGTTGCTTCCGGAAACTTCAGGCTTAATCGTAGGGATAGACTTGTCGATCTTCACGTTCCTCGCGTTGACTGGTTCCTGGTGCCCGGCGTTGTCATATGACCGATAATATACAGTATTGATACCTTCCTGGCTGATGTTGAACGGAACCGTGTAATTTTGCCAGTTTTTATTGTCAAGGCTGTACTCGGTACGATTGGATCCTTTTCCCTGGTTGTCCGTCGAAGTGAAGCTGATACTGACATCCGAATTGTACCAGCCGTCGTCAGAGGGCGTGCAGTTGAGCCGCATTCCGGTCACAGGCGGACTCATATCGATACTGATGTTTTCTGTGGTAATACTCTGGGTATTCCCGGCCATATCTGTGGCATAGCCGGTGACAGTCTGGTTTTTGCCATCTGAAGAGAGGTATATGTCGGGCGTTATGTCTCTCACTCCGGACCGGTCATCCGTTGCCGTGAAGTGGACGATCACTGTATCCATATACCAGCCGTCCTCGTTCGGTTTTGCCATTGATATAATGGTATAGTTGATCTTTGGGGATACTCTGTCGATGTGTATGTCTCTACTTGCGTAACCTAAATTCCCCACGTTATCAGTCGATCGGAAATTGATCAGCGTGACATCTTCTTTTTCGATCGTGATCGGATATCTGTAAGGTGCCCAGTTATCGTTTCCTATTCTGTACTCAGTTGTGTTTACCCCGCTGCTGGCATCACTCGAACTAGCGGTGATTGTTACATTCGAACTATACCAGGCATTTTCACTGATGCTGCCGCTGTCCCCGGATAGGGTCGTGGTAATCATGGGCGGTTTCAGGTCTATATTGATACCCCCAACTACCACCGTCCCAGTGTTACTGGCGTTATCCGTGGCCATGCCGGTTACCGACTGGGACCTGCCTTCTTCTTTCAGCTCGATCTCTTTCGATATTGTACTCACACCTGATATGGCATCCTCTGCAGTGAAGTAAACCGTCACATTGCTGCCGTACCACCCGTCTCTGACCGGACCAGCTGGAGACGTCACAATACCGTGAACAGTCGGTTTTGTCTTGTCAATTTTTATCAGCATAGTTTGGGTTGTCTCGACGTTTCCTACCATATCCGTAGAACGAGCGTATACCGTTGCCGAGCCTTCCCGAGTCATTATAAAAGGTTCTGCTGGCAACCATTTTGCCCCATCAAGGCTGTATTCGGTCGTCTTGACACCGCTTCCACCTTTATCTGTAGCAGTAAAGCTGATCCAGACATCAGAAGTATACCAGTTATTTCCGCCTTGTTTGCCATCCGGAATTATGGTGGTAACCGGAGGCTGGTTATCAATGCTCAGATTTACCTCGGAGTTAGCTTTGTTCCCAGCATTATCGATCGCAGTTCCTGTTACCGTCTGGCTATTCCCATCCGAGGTGAGGATCTGGTCCGGCGTCACCCAGCTTAGCCCGGACAGGCTGTCGTTTGCCACGAAGTGAACCGTCACGTTGCCCGTATGCCAGTTCTGGACAAGAGGCCTTGTCATAGGCGCTCCCGCTATTAGTGGCAGGGTCCAGTCGATCCTCACGTTCTCTGATCGTACAGGCTCGACGTGGCTCTGGTTATCGACCGAGAAATAGCTGATTGTGGTCGACCCCTCTTCATCGATCTTAATCGGAGCAGTATAGTAATACCAGTTGGTATTATCGTAGCTGTAGTAAGTCGACCTGATGCCAGTGGTGCTTTTGTCCTCCGCCGACAGGTTGACAATGACTTTTGACCTGTACCAGGAGTTGTTTCCTGCCAGTCCGGAAACCGCCATGATGGTGAATGGGTTATTCTTCTCGTTAGGAGTGGCAACCGGTGTCGGTACGGGAGTTAACCCCGGCGTCTTGCCATCGAGAACATAGGAAAGTGCCGCCAGGGCATCTATCCGGCCATAGCCATAGTCGTTGTCCGGGGCCGAAATACCCTCTTGCAGTGCCGTCGATTCAAGCGCTATTTTGATCTGTTCCGGGGTGAGGCCTGGTTTAGCAGAAAGCAGTAACGCTGCCGCGCCCGCGGTCATTGGCGTCGCCATTGACGTGCCACTCATGGGGGTATAGTAGTCGCTACTGCTCAGCGCATTGGCTTTTGTGGCCACGAGGCCGACACCCATGCTGGTCAGGTCTGGCTTAACCGTACCATCATCATTAGGGCCTCGGGAGCTAAAGCTGGCGATCTGGTTGTTCCTGTCTACAGCACCTACCGTTATTGCATTAGGGTTGTCGCCTGGGCAGGTAATCGTTCTGGTAGCCGGGCCACCGTTTCCGGCAGCCACGATAACTACGACACCTGCGTTGATCGCGTTATCTACGGCATCCTCTACTGCCTGGGAGCGGGTGGGACTACCCAGTGACAGTGAGATCACATCTGCTTTGTTCTGCACAGCCCAGTCGATTGCGCTGATCAGCGCGCTAGAGTTGCCCGAACCGTCACTTTTTAGCACTTTGGCAGCCATGAGACTGGCATCGGGAGCCACTCCCTTGTACCGACCATCGGATGCCTCACCGGTTCCGGCAACTGTGCCAGCGCAGTGAGTACCGTGGCCGTTATCGTCATACGGAACCTGCTTGCCGTTAATGTAGTCTACCCAGGCGACAATCTTGCCGTTGTCCAGGTCCGGATGGCTGCCATCAATGCCGGTATCTAAGACTGCTACTTTAACTCCATCGCCCGTATATCCCGAATTCCAGACCATATCCCCACCTATCTGGGGCACTGCCTGGTCAAGCAGAGCGTAGAATTCCTGGTCTTTCTCAACGTACTTGATGTTTTTTATGACGTTGAGTTGATCGACCTTATCGTCTGGTATGTTAACCGCTATACCGTTAACCACCTCGTAGGTTGTCACAACCGTCCCATCGTAGGAATTGACCAGCTTCGTGATCTGTTCCTCTGCGACAGCGCTGGCCGTTGTATTTTGTCCGTTATCAAAGGCAATGATATAGGTCGAATACCCGGGCTTGTCCATTCCCGTGAGGTTAAATTCTCTCACAGTTGCGCTTGTATTGAGGGTGATAATCGTTTGATTATATGCTACGAAACTGCCCTGATCGCCACTGATAGCAAATTTAAGAACTTTGGAAGCGGAGTAATCTGCCACATATACACTACCGTCACCCCCGACTTCAACACTGCACGGGTTCGAGAGCTGCCCGGCTGCCCGGTCTTCAGCTCCCCACTCCATGACGAACAAACCGCCAGAGCTGAATGTCTGCACCCGGTGGTTGGAAATATCAGCAACAAAGACATGGCCGGCCCTATCTGCTGCGATGCCAGAAGCACCGCTGAACTGGCCATTTTCGGAGCCTTCGGCGCCCCACATGCCTAAGAAGTTACCATCTTCCGAGAATTGCCGGACTGTATTCGTATCAATATCGGTCACATACACTGTGTTACCCGATATCGCAACGTCGAACGGGCTGATGAACTCCCCTGCATCTCGGCCCCTGCTTCCCCACGAGTCGAGGTAGCTACCAGTCGAGCTAAATTTCTGGATCCGGCTATTGCCCATGTCTGCGACATAAACCAGGCCTTTCCCGTCTACTGCAATACCGTGGGGCTGCTTGAACTCACGTGTATCGCTTCCGTAACTGCCCCACTTGCCTATGAATCCGCCATCCTCGGCAAACATCTGTACCCGGGCATTTCCGTAGTCCACTACGTAGACGATACCATTACCTACGGCAATCCCCGACGGGTACATAAATTGTCCGTCCCCGTTCCCATAACTGCCCCACTGGGTCAGAAACCTGCCTGCAGCATCGAACTTCTGTACCCGGTGGTTATCAAATTCAGTCACGTATACATTACCTGAATCATCCACGGCGATCGCCGAAGGTCGTTTGAACTGGCCGACTCCGGTACCCGTACTTCCCCAGGCATTAGTCAGAGTCGCGTTATCCAGTGCATACTTGATCTGTGCTGTGTAAACTCCGTCAAGGGCATAGTTTTCCTGGTTATCCTTGCCATCCCAGGCGATGGAATAATTACCGTCTTTTAGGCTGCCATTCTCGATCATCTTCACGAGGCTCTGGTTCTGATCGTAAATCTCCAGCCTGGTATCGCCGTACCCGGGGCTACTTATTGAATAGTGAATGATCGCCGAGATATTATTGGCATCAATACTGTAGGGGTCCGCGTAAATGGCATCGACAGCCGGGCCTTGTGCCAGTGCTGATCCGGCTAATATAATAAAAGAGATCATGGCTATGAACATTAGTGGTATCAGTTTCATGGGGAGAGTTCCCCCATGCCGATACCTATACGAGGCCCAAACTCAGTCGCGGTCAGACGGCTAACGCCCGGGGATCCGGAGGACGGGAAACATACTATTACATATGCGTTTTTCTGAAACCGTATCCCTCGTTCGACACTCTCGTTCTTATTGCCCGAGACAGCAATGGCCTGATGGTGCTCAGTGTCTATAGATACTCTGACGTCGCCGGTAATAGCTCTGCCCCCAAACTAATTTTATCTTAAGTTAACAGCACTTACAAAGCAACTTACATAAATGAAATCAGTATAGTCACCGGTGGGGTAAATATCAGTATATAACTTAATTTTTTTATATATAGTGTAATGGGGGCTATGCGTATCTCTATATCGTGAGGTCTTGAAAACATGCGTGTACGCCGGTTATTTTTTTAGCTGCAATATCCTGTTATACAGCGACCATGCGGTTTGTTCGTCCAGGCTTCGTTTTGCCGTGGCGTAAGCGTATTTTGCAAAGACTTCCAGGTCCTCTCCGGTCAGTGATTCGGGCTGCTTATTCATAGTCAGGCAGATATGGTTGTAAAAATGACGGCCGGCAGGACCCATGTCCTCCGCTAATATCCGTACGATGGCATCGCTAAGGCTCATGGGAGTCACCGTTCTAACCTGTCCGACGTGATCTTGTCTATAGCTACCACGATATCTTCGGTATCCTCTGGCTCATTTTCTTTCATGACAACCATGATCTTAAAGGCATTTTTCATGCGGTTGAAAGACCTGGCAAGATCACCGATCTCATCCTTTGATCGGATGTTGACGTTGACATTCATGTCGCCCCAGCTGATCTTATTGGCCATGTTCGTGAGATTCTTGATTGGCCGGGCGATCATCGTGGACACCAAATACGCTAACAGGATCGATACGACGACCGACAGGGCTATTGAGACGTATGTGATGGTGACCGTATTGTTGCCATAGACATTCGACTGGCTGATCGATCCGCCTACATTTTTGTTCGTTTTTTCGACGAAATTGGTTGCCCGTAGGTTTAGGGCATCCGATCTAGAGTTGAGGGTATTTAGCTTTAGGTTAACCGCTGCATCGCTCTCCATCCTGTCGACCGCTTTCACAATATCGTCGGATGCCGCTAGAACCTGTGTCTCCAGGAGCTCGAGCTCGGACAGATCAGATCTTAAAACCGGGTCCTGTAGATTCTGATTTAGATCATTTCTGCTGTAGCTCATAAGACTCGTGCCTTCTGAGATCAACTGCCTGCCCATAGCCTTGTTATCGTGCAGGTATAGAAAGGTCCCAGTTTCCACCTGCATGTTGCCGCTCTGGTAATTGACGGCATCCTGGTAGATCCGGAAGTTGTGGCTGACTTCCAACCCCAGCCCATTCATGGTCGAGATGGCCGTATTCACGTACAGCCCTTCAACGACAAAGATCAGTATGATCGCCAGAAAAGCGATGAACAGCTTGTAGCGTATTCTCATTTTCCGCACCTTCTATATGGATGAGATGAAGCCGGAATCTCCGACGATTTTCTGGCCCTCTGCACTCAGCACATAGTTTATGAAGTCCTTAGAAAGCCCTGCAGGCTTACCATTCGTTATCATGTACAGATGCAGCGAGATCGGGTAAGTCGTGTCCTGCACCGTGGCTTTCGTTGGGTATACACCGTTAACAGTGACCACTTTGACGTTCGAGTTCACATACGGGAGGGACGTGAAACTGATGCTGTTTTTATTGCTCGCCACACCAGCGGCAATATCCGCATCAGTCAGTTTATGCCTGTACCCGGTTACGTAGGGGCTTGCCGGGTTTCCCGTAACTACCAGGTTGAATTGCGACGAAACACCCGAGACCGACGAGTTCACCGCGTATATAATAATAGTCCCGTTGTAGGTCCAGTTTGTTAACTGCCCCCAGTCGGTAATTGTCCCTGTGAAAAATATATCGTTTAGCTGGGCCATGCTTATATCGTCAACAGGGTTTGCGGGGTTGACTAGCACGCATACAGCGTCTGAGCCTACCTGGGTCATGTGTAAATCAACCCCTTTTACAGATGCTGCCTCGTATTCTCGGTCTGTCGGCGGGCGGGTTGAGTCACAAACGGTGATCTCGCCGGAGATGAGTTCTTCCATGCCTTTGCTGGTGTTATCTCCGCTGTAGACTGTGATTTTGTCGTCCGGATTATGTGCCATGTAGTCGTAGGCGGCTTTTTGGATCACCGGGTACATCGGCGCGCATCCGGTTATTGATATCTTTCGGTCACTATCGACGTTAGCCGGTACGGAAGTGCCCAGGCTGACACAGCCTGAAAGAAAAGAAATGATCGCCAGCAAACAGATGATTGTCAGCAGTTCGGCTTTTTTTACCATGCCCGTAATTCCACCTGGTAACATCCACGATCTATAGCCTGTTATGGTTAGATCATATTCCACTTAACGGCATATTCCACACAATTACCGTGGTTCGACGAACTGATGACTTCCAGGGAGCGAACCTTACGATCGTCATACCCCAGGTTCTTCTGAATCCACCCGGCCATGACCGCTTCGATCACGTCATCTATCTCTGAGAACCGGCAAACTCGAATGGTGGCGCCCTTGTCGTCCATGCATTTGAGCTGTACTTCTGAAGTGTCAAAGTGTGTTTGCAGCTTCATACAGGCTTTTTTTACCTGCGATTCTCGGCTGGCCCTAAACGGCAGTGCCCATAAATCTTTTCGCTTTTCCTGGCGGGCCAGGTAGCGGCCGAACTCGGTAGCACCACTTAAGCAGTTGTGATATAAAACCACACATGCATTATTGACGGGTTCAGTCAACGCTATTTTCAGGGGGTATACTTCGGTTTTATCAATGTTGTGACTGTAAATATCGAAAGCCTGGTGAGAAAGTGAAGACATCCACTCATTGACTCCTTCTTCGCCGAACTCTTCTTTCAGAAATAGCGGTAAGTGGCTGATCAGCTGACCTTTAACGTACATCATTAGTTTACCCCCGGTTTAGATGACTAGATCCTTGAATCTCAATATGTTACTAAGGCTATCTTCACATCTATACCACTCAGGATTGCATCAGATGAAGCTAATCTACGTATTCTATATAGGGCACAAGAAAATACGTAAGTTGTATTTATCGATCGCCACTTTATTGTCCCTTATATATCCGTTGGTGGACGAGAAATGATAACGGCGAGATCACTAATAATCATTTTAACTGTTGTACTCATCATCGAAAGTTCGGTCATCGTTGGTGCCGCATACCTGACGCAACCGACCGAATCGACTGGCGTCCAGCAATTCATGTCGACCGAAGGACCAACAAAAGCACCGACAGTAGCACCGATAAAAGTACCCGATCAGCTATCCGGGACAATATCTATAGATGGTTCCACGACGGTTCAGCCAGTGAGTGAACTCCTCGCCATAGCCTTCCACGAGAATAACACGGGTGTAAAGATCATGGTTCAGGGTGGCGGCTCCGGCAAGGGCCAGACTGACGCTGGCATGGGTCTGGTCGACATCGGATCAGCTTCCGAGGACGTTCCGGCAAATGTCCTGCAAAAATATCCTAACCTGACGACAACCAGAATCGGTGCCTCGGCGGTGATCATCATCGTGAACGCAGCCGACGATATAAACTCAATTAAAAAAGCAGACCTGGTGGCCTTGTACGACAATATCACCGGTAACAAGCCGGCAGCTTTTAAAAACTTCACCGTTTACACTCGGGCAGAATCGTCGGGTACTGCGGACACGTTCTCAAGCTATGCGCTGGGCAATAAAACTGCTCTTGCCGTGTCGGTCGAAACCACTGGAGTTACCGGTAACCCAGGTATCATTGACGGTGTTGCCTCTGCCCCGAACAGCATCGGCTTTGTTGATTATGGCTTTGCTGTGAACAACCCCCATGTCCGGATGATCAGTATCGTAGACGGGGACGTCGCTTACCCGGCACCGACGAAAGAAAGCCTGCTGGCCGCTTTGAAGGGTGACACTTCTGCCTACCCGGTCAAACTCACCCGCCCCTTAAACTACCTCACCAACGGAGAGCCGACACCACTGGTCCAGGCTTACATTGACTACGTTTTGTCACCGCAGGCACAGTGGGCTTTTGAGCAGAACGGGTTCTTCTCTGCCCAGGACATCTCCAGTAAAGGCTATCTGATAGAACCTACGGGAACGACTTCTGCCCCCCGGGTCCAGCTGACCGCGACACCGACGAAAGTCCCGGCAAAAACACCCGATCAGCTGTCCGAGACGATCTCTATCGATGGCTCCACGACAGTACAACCCGTGAGCGAGCTTTTATCCACAGCTTACCATGATAACAACCCTGGCGTTAAATTAACAGTACAGGGCGGCGGCTCCGGCAAGGGTATGACCGATGCTGGCATGGGTCTGGTTGACATCGGATCAGCTTCCGAGGACGTTCCGGCAAGTACGCTGGAAAAATTCCCGAACCTGACCACTCATAAAATCGGCGCCTCTGCGGTCATTGTCATCGTGAACGCGGCAGACAATGTAAGCTCGATCAGTAAAGCGGATATGGCAGCACTTTACGACAATGTATCTGCCAACAAGCCGGCAGCTTTCGAGAAATTCACGATCTATACCAGGGCCGAATCCTCGGGCACAGCAGACACGTTCTCAAACTATGTGCTTGGCAACAAAACTGCTCTCGCCAGATCAGTCGAAACCACCTCGGTTACTGGCAACACTGGAGTCGTCGACGGTGTGGCCTCTACTCCCTGCAGCATTGGCTTTGCCGACTATGGCTTTGCCGTAAGTAACCCCAATGTCAGGATGATCGGTATCATCGAAGGTAACACATACTACCCCGCACCGACCAAGGAGAGCCTGCTGGCCGCTTTGAAGGGTGACACTTCCGCCTACCCGATCAAACTCACCCGTCCGCTGAACTACCTCACGAACGGTCAGCCAACGCCGCTTGTCCAGGATTACATCGATTACGTTAAGTCTCCCGAGGCTAAGTGGGCTTTTGAGCAGAACGGGTTCTTCTCCATACAGGATCTACAATAAATTTCCATTTTTTAAAAAAGGCCTACATGTCGAATTTCCCGGATCTGGGGTGATATCGACCCATATATAGTCTATATTGGGTGAACTAATATCCAGGGACTTCTCTTATTTTATTGGCCAATTTTATTGGCCACATCAGCCGATATACTGGAGATATGACCTGTATGAGTAGCCTGACACAGAAGGCCATAGGAAAGAGACGTCACGTCCATGTACCGGTACCTCTTTGCAAGTCTAATAGCATATTTGATGAGCAGTTTGGAGGATTCTGGTTTGAGGAATATCTGCATGAACAATGCCCGATACCATCCTGTAAAACTAATATGATCAAGGGGTGGGAATACACTGGCTCGACGATTGATGCTCGTGGCACAGAGAAACTGGTTGGACAGTGGTGGATCTATTGTCCCAAATGCGGTTATGCAAAAAAGTCCTGCGGGAGAAATAATGAGCGACTATAATGAATGTTCCACTGTCCCGGAGGATGTCGAACCGGCGAAAACCGGGAGCTGTGCACATCGATCTGCCGGGTTTATCCTTTTGAAAAGGTATGAAGGGCTGAGTATTCGCATCGGTGGTGAAGACGGGGAGGGTATCGCCGACCTCCCGCTTACCGGAAAAGATGCATTAAACCTTGCGAGCAGCATTCAACAATTCTACACAGATAACTCTTCAGAATAAGTTACCGCAGTTACTTGAAAATGTCCCTCATCAAAGCCTATTAGCTTGAGACCCTAATCGTCGTGTAGTTTTTCCGAATTTGCTTATAAAAAGGTATTAGTTGATACTGGTGTTATCGAGGCCACTCGATTTTCTTCCGCAGTCACAGCATAACCCGGGCGAGCAGTACAGATAATAGACCCCGTCGATGACAATGCATAAACATTTCTGGCATTCCATATAAATCCCGAATAGTAATTAATTTGGTGACATTTAACGTTTTTAGCGGTAGATCATTTAGGTATATATAGATTATATATCATGGGTATATGCCCCAACATCGTCTTGTACTCAAACTTTGCTACATAATATCGAGCGGAACGTTTATGATCAGTACTATTAAGCCCTGCATTCTAAACCGGAAAACTCCGAAAGATAGATAATCAATGTCACCTGATACGGAGTTATACATGCCAACAAAAAAGAGAGATAACTACTATAACAAGGCTAAGCAGATGGGATATCGATCCAGGGCAGCCTTCAAGCTTCAATTCATCAACAAGAAACATCAAATTATTAAGAGGGGTGACACCGTAGTGGACCTCGGTGCAGCTCCGGGTGGGTGGCTTCAGGTCGCCAAAGAGCTATCGGGCGGTACGGTGATCGGGGTAGATCTGCAGCGGATATTGCCCATCGAAGGCGTCGAGACCATCAAAGGGGATATGACTAACCCAGAGACGCAGGCTAAGATCTTCCAGCTCGTCAAAGAAGTTGATGTAGTCATATGTGACGCAGCACCCAACCTTTCGGGTAACTGGGCCCTCGATCAGGGCAGGTCTATCGACCTGGCCTCGGTAGCACTGGATGTGGCTACACGGCTGCTCAAACCGGGTGGCAACTTCGCTGTCAAGGTGTTCCAGGGCGATATGTTCGACAGCTTTATGAAAAAGGTCGAAAAGGAATTTACCTTCGCCGCAAGCTACAAGTCCAAAGCTTCTCGGGAGCAGAGTGCCGAAACCTACGTGATCGGCAAATGCTATCTGACGACCAGCCTGCGAAAAGGAAAAATCGTCGAAGTGACCGTGGATGCGCTGGGCAGGAACGGAGATGGCATTGCCCATGTGGAAGATTTCGTTGTCTTTATCAGAGGCGTACAAGTCGGTGATACTCTGAAAGTGAAGATACAGGATATCAAGCAGTCCTTCGCCTTTGCTGACAAAGTTGTGGAAGAAAAGCAGTAAAACTTGAAATGCAGATGCCGGTTACATGCATCTGCCTTGCTCTTTACTTCGATTTTACTCTTAGAGTTTCTTTCTCTGCTTTATTAAACCCCTTGTCCTTCAAGACTTTATAGCCCAGGTAGCAGAAGAATGCGATGACACCGATCACAGTGAGGATATCTAAATATATCCAGTAGTCTTCTAACCTGGCCCAGTTTTCGCCGAGCATGACCCCTACATAGGCGAGTGCAAAACACCACGGGATAGAGCCGATGAAAGAGTACATGGCAAACTTCTTAAATTCCATGCGTGCAATGCCTGCTGGCAACGATATGAAAGTTCTCACTATCGGCAGAAGCCGTGCCACGAAAACCGTTAGTACTCCATACTTCTCAAACCAGCTGTGTGCAATATCTATCTCATGTTTTGTGATAAAAAAGAACTTGCCATATTTTTCCAGTAACGGCCGTCCACCGTAGTATCCGACCGCGTATGATAGCACTGATCCGACCAGGCAGCCAATACTTCCTGCCATGCCTACCCAAAAGAAGTCAAGTCTGCCTTGTTGAGCGGCAAACCCGCCGAATGGCATTACGATCTCGCTTGGTACCGGCATGCAAGCGCTTTCCAGCGTCATAAGGAATAAGATACCAGGATAGCCGAAAGTGGATATCAGATCGGTGATGTAGCCGCTAAGTAATTCAAAGAGGACCAAGGGAATACCTCGAGTATTTTATTAATCTCATTATATTTATATGATGCTGTTTAGCATCCAGTCTACTTCCGTATAGCACAGTACTTCTTTAATATTTTTCCCTGCCTTTCACCAATACTTATATGATATCATATCTATAGAGTTAAGCATCTCCTAACAGGCACAGGCGGGTTTTACGGATGTTCTCGATCAATGAAGGCGTCACAGGCTATATAGATGAGCTATTGAACAGGGAAGAAGAACTTAACATCAAGTCTCACTTTCTTGAAAACCAGTCCACAGTGATTGACTGTGGTATCAATACGATCGGTAGTATCGGTGCCGGCATGCTATACGCCACCATCGCTATGGGCGGCCTCGGCCGCGTTTCAATGGTTCCGGGCATCATCGATGGCCTTTACCTTCAGTTCTCCCAGGTCTGGATCGACTACCCTTCCATCGCATGCCTGGGCTCCCAGAAGCCAGCCTGGGTACTGAAAGCCGACGGGTTCGCAGGAACCGCTTTCGGGCCTGCAAGATCTTCCGCCCAGAAGCCAAAAGCGCTGTACCAGGCAATCGACTATTCTGACGACGCCGAAACCGCCGTCATCAACATCGAAGCGACCGCTCTGCCAACGGCTAAGGATATCGATGCTATCGCCCGGCAATGCTCTACAGACCCCGAATGCGTGGTCGCGCTGGTAGCTCCGCCCAGGTCTATGGTGGGAACCATCATGAACAGCACCAGGGCAATCGAGTGGGTCATGAACCGCCTCTACCACCTCGATTACAATACCCGCGATGTGATCTCAGCTTCCGGCGCCGTGCCAATCGCGCCAATAGGCAACACGGATCAGGATTGTATCGGATCCTCACTGGACGCCATCGCCTACTATGGTATGGTATCACTGTACGTCAAAGGCGCAAATGACCTTTTCAAAGCTGCCACCTCCGACGCGTCGAAGCTGTATGGCAAGAGCTTTAAAACCCTCCTCAAAGATGTCCAGTGCGACTACTCCAAAGTCGACCCCGCCATGTTCGGACCCGCAAAATTAATGGTAAACGGGCTGGACGGATCCATACGCACCTATGGCAAGCTAGATCCCGGCATGTTACTCACGTCCTTCGGGCTCAAAGGCTAGAAATTAAGATCCTAAAGTTCTGGTTTTTTTACCACAGGGGACACAGAGGTTTTCACAGAGCCACAGAGTCTATCGATATATTATTGATCAACCTTTGTGTCTCTGTGTTGTTCTTTGTGCCCTCTGTGGTAAAAACTCTGTGTCTCTGTGCAACCCTCTGTGCCCTCTGTGGTTAAACCTATTATGCAGTGCTGTTGTGGTTATTTTCCTGCGATATTCGATTGGATCTGCATACGTTGTTTATTCATGATGTACAAGCATGGGCATCAGGGTACATTTTTTATAATACAATGACAACCATATACCGGATTCATCGAATCACCGGATGCGCTTTCAATGGCTGACGACGAATATGTACACGGATATTCTGACCGGGAACGGTCTCGCTTGCATGATCAGGCTGGTACTCTTGAAGAACTGCTCCACTATGACACCGTATATCCGGCAGATAGCAAGGTGCTGGAAGCAGGGTGTGGTGTAGGTGCGCAAACCGTGTTCCTCGCCCGAAATAGTCCCGGGGCCCGAATCACCTCGGTAGATATATCCCCGGATTCGATCGGGCAAGCAAAAGCGCTTGCAGCCGACCATGGCATCACTAATGTAGAATTTAGAGTAGCAAATATCTTCAATCTGCCCTTTCCTGCAAACAGTTTTGATCACATCTTCATCTGTTTTGTCCTGGAGCACCTGGAAAAGCCCCTGGAAGCGATGGCTGCCCTCAAGAACGTGCTCAAAGACGGCGGAACAATAACCGTTATAGAAGGCGACCATGGCTCTACTTACTTTTACCCTGAGAGTGAAGAAGCCGTAAAAGCGATACAATGCCTGGTCGACCTCCAGAAAAAAGCCGGCGGTGATGCACTGATCGGCAGAAGGTTGTACCCGCTCCTTAAAAGTGCCGGATTCGACTCGATCACCGTATCCCCGAGAATGGTATATGTCGACTCGAGCAAGCCTCACCTGGTCGAAGGCTTTACCAGAAATACCTTTACTGCCATGGTCGAGGGAATCGAAAAACAGGTGATCTCGACTGGCCTGATGGATGCCGCAGCATGGGAAAAAGGCATCCGCGGACTGTACCGGGCGGCTGAATCGGATGGCGTCTTCTGCTATACGTTCTTCAAAGCAGTGGCGAAAAAGTAAGATACAACATTTACAAAACTCGCCCGACGCCCTTACTTTTTCCTTCCCTAAAGATGAACTTCTGGCCCGGCTCGACGATGTACGGCCTGAACTTGAACCGGATGCGGGCTTTACCTCGCTGGCCAGCCATCATATATGCGGTATCCAGGCCGACGACTTCGACGGCCTCGCAAATGGTTTCCAGGTGGATCACTGGCTCATACCCTATGCCGATTCTGGTCGGGTGGTTCAGGATAAGTATCTCGGCATCGAACTCCCGGGACGGGTTCGGCTCATTCCTGGATAGCATCATGCCTCGGATGATCTCGGAGGGGCGGACGCCTTTGATGGCAACGCCTACGATGTCTCCTGCACTGCCTTTATTGACTCTGTAGTGGTGCATCTCGATGGACTGGACCTTGACTTTCATGGCTGAGCCGTCGTTCAGCGGACCCAGGTATAGCGTTTCATTGGGGGTGACCTCGCCCTGCTTGATGGTGCCACTCACTACCACGCCTACCCCGTCTACCTGGTAGATACGGTCGATGTACATCTGGAAAGGCTCTTTGGATAATAAGTTTCGTTTCGGGAGGCTGAAGATCAGCTGTTCTAGCAAATCATAGCCTTCTCTGGTGACCGAAGATGTATAGATTAGCGGGACCACTATACCTTCAGGTACCTTACTGATAATCGTATGAATATCCTCGTGTGATTTTAACCTATAGGGCACTCTTCCCACGAGCTTCAACGAATTGTGAATACTCGTCTCTGTCTTCTTGATCTGGTCCGGAGTTGCCACATCGATCTTAGTCAGCGCGATGATCACAGGCAGCTCCATGGCCAGTAAAATGCCCAGGTGCTCTTTGGTGATGTGTGTCACGCCGTCGTCCGCCGCCACCACCAGGAGGCCGTAGTCCAGTTTCTGGCCGACAATTCCTCTGATCGTCGTGCGTAGCCAGGGTTCATGGCCGACGGTATCCACGAAGGAGATGATTTTGTCCGATTCGGCGACTACACTGGCACTCTCTTTTTTGTTCAGGGGATTTTTCAGGTGGATGACGTTATCTCCTTTGATGCCGTATACTGCATACGACAGGTCTGCTGACAAACCCCTGGAGATCTCGTGTGGCAACACATCGAGGAAAATTCTAGTCTTGCCTGCGCCGTCGTCCGAGGTTCCTGTGACCAGCGCACCGACCAGCGTACTCTTGCCGTGGTCGACATGGCCTGCTGTGCCGATTAAAATATGTTCCGATGACCTCGGGGTGCTCTCGAGGGTGACAAGGCCGACCAGCCCGCCATTGACTCCGTACTCCTCCGTATTGACGATCTTTGCTTCGATCTCTGCTGCGATGTTACCCAGCACCAGCACCGTCTCGTCATACTCCTCCCGGGTAATACCTTTCATATCACCGGCATCGGTCACACCAATCACATATGTAGCCGTCCCGTTACCCGCGATGATCCGGTGCTTCATCTGGCAGGCTAGCGTCTCCATGCGCCGGGAGTTCAGGTGAGTTTCCCTGTTCAGGAACTCCTTGAACTCGATGTTGCTGGTCTCTCCAGCCGATACCAGGGCTTCAAGCTCGAGCTTGTTCATGCTGATAAATGTTTAAAAGCCCCGGCGTTATAATCTTTGTGTATATATAACCAGTAGGGGGCGTGGGAGAGTAGTGATAAAAGCAAATGGGGGCAGTATAGAATCATTGATTACACCTCATTTGCTTATTGTTTAAAGCAACCAGTTAGAGCGCCTGACTGAGCTTTTCGGGGTTAGTTGATATCGGTAGAAAGACCTGTGTTGAGGCCTATTTATCTTTTTACTTGTATTAAAGGGCAACTTTATATGTGATTACGTTATATCATAATCAACAGATACTCATGCTGTTAATTTATTAGCGATTGAGTGACAATCAACGGGGGAATATTATTGAAGAATGATGGAACGAGGCGCGGAGAAGACCGGTATTTTCATACCGTGCTGCACATGGTTGGCAGAGATGCAATATACTCGTCTGTGTTGTTCTTACTATTCATTCTTGTATTCTCACTGACTATCATCATCGCCTTGACGATGAATGCTACTGCCATCAAGCCGTATTATAATCCGAGCTATGCTTCTGCACCCGCCATGGACGCCAGCCACCCGTCTACTGGCTCGGTATCCGGTAGGTTAACCACCTCAAACACCAGCGCTGGACTGCCGAATGCTTATGTCGCGATAGTAAATGCATCTAACCTTACGCAGGCATTCTACGAGACCACCAGCGACGCGAACGGTTTCTACGTGTTCCCGATCGTCAACAATACCTGGGTATACGATCCAATACACGGTACTGGTAGCCCGCCAGGTATCTATGAAAATTTCTACAAGGTCTATGCTAACCACAGCCTGTTCGGCGAGGGGTTCTCCAACTCATTCTCGGTTGAGGAGCACTCCACCGCTCCGGCTAATGTGGTCATCATCCCGCAGCCGAATAGGATCGTGGTGACCGCAGAGAGGAACAACATTACGGCCAACAGTTCTGACAGGATTAAGATCTATGCGTACGCAACAGATGCTCTCGGCGACCCGGTCGCAGACGGCACTCATATTGACTTTGCAATCAACGCGACGAACTACGTTTACAATGCAAATGGTTCGCTGAGCGCTACCGGCGATTTCCCGGGCACCACTCCTGCGTCTGACCGCTGGTTCGTAGGGGATCGTCAGACCAAGGGTGGTTGGGTTAACGTCAGCTTCGGCTGGGTAGATGAAATGTATGCTGGCAAAAACTCGACGATCAACGCATTGTACCCTTATGACCACAGTATAAATGGCACTATTGATATAACAATCAAATCGGCAAGCACGCCTACGCCTATGCCGTTCCCGCGGCCGGTTCCAACAAATGCTCCGCCTATGTTATCCGGGCACATGTATACTGGTGCTGTCAGCGGCATGGTGACCATGGATGATACTAGCATTGGCATACCTAACGCTTATGTTGCTATTATCAACGCGTACAATGTCAGCCAGGCCTACTATGTTGGACAGACTGACGCAAACGGCTTCTACCAGTTAACTCCTGTAAATAACACGTATAATCGCAATGGGTATCCGCCGAAATATATGGTCTATGCAGATCACAGTTCGTTCGGCTATGGTTATTCAGCCAGCGCTGTTCATGTCGAGGAGGCTTCCACCGCTCAGGCGAACGTCGTCATCCATAGTGGGCCGACTCCATTCCCCCTGCCGGTTCTAACTAAAGCGCCTTCTATGCGGCCGGGATACCAGCAAACGGGCGCTGTCAGCGGCAGGGTAACAACTTATAATACAAGTTTAAACACAATTGTAGGTATACCGAATTCATATGTGGCCATCGTCAATGCGTGTAACACCAATGAGGCGTTCTACATTGGCCAGTCTGATGCAAATGGCTTTTTCCAGTTTGCCAGTGTAAATAACACATTTGATGGATATCACTATCAGTCAACATATAAGGTATTTGCAGGTAACTTTTTAAACGTCTTCGGCTATTCAAACAGTTTCCCTGTCGAGATGAGATCCACCTCCCCGGCGAATGTCGTCATTGTCGACTGGCACACGCCTGATCCGACACCGACTCCCACGATCCTGCATTATCCATCTAAGGATATCCAGGTAATACCTGCGCCAGCGATGGCTGGTTCTAAGCATGCCGGTGCAGTATCTGGCAGGCTAACAACGTCGAACACAAGCTGTGGGATAGCAAATACGGATATTCTGATTGTTAACGCGGCCAATACGCTCCAGGCCTTCTACGTGGGTAAGTCAGATTCGCAAGGATTTTACCAGTTTGTCGGCGTTAACAGCACGTATAATAGTGTAACTGGCACGTATGATTACCGTTATAAAATATATGCTTATAACAGTACTTTTGGAGAAGGCTACTCCAATGCTTTATCTGTTGAAGATTATTCCACAGCTCCAGCGAATGTAGTTATCATTCCACCGGCTGCTCATATGGTGATTTCCAAAAACAAGACTGCACTGGTTGCCAACGGTTCGGATACTCTTAGCATAACTGCGTACTTGACCGATGGGATAGGTGACCCGGTGGCAGATGGTACACAAGTCGAGTTCATCATCAACAACGGCAGTACCTACAATGCAGATCGTATGGGGCACTGGGGCTCTACTTCCGACCAGAGCCTCGAGGTACGGACAAAAGGTGGTTATGCACAGGCTACTTACGGCTGGATACCCAGTAATAGTATCGAGAATTACGTCAATTTATCTGTTGTGTCACCTGATAATCATCTTGTGAATGCGTCTGTCAACGCTACCATCCTGGCAGATCCTGCCAGCATCGTGTGGTCGAGGAACTATAGTGCAGGGCTATCAGATATCACTGAAGCGATCGCCCCCACGACTGATGGGTATGTCGTTACAGGCTACGTTTATTACAATAATTCCACTGAGCGGAAACAGGCTGCATACCTTCTCAAAACCGATCTGAATGGCAATCTGCTCTGGAATAAGACCTATGAAACGCCATATAACAGCGGGGGCTCCTCTGTCATCGCAGTACATGATGGCTATGTCATCACCGGGTTTAAAAACGTAAACGGTTCCAATTACGACGTATACTTGTTTAAAACAGACCTGAATGGCAGCATGGTCTGGATCAAGACTTATGGCGGAGCGAGCTACGATATGGGTAATTCGGTCATAACCGAAAACGACGGCTACGTGATAGTCGGGATGTCCTATTCATCGACAAATCACAATGGCGACGTATATGTCATCAAGACTGATCTGAATGGCAACCGTGTATGGGAGAAGACGTACGGTGGTATTTCCTTGGATGTAGGGAGCTCAATCGCAGCCATGGATGACGGGTATATCGTAACAGGGTACACGTTATCTTATGGTCATGGCAGCTATGATGTCTACCTGTTGAAGATCGATAAAGCTGGCAATCTCCTCTGGGAGAAAAACTATGGTGGAGCAGGTTCCGACTCAGGCTCGGCCGTCCTGGCCACTAGCGATGGGTACGTCATCGCGGGTACATCAGCCTCCTTCTCCTCGACTTTCGATGAGAAAGTCTATCTTCTCAAGACCGATCTGGATGGCAATCTGCTGTGGCAAAAAACGTATGGCGGAAATGACCTGGATGAGGGCCTCGCGCTCGCTGCTGCGAGTGATGGCTACGCCATAGTAGGGGCGACGAACTCGTATAGCACTGGCCTATACGCAGTCTACCTGGTCAAGACCGACCTGTACGGCAATCTTGTAAGGCAAATGGCCTTTGGCAGAGGATTCGCGGATATCGGAGTTGCAGTAGTCGCCATGAATGATAGTTTTGTCATCGCTGGATCTTCTATAACGCCGGAACTTAGTGTCAATACGTTAGTGGCAAAAGTAGATGCCACTACCTTTTCGCCTGTTACGCCCTGCACCGCCTCGTATACCTACACACTTTACGAGGGCTGGAACCTCATATCAATCCCCGTGGAGTTGTCGGACTATAATCTGTCCAGTGTATTCCCTGCAGACGTGATGTATAATATCACAAGTATCTGGGGGTGGAATGAGTCTTCACAGAGCTGGATATTCTACTCTTACGATCCGAATGATAAATACTACAAGTATTTACCGCCACTGACTCAGTTAAGACCGGGTAAAGCGTACTGGATACAGATGGATAAACCTGGTTCATTTACTGTTCAGGGTACTGTGCCTGCTTATGCACCGGCTATCCAGACTGTACTTGATTCAAAGTGGAATTTTGTAGGTACTACTGGCATGTCATCACTACCGATCACCTCTATATACCCAGATGCGGTAAGTATCTGGAGCTGGAATGGAGAAACACAGGGTTGGGAAATCTATTGTTTCGATCCATACCATCGATATTACAAGGTTGTTCCCGATCTGACTACTGCTTACCCAGGAAAAGGATACTGGGTGCAAATGGATAATGCGGAGTTATGAAAATGAGTAAATTGAAACTTACTGCAGCGATTATTGTAATAATTCTACTGTTGTTATGTCTTGTACCATATATTGCTCATGCAAAAGACGTGGAAACTCCGCCACTACCTACGATTGATGAGCCATCAGGCGGTGGTGGCGGTGGCGGTGGTGGCGGTGGCGGCTCATTTACCCCTATCTCAGTGACTCCTACACCGACCCCGACTCCAGTCCCGCCTTACCGGCTGGATGCTAAACTCCCCTCTAAGGTGGATATAAACAACGTGCCGGTGAAGCTTAGTGGAAATACTGCTTCGGTATCCCAGGGCTATTACTTCCCGGATGTCGTCCGGAATAAAACCTTAGAGGTCCCTCTGGGCTTGAGCGACGGTGGCACAGGAACACTGGTGCTCACAATCGCACCGAAAGACAGTTTGTCTGGCGAGATCACGTCGATTCATCTCCTGGTAAATAAGACACTGAAGAATAGCACCATGGAGATTGGGGTTAACGTCGATGTAGAGCTTGCCCAGCTGCCTGAAGGTGGTGGGATTAGTTTTGATCTGTTGAGCCTTGATGCCCAAAACATCAGTGCAATCAATGATCAGCTTGCCGATTACAGCGATAAGCAATTTAACACTACTCCGCTGTTCGTGTTTGGGGCTACGAAAAACGGGCTCCAGAATGGGAAAGACATCAAGAATGTCACCTTTACCTTTACTATTCCTCGGCCTGATAACTTTGATCCGGCAGCCACATATGCGGTGATCAGGGAGAACGACGGGGCTTACGATCTATTGGATGCTACCCTGGTCAGCGCTCCGGATGCAAATCCGCTGGTGTTTCAGGTCGTGTCTCCGCGGGGCCTGTCGACCTTCTCACTGGTGGAAGAAACGCATGGCCATATCGTTCAACCGTCCAGCACTCCAGTGCCTGTGACTCCCGTTCCGACAGTAAAGTCAACACCGGTAGCCAGTAATGAGGTTACCACCGGCAGTCTCGCCGTCTGGTTCGGTATATTTTTAGCCGGGATCATCGTAGGTGTCATTGCCCTGGTGTTTATTCTCTGGCTTCGGGTCAGGTAATCCTTTGACCTGATCCTTTTTTGTGGTATATCCTGGTACTTTTTGTTCAACACCGGGCAGCATGCCAGATGATTGAATAACCACTTGCCATATGGCCAGTCCAAGGTTTGTTCCCGCGGATTACCTTACTCATTTGCATAGCCTGTGGTAACTGTACAAATTAACGTTTTATACGCAAGAATCGATTTTATTTTATGATAATAAAGCAGCTGATGGCGGAAGGCCTGGCACATAATACCTACTTTATTGCCTCAGGCGGGGAAGCTGTCATTATTGATCCACGGAGGGAGCCGGGGGATATCCGGGAATGCCTCGAACTAGCGCGTCAAAGCTGTGCTCAGATCCGGTGTGTCTTCGAGACTCACCGAAATGAGGACTTCGTCCACGGTTCACTTGAGTTACATAAACGGACAGGGGCGACGATCTATCATGGGGCCAGCATCCCATACAAGTATGGCAAACCTATGCGGGATGGTGACGAGGTTTCCTTCGGCAGCTTGAAGATCCGGGCACTCGAGACTCCCGGACACACGCCTGAAAGCCTGACCTTCGTACTATACGATAACAAATATCCCGGCGAGCCGATCACCGTGTTCTCGGGGGATACGCTCTTTGTGGGCAGTACCGGCCGCATCGATCTTCCAGGTGAAGATAACAATCGTGAAAATGCCGGGAAGCTGTACGATTCCATATATAAAAAGATACTTCCGCTCGGCGATCATATGCTACTCTGCCCGGCACACGGCGCAGGTTCAGTGTGTGGCTCCGGCATGGGGGACAGGGACTGGAGCACGCTGGGCTATGAGAAGCGTACTAATCCTCATCTGCAGCTGGATCGAAACGCTTTCGTCGACTTTAAAGTCGAAGAGAAATTTGTACTGCCGCCATATTTCCGCAGGATGGGGGAGTACAATCTTAATGGTCCCCCATCTCTGGCTAGCCGGCAAGACCCAGTACCTATGGGTGTGCAAGAATTCACAGATACAATGGCTCGGACTGGCGTGGCAATCGTAGATGTCCGGCTTCCTCAGGCATTTGGCGGCGGGCACATACCGGGATCGTACAGTATCTGGCTGGGTGGTATGGCACTTTTCCCCGGCTGGCTGTTCGAGGAAAACACCGATCTGCTGCTAGTGCCCTACCGGGATGAAGATGCCCGGACCGCAGATCGGTTTCTTTGCCGGATCGGGTTCGATAAAGTGGCCGGGTACCTATGCGGCGGGTTCGAGACCTGGCAGAACATGGCCATGCCCATAGAATTTACGGGGGAGCTGCACGTGGACGCACTTAAGCCGTTGCTGGATACGGGCTACATGCGCCTGATCGATGTACGCGAGCCACGGGAATGGCGTGAAGGTATCGTGCCCGGAGCTATGCTCAGGTATGTAGGAAACCTGGAAAAAGATATTCCTGACATACCTCGTGATCGTCCGGTAGCTGTTATGTGTTCTATCGGTCACAGGGGCAGCCTCGGCGCCAGCATCCTCCAGAAGGCCGGGTTTTCACAAGTGTACAATGTGCCCGGCGGGTTTACCGCGTGGAAG
>CAZJRS010000046.1:0-26104 GCA_964548585.1 uncultured Methanocella sp. | reverse complement strand
GGACGCATCCGGCGATTTGTCAATTCCCGCCTTAACCACAGGCAATTCATTAAACCTTGACTAACGAATTATATGATATGCCATCCAGGTACCTGCAGGCTGTGATGATCGGTATAATCGCGGGCGTCGTCCTCATTATCGCCTACCTGATCTTTATCGTCGTCGGATTTGTCGGCGGTTTCTTCATACCGTTTTTATCCTGTGCGCTCAGTTGCGTCCAGTGGCTCCTGATGGCTGCATTCCTGGTCGGAACAGGCTGGTATACTGCAAACTACACCTGGGCGACAAACAGAGGGGATGCGATTCGCCTGACGGCTGTGACAGGTTTTGTCGCGGGAGCGATTAGCCAGAGTCTCGGCCTTGTCCTGGGCCTTTTTCTCAGTCCGGTCATCGGCATCATTGGGGCGGTAATCGGCTATTTTGTGGCTGGAGATTATAACCCTGTAATGGTTGCTTTGCTGGCAGGACTGGCAGCCATGACATTTTCACTGGTGATAGCAGTCATCCAGTTTCTCTTCTGGGTCATACTTAGTATCATCTTCTGCGCGCTCGGCGGAGCCATGTATTCGGCGCGTGCTATTAAGCGTTAGGATAAGTCTAAGCCTCCTAAGAGACCTGACAGTGATTATTGGCCTTGGCAAAATAAAAAAGAGTATTTTAGCATGTTACAGGTGGATATCCAGTTCGCCCAAAAGCCGCCTGGCCCACTTCAGTTTTTTCAGTTTTTTAGGAGTCACGTTCGTATCATCCAGATCGAAGCCTATGATCTTTATGCTTTTAGCACCGAACTCCTTCGCCAAAAATACGCATCTGTCGCCATCAGAGAAGCCGCCGAAGTTATGGACGTTTCCCAGCGGGCGTGTCTGGGTAGTCCCTACGACGTTCTTCAGCTGAGGTACCAGCGACTTCATGCTCTCGACATTATCGGCATGGGCATGGGCCAGTATAATCGATCCGTTCGCATCCGCTTTGAGCAGGTCCTCGTGAGCGCCGTCCAGGTCGGAGACGACGATGTCCGGTACGATGCCCTGATGAAGCAGCGTGGTTACCGAGCCGTCGGCCGCTATGACCGTGTATTTGTACCACCAGTCGATCTTTTCCATGTCCTTTTCGAGGGTGGGTGCTTTGCCGCATACGATCACGTCGCGGCCACGGATTAGCTCTTCGACCTGTTTAAGGTAAGGAGTTTCCGGGGGGAGAAGGGAGGAGAGCAGCCGTGCTGCGGCCTCGTCCCCTTCCTGGGTCCACCCGAAGTCTTCCTGTATGGCCTTGTAGTAGGGCTCCCATTTCTCGTACTTCATAGCTTTTCCAGTCCCATGGTCATGGGGATGCCTTCGACATCCCAGTCTTTCACGAAGCCTGATACCGGCTTCTCGGTCTTCAGGTCGAGTGTGTCTGCCCGGACTTCGCCGGCCGCATAGTCCTTCATGCTACGTAAGAGATCGAGCACTTTTTCGTCGCCGACGTACACTTCAGCCTTGATCCGGTCTTCGACGTTCAGGTTCATCTCCTTACGCATATCCTGGATACGGCGGATCAGTTCCCGGGTGTAGCCTTCGGCTTCCAGCTCTTTCGAGAGCGATACGTCGACGTAGACTTTACCTCCCGGGAAATCGGCCATGGCAAGGTTCTCGGGTATGACGTCCCGGAAGCTGACCATGTCGGAGAGGATATCGAACGACCCCTCGGGTATCTCGACGATGTATTTTTTCTCGTTCTCGATGGCATTCTTGACGGTCTTGCCGTCAGCTGCTTTTAGCCCGGCAGTCACTTTGCCTGCGACAGCTTTGAAGATCGGGCCGATGAGCTTCTGGTTGGGGACGACTTCGATGCCCAGTTCCGTGTTCGACTCGCCCGGAGCCAGCACGACGATGTCTTTGGAGTTGGTCTGTTCTTTGATGACGCCGGCCAGTTCCTTGACTGCGGTGACCACATCGGCATTGTCCGCAGCGATCACGATCTTCTTCACCGGCCATCTGAGCTTGCGCTTTGCTTTCTGGCGGGCATTGGAGGATGCTTCCACGATCTTGCGTGCGCTATCCATATCCTTGTTCAGCTGTTCGTCGAGTAAGGTCGTATCGACGACCGGCCAGTCGCACATGTGCACCGATATGGGGGCCGTGCTGTCTACGTTCCTCACCAGGTTCTGGTACATGCGTTCTGCCATGTACGGGGTGAACGGCGCGATCAGTTTGATGGTCGTCACCAGGGAATCGTACAATACCCGGTAGGCCGCCAGCTTGTCCGGGTTATCTGCTTCAACCCAGGTTCTTTCACGGGCTAGCTGTACATACCACCGGGACAGGTCATCAAGGATAAAGCTGATGATCGCCCTCGTCGCCCTGTGCAACTCGTAGGTCGCCATGGCCGTGTCCACGTCTTTGATTACTGCCTGGAGCCGGGACAGGATCCACCGGTCTTCCACACGCAGGCTTCCCTTGACCGATTCGAAGGTGACTTTCACCGGGTCGAACCTGTCCAGTACCATGTAGGGCAGCGGGAAGCGGTACACGTTCCAGAAGATGTTGATCGACCGGTTTACGTTGCCGCATTCCTCCCAGGAGAAGCTCAGGTCCTCCCAGGGAGCGTTCTGCGATAACACGTATAGTCTGAGTGTGTCTGCCCCGAGCTTTTCCACCACGTCTTCGGGGGCCACTACGTTGCCGAGGCTTTTGGACATCTTCTTGCCCTGTTCGTCGAGGGTAAAGCCGTGCATGCAGACGCCGTTGTACGGTGCTTTGCCGAAGCCCACCATGCCTGCGCCCAGCTGGGAATAGAACCAGCCCCGGGTCTGGTCGTGGCCTTCGACGATGAAATCGGCCGGCCACCAGTCCATCATGTCCTGCTTCGCAGGGAAGTGCAGAGTCGCCAGGGACGCTACCGCCGAGTCGAACCAGACGTCGAAGATGTCTTCCACTCTTCGCATCGAGCCGCCGCACTCGCATTCCAGCCGGATCTCGTCCACGAAGGGCCGGTGCAGGTCAGGTATGTCTTTACCCGCCTTGTGCTTCAGCTCCTCCCAGGTGCCGATCACGTCGATGCTATTGCAGCGCTCGCACTTCCAGATTGGTATGGGTATGCCCCAGTAGCGCTGGCGGGATACGCACCAGTCTCTGGCGCCGCTGACCCAGTCATGGAAGCGTGCTGAGCCTGCCCATTCGGGGTACCAGTTGACTCGCTTGACTTCGGCGAGCATGTCCTCCTTCATCTTGCTGATCGCGATGAACCACTGGTCCGTGGTGAGGAAGATGATCGGTGTCTTGCACCGCCAGCAGTGGCCGTACCGGTGCTCGATGGTCGTGGCTCCGAGCAGCATACCTCGCTGATTCAGGTCTTCAAGGATCTTCGGATTGGCCTCACGGATATCCATGCCGGCGTAGGCGCCGGCGGTATCATCATAGCGACCGTTGCCTTTCACAGGACAATAGACCTTAATGCCCTCTTTCCTGCCCAGTTCGAAGTCGTCGAAGCCGTGGCCGGGAGCGATGTGGACCATGCCGGTGTTCTCGCCCACGACGAAGTCGGCGAGGTACACCTTGTGTTCAGTTTCTTTCTGGCAGGGAATGAGATCGGCCAGAGGATGGATGTACTGAGTTCCTTTCAGCTCTTCGCCGACCAGCGTCTTCAGCACATGGTAGTCCGCATACCGGCCCATCTTCATGACACCTTCGATGAGGTCGCGGGCGACCAGAAGTTTCTCGCCGTGCGAAGCATACAGTTCGGCAAGTTTCTCCTCGCCAATGGCTTCTTTCATCCTGGCCACTTTGTCGGCGTAGCGCATCGGCTTTGGCCGACCATCGGAATGGTGCTCCACCATCGTGGTGTGGTCAAGGCCCGCCTGCAGCGAAGCCTCTTCGAGTACAGCCGCGGGTATCGCATATACCATCGCGTAGGTGAACTCCTTATTGGCAGCAACCGCCATGTTTGCCGGTATGGTCCAGGGCGTGGTCGTCCAGATGACCAGGAAGCCCGATCCATCCTTAAGAGGGAACTTGACGTAGATCGAATCGTCCTTCCGCTCGGCGTACTCTACCTCTGAGTCCGCAATGGCAGTCTCGCACCGGGGGCACCAGTTGACGTTCCGCAGGCCCCGCTCCAGCAGGTGCTTCTCGTGCGCCTGCTTGATCGTCCACCACGCCGCTTCGATGTACTCGTTTTTCAGCGTCATGTACGGGTCATCCCAGTTCATCCATACGCCCAATTTTTTAAACTGGGCAGTCATCTCGTGCATGTTGCCGATGGCGAACTTCTTGCACTCTTCGGTAAATTTAGCTACTCCGAACTCCTCGATGTCTTTTTTAGTCTTGAATCCCAGGAGACTCTCGACTTTTACCTCGATGGGCAAGCCGTGCATGTCCCAGCCCGGCCGGTCCATCAGATCGTAGCCGTTCATGCTACGGTAGCGTAGTACCGAGTCCTTGATGATCTTGTTCCAGGCAGTGCCCAGGTGAATACGGCCGGTCGTGTATGGCGGTCCGTCCACAAAGAAGAATTTTTTATTGCCCAGCCGCTGTTTACGGGTAAGGGCATACGCATCGCTCGCCCGCCAGATCTCATCGATCCCGGCTTCGAGACTTTTACTACTATACTGCTCTTTCTCTTCCTGTATCACGTCAGATTCCTCGCGAAATGGTATACGCTAAATGAGAGATATCTTAAGAAATTTTGCATGCGCAGAACGGGGATCAGGTTACAAAACGGGGCCATGGCGGCCAATAAAGCAATCCCACGCGTTCAAGTTCATATGCACCGTACTAAAATGATGCCGAGAATACTTAAATGTTATGTATAACTAGATACTCAGTCTGAGTTCACCGGAGGATAGGTCCGATGCATGTGTGCCGATCGATGAAAAAAGAGAAGAGAAATATAAAGGCGCCGGCTAATATCTCCAGGTAGTGATCCGATGAAGTACAGTCCAGGTCAACTAATGCCGCTGATAACCCTGATAGCGGTGATATTAGCGGGGTGCGCGAGCCCTACAGACACAGGTACTTCGGGCACATCTCCTGCCTTACAAGGTCCAGCCATCTACGCAGGCGACCAGATCCTGGGCACATGGGACTGGATGAGTCAAGGGCAGACTGCAAACTTACAGGCTTTTTATACATTTATGGCGGATGGCACGTTCACCAGACGAGACCAGCACGACACGGCTGTAGATACTTACTCAGGGACATGGAGCAAGGCGGACACCACGAAATATGCTCTGGTATACCAAGGCAAGAATCCCGGCTTCGACTCCGAAAACATGTACTACGTGAACGAAACCGGGTACCTGCGTAACGAGGTAAACGACTTCTTTAAGAAGACCTAGAATTTTTTATAAACCGACATAGACACGGACACATCAGCGCCGGTGAAGAACCGCCCCGTTGCATGTGCTGCTCTCTCAATGGAAGCTTCGGCACTGTTGGCCGCAGGCCCGAACATCTCGACGTGCACGACCTCGCCATCGGTCTCGTGGTCCAGGTGCCACGTGCCTGCCACAGTCCCGTTGACCAGTACGGTGCTGTTCGACTCCCCGAACCTCATGATCACCTTGTCAAGGTATAATTCCGGCACGATCCGCTCCCGTCGGGTATACGCTTTTACATACGGATCGTCAACAGGTAACATAACTACGTTTGTCGAAGGCTTATTATCCTTGATCATTTCGCCGGCTGCCATGAAGAAGTCGCCTGTAATCCCTTCGATCGCAATCCGCTCGGTGGTTTTCGCGTCAATGAGGGTTGCAGCCTCTTTCGCGGGAATGCCCAGCCACCAGGCGAGGTCATCCGCACAGACCGGCCCGTATGCCGCGATGAACTGCCCGGTCAGCCTTTTTAACGCTTCACGGCGATCCATAGCGAGCTTCATCCCGAACCTGCGGGAAAAGAGAGAATACCTGCCCGGATCCTCGCCGGGAACCCTGCCGATGCCTCCGCGCAGCAGTTCCCACCGCTCCCACATGGCAGTAGCCACAACTGCAACATTAGTCGAGCGCTCCTTGGCCTTCCCCCGGGAACGGACGATGTCCCTGGATACGCCTGGCTTTAAACCATTCTTAAGCTGAGAAAGAGTCTTCTCCTTACTGCCTAGTGCATCGATAATGGCGGTGCGGACCTGGAGATACTCGTCCTCCTGTATGCCCCACCCCTCCAGTAAAGACTCTGACCGGGCTTCCCGGGATTGCGATGAAGCGGTGAATATCGCAGGCATCAACTCGACGGGGACTACCTGAAGGTTACCCTTCAATCCTCTCACACGAGCCAGCTTTCCTGATTGAAGCGACTGCTGGAAGGCTGTCACGTTAAAATTTCTGGCCCGCAGGCTCAGACTGTAGCTAGTGTTCGGCAGACTACCGGAATCTATGGTGAGTAAAGCACGCAGCGCGTCCTCGGCGCTCGAGGCTTTCGTGCTCCCCAGAAACTGCTTTTCCAGGATGTGAGCGTTGACCGCTGGGGCTGCGTAGACCTTCATAGTGGCCATATTGTCCTTCGAGGACATCTACTCTTCGCCGCTACGGCGGCAGATTCTTGTCGGTCGTCCCGGAGGGACCGGTTTTCACAGACCGTTACTCTCTGCGCCTGCAGGGCCTCCAAAGGGCGACCGATAACTTATTTATAATGAATGTACATGCCTACTCTAAGGTGACTCTAATGGAAAAGAGCTCTCAGATCTCAGGTTTTTACAAGCTTCCCCCGCAGGAGCGGCTGGCTAAGGTTAAGGAACTCGCAGGCCTTACCGACGATGAAGCTGCGATCATCGGCACCACCGGTGCCCTGAAGTACGACCAGCTCGACCGGATGGTCGAGAATGTGATCGGCGTCATACCGGTGCCAGTGGGCATTGCGGTGAACTTCCAGGTCAACGGAAAGGACTACCTGGTGCCGATGGCCACGGAAGAGCCGTCGGTCATCGCGGCAGCGTCTAATGCGGCCAAGATGGCCCGGGAAAAGGGTGGTTTTACTACCAGCAGCACCGGCCCGGTCATGCGTGGGCTTATTCAGGTGACGGATGTCAAGGACCCGTTCAGCGCCCGGTTTGCCGTACTGGCAGAGAGAAGCAATATCATTGAGATGGCTAACGCAGTGGACCCCATACTGGTCAAGTTTGGCGGAGGCTGCAAAGACGTCGAAGCATACGTCAGGGAAGTACCCAACAAGCCGGGGCACACCATGCTGATCGTCCACCTGATCGTGGACTGCAGGGATGCCATGGGCGCCAACGCGGTCAACACCATGACTGAGACGGTCGCTCCCCACATAGAAAAGGTGACGGGCGGTAAGGTATACTTAAGAATCATCTCAAACCTGGCAGATAAGCGCCTGGTGAGGTCGAAGGCAGTCTTCAGCAAGGAGTCCATCGGTGGCGAGAACGTGGTCGACGCAGTGATTAAGGCGTACGAGTTCGCGCTGGCAGACCCGTACCGGGCTGCGACCCACAACAAGGGCATCATGAACGGCATATCTGCCGTGACGCTGGCCACGGGCAACGATACCAGGGCCATCGAGGCCGGGGCCCACGCATATGCGGCGATCTCCGGCACTTACATGCCCCTGACGACCTATGAGAAGAACGCGAACGGGGACCTCGTCGCGACGATCGAACTGCCAATGGCAGTCGGCCTTGTCGGCGGCGCGACTGCTTCGCACCCCACCGCTAAGGCAAACGTGAAGATCCTGAGTGTCAAGACCGCTACCGAGCTGGGCGAGGTCATGGCATCCGTAGGCCTGGCACAGAACTTCGCGGCACTGAGGGCACTGGCTACCGAGGGTATTCAGCGGGGCCACATGCAGCTGCACTCCAGGAACGTCGCAATACAGGCGGGCGCCACCGGAGACTTGATCGACCGCGTCGCGGAAGCGATGGTCAAGGAGAAGAAGGTCAGGGCGGACCGGGCAAAGGAACTCCTGGAAGAGTTCAAGAAGTAAAAAACCAATTTTTTCAATTTAACATATTTTTTTGGTTTGTATTCCCGGATACTGACCAACTACTTTTTATCCCATGAAGTGGGAGTATATTGTTAGCAGTTAGGGGTATCTAGTGCGACCGGCAGATAGTGGCGGATAACTATGGTACCTCACACAGACGACTACGGATATACGAACCTGGATTTCCTGATCGGTAGTAGCATTTTTCTTCTGACGTTCCTTTACGTATTTACCTTCGTGCCTAACCTGTTTACCCCGTATCAGGCGGGAGCCATCGACCTCGGGTCAGTCATATACAGAACAGGCGCGGTGCTGGTCGAAGACCCGGGCTGGTACATCTATGAGCAGAATGGGGAGCAGAAGGGTAATCCATCGTGGGAGACCCAGGATACCGGACGACTTGCCCGCATTGGCCTTGCCAGCGAAAAAGCGGCTCCCAACGTTCTTTCCATGGATAAGATCAGGGCACTGGCAGCGATTGATGACTATGAGCTGGTGAGAGATAAGATCGGGCTTAACAGTGCGGTCAGGTATGATTATACGCTATCGCTGACCATGGACGATACTCTTGCCGATAAACAGATCGAACTGCTGAACAAGACCACGATATACAAGAACAATAACGTGGAGTACATGGAGCGGAACGTGCTGATCGATACTGGCAAGGAGCTTTTCCTGGACTCCGGTCGGCCGACAAACTCGGGCGTATCCATGTCATCGATTTTAAAGGTGAGCCTGGTTAACAGGACTTCGGACGATGCCCATAACGTTACCTTGCGTGTTTACAATGTGTCCGGTGCCGGAGCCATCCGAAATGTGAACTGGTGGCAAGAGCCGGCCGGACCGCTGGTACCCCTCATTCCCAATACCCAGTATTATATCATGAAAAACGGGATACCCGCATCCCCTCCGGTCGTGTTCGGACCGAACGACGTCATTGAGATCGTCATCCTCAGTCAGGCGATTCAGGCTGTAGACATGGAGCATCTCTGGGTAATCGCCGAGTCCAACATATTTCCCGGCCTGGAAGTCGACTATTTCAACGATCCGGAGTACCGGCTGAAAAGCGTATGTTATCCGGGCACGTTCCGGATGGAGGTGTGGTCCGATGTGCTCTAAGGATGACGAGGGCCAGTTAGCCACCCTGGAAGGTCTTACAGCCGCGCTGATCTTGATCGGCTTGTTGATCTATATCACGCAGTCCGTATCCGCGATTTCGCCCCAGACCGAGATGACGACGACCATGAAGCTATACCAGAAGACTGCGGACACGCTCATCTGCCTGGACCGGCTCGACGAGACGAACAGCAGCGACCTGAAGACCACTGTCGAAGGATGGAACGGAAGTTCCGCCACTGACACGAGCAAAATCCCCCCGGGCGACCTGAGCATCCAGTCGCTCGATGGCCTGATCGCCGGGTACTTCCCGCCCGACGTGGGCTATAACGTTGAGCTATATTACAATGACGGGGTTGAGCATGACCTGCCGGTCATCATCCATGGCAGGCCATCGGATAACTCAGTCATCGCTTCCCGGCTCGTCACGATCAACGATGGTGACGATATCTCACCGTACTGGACAGGAGTGAACCGGTACCCACAGGTTGTCGAGGTCAGGCTGATCAGCTGGTATATTTAACGAGTTACAGGTCAGCGGATCAGCTACTTTTTTTGTATGTACGACAACGGATGAAGAAACCAGTTTGACAGGCTACGAGTTGTACACCAGCGGTTGTACCTGTATGGTATGTTCGCTGACGATCACCTGGGATACTCCGTGGACGGTGACAACCGCGGTGTCCGGCGAGGGTACCTGCGTGCTTGTGCCAAACCCTTCGAGGCCGCTGTCCAGGCACCTTCCCCAGGCATTGGGGTAGCCGGTGTTGATGGTGATTACCGCGTCCGTCGGCGCTGGCGAGGAATATGTGTAGACCGCGGTATCGTTGTATTCCATGACGATGTTCATCGTGCCGGTTCCCCCGAAGGAGCTGGGGCTTCCGGTCAGTCGGATGACGTTGATCACCAGTGTGCCGGTGTCGGGCTGGGCGAATATGCGAGGTGGAAGGACTACCTGGTCACTCAGGTCAATGGCAGAATAAGTCAGCCAGACGCCCCCGTTTTGCACGCTCAGGCTTTTTCCGTTGCTGCCCAGGTAGGCGATTTCACCGGTGGTGTTCCGGTAGGTATTGCCGTTAAAGTCGACCTGGAACGGATACCCGGTGACATTCGTGTAGAGGGTGCCCCCTTCGAGATGCATCCGGGCGGTCATCACCGGCGTCTTTTCGAGGGCAACTCGCTTCAGGTCGCTCTGCACGACCTTGAAGCCTTGTTCCATGTTCTGGAAGTTGTTAAGGTCTTTGGTATCGTTCAGGATGCTCATGCCGAAGACGACGATGAGCGCTATGCCTGTGATCACGATGCCAAATACGAGCACTGAGCCGATCGACTCCGATACGGCGCTGTTATTGGAAATTCTGTGGTAACTGTCGTTTTTTGCCGCTGCTGTTTCGCTCTTCATCAGTATACTCCCCTAGGAATCGTACTTGACACGGTGTGTCTCATAACCGCTGCTGGTGCTTCCGTTGATCGGTATGGTGCTGTTGACGCCATTGATGGTCACCACAGCATTCGCTGTGGTATAAGAACTGTAGACTACGACCTCTTTGTCCCATCCGTTCTGGCTCGGTCGTATGTCGAGCCGGTAATCCTTGCCTGCCACTTTGTCAGGTATCCCGAAGCTGGTGCTGACATTGCCAGTCTCGGGTGCAATCAGGTAGGTATCGAGGATCTTTGCCGTGACGTCGTTGCCCACGTCGGTGAACTGGATGCGCGAGACTATGTCGGTGGGTCCCTGGATGAACATGCCGTCGAACATGGCGAGGATCATGGTGAAGACGAGGAAGGAGATCATGAAGGCGATCATGTACTCGATGATCGCATTAACCCCTCGATCGTCCGTAAAGTATCCTTGTTTCGCCCCGAATACAGGGCCCTTGTGCCCGGCCATCATCTCAATTGCCTCGTCTGCTGTCGCTGGTGTAACATGTCCATCCCATCGCCTCTCACAGGTATGTGGTAACCGTCTCATTGTACAGGGTGTCCCCGTTGTTGTAGTAGATGTGGAGCGTCACGTTTTCGAGGCGCTGTCGGTCGGCAGGGAGCGTAGCGTTGACACCCGGAATGTAGCCGATATCGAGTAAGGCGCCTTTGGCCGAATAGATGTGCTCGATATCGCTTGTGAAGCGGGTGAAATTATCTGCAAACCACTGCTGACGCTGGCTGATGTCGGGGGCTGTGTTTGCCTGGACCCCCAGGATAGATGCTTCACGGAGTGTCTCTGCACGGACCTCACGCACGTCGTTCTTGGGGAAGTCCATAATCGAGGCCGCGGAGGAGTGACCTGCCTGTAAAGACTGGTTTACAAATATCATCAGCACTGCCAGACCTATCGCGATGATCAGGCCGATCAGCAACAGCCACTGCCCGCCGCAGTCCTTCGATTGCTTACTTCCCGCCATGAGTCAGCCCACCGTAGCGGTTTGCAGTATAGTCTCAGTAACCGCGTCGATCCGTATGATCTGAAGCCCGCCTTCGCTTGCCAGGATAATGTTCCAGCAGGGCCTATCACCCATGGTCTTCAGTGACATCGATACGGCAGGCACAGTGCCTGCGTCGGTGTGTAATTCCTGTAGAGCCAGTTCCCATGCCCGGTCGCTGTCGATGACTTTGCTGAGGTCTGTGGCAGGCGCTTTGCCCCCGGCAGCAGACGTCTTGACCACGTCTGCGATCTGACCGTCCTCGACGTAGAACGTGGTGAACTCGTCGTCACCATAGACGTTAATCTTCCAGTAGGGAGACTCGCCACCGACACCTGTGTCGGTACTGACACTGACCACAGAGAGATTTTGCTTACCATCGGCCCACGAACGCATCTGTTGCTGCCATGCGGCAGCCGAGAACGCGCCCAGTGCGGTCGAAGGGGGCTTGTCCGGAAGACGTACGCTCATCAGAGAGTTGATCTGGCTGGTATCGCCGGTTCCTGAGCCGGAAGCCTTGCCATCCAGTGCGTGGCCGTCGGAGCCCGCGGTGGAGTTGACTCCGTACAGCGCTACTACAAGGCCAAACAGGGCCACGATGGCCATTACGCTAATGATGAAGCTGAGGTTATTTTTCATCAGACATCCTCCCTATTCCAGTATGATCTTGCCACTTTCGTATGGTACGTTCACAGTGGCCGTGTCCCAGGAGTCGTAAGTGCCATCGCTGGCAAAGACCCGGATGGTGTAGTTGCCCGCAGGCAGCCGGTCCAGCTTCCATATGTAGTTGTAGGTACCGGCGGAGTTACGGTCACCGCCGAACCCGGTCGCCAGGTCGTTCCACGATGAACCGCCCTCGGGCATAACCGAGATCGCCTGGGTGTACTGGCCTACTCCCACGTAATGCAGGTTCCAGGTGACTGGCTGGTGCGACTGGCTAATCACGCTTTCGTTGCCCGGAGCCAGTAGTTTGACGGACATCGTTGACGAGTCGTTGATCAGCGTGCCGTTAGGGTTATCGTTACAGAAGATCGATTCGCCCACGAAGTAGCTCGTATCCTGCGTCCCGTCGGATCGGGTAAAGGATACGAAGCTCTCGTTGGTGATCGGCATAAGCAGGCCGCCGTGCTTCACCTGTAGCTGGTACTCCACCCGCCAGATCTCGTTCACTTTGATCTGGCCGGGGTCCCATGACAGGACATAACGAGTATTATCATAGTAAACCGAAGGCTCGATCTGGCTTCTGGTGCTGTTGGTAAATGTCACCCATGCAGAGTGATTGACGTACTCTGCGTCAGAGATGATGGAGCCGTTGATCACGGTTCTGCGGGTGACGATGTCCATTTCCGACTGGTTGGCGATCACGTCCTTGATGTCCGTGGCGATGTCCCGGTAGCGCTGGGCCAGTTCCAGGTCTGATGCGACCCGGTAATATTTTCCTCCGGTAATGTTGGCAATCGAGGAGAGCGTGGGTTCGTCCGGCATGCCCATCCCGATAGTGTAGGCCGTTATGCCGGCATTTTTAAAGTTATAGGCCTCTGCGATATCGCTGCCCGGGCTCTGGGAGTACCCGTCGGTGAGGATGATCGCTACGTCCTTGTACTCGCTTCTCCCGTGGGCGACGAACTCCTGCCTGGCCTTCTGCATGCCGGTGTAAATGTTGGTGCCGCCGTTGGCATTCAGGCCGTTGATAGCGGTGATCAGGCTGGTCTTGTCGGTGCCATTGACCAGTTTTAACGGCCGGTTCAGCGTGCCCGCGGTGTTGTGTGACACCAGGCCTACCTGGTCCTGGGTGCTCATGTTGTTCACGAACTGTACCGCTGCCACTTTAGCTGCGCTGTCCACGTCGTAACTGGAGCCCAGCCGGAGCGGTTCCGTGAGCACGGCCAGGCTATACTGAGGGATGCCGCCGTCCGGATCATAGTTGAACCGGCCGTAGATCTTATAGGTGCCCGTTCTCGCGTTGGTGAACATGTAGTAGTTCTCGTTCGCGCTGGTTGTGCCGGAGTAGGATCTGCCGGAAGGATCGACGATCCTTAAGCTATAGTAGTAGCTGTTGTCCGCGTAGTTTGAGTACGGGCTCGAGAGCATGAACTGCAGGGTCGAATATTTTGTATTCGTATACGTGTCGATCAAGTACTCCCGGTTGTTCGGAGTCGGCAGAGTACCCTGTTTAGCCGGCCCGTTGGTGGGGTACACAACGGTGGAGAGCCACGCCATGCTGCCAGACCGGTCGGTGATTAGCATCACATCGACGGGCTGGGGCCTGTTGTTCCAGCCGATGCCCCGCAGGCTGATGTCCACGTTGATCGTGTCGTTGACCGAGATATTGCGGGGGGAGATCGACGTTTCCATGCTGAGGAACGTCGTGTTTGTGTAGGTGATGGGGAAGACAGACTCGAGGGAGCCGCTGTTCGCCCGCACGTTCACCGTGCCAGTGCCGTTGGAGAAGTTGCCCAGCCGGAAGTCCGTGTAAAACTCGCCGTTGCTATCGGTGATGCCGCTGCCGGGTCCGGTGATGTTACCTGCAGTGGTGTTGAGCGAAGTGATCGTGATCGGCTGGCCGGCTATCGGGTGGTACCACCGGTCGGTGACCAGGCCGATGAGCTGCGTCGTGTGGACATCAGCCTGTCCTGCCGGGGTATCGATCTCAGAGCTGGCGATCACGTTGGGCACGGCTTTGATCACGGTCATCGCGGGCGGCCCTGCGATGTATGACAGCAGGATCGTGCCGTTCGCACCGGTGCCGGAAGACCTGACCGTAATCATCACATCACCTACGTATGCCGAAGGCTGCATGTCCAGCTCCGCGTAGCCGTTGGTGTTCGTCGTCACGGTATAGACGAGTATGCCGTTTTTGATGACGTCGAGGTCCTCGTTCTTCACGGGATTGCCTCCCGTATCCTTCGCCCATATCTTGACTTTGTAGTGACCGGTCCCGTCGGCGACGATCGGCGAGACGGGGTCCGATGACAGGATGATGTTACTGGTGCTCCCTCCCAGCCCCTTTACCATTGCCGAGCTCAGGTCGCCAAGGCTGGAATTGTTTACCACTACAATGTTGAAGCCCGATTTCGTGCTGGTGGTGAAGTTGAATACGGCCCGGCCGCTGGCATCAGTATATGCCGAGTAGGAGGCGGGCGCCGCCAGGTTGTCCGGCGAGTAGGTGGAGAAGTTCAGCAGGATGCCCGGGGCTGGCGTCATGTCGTCAAGCAGCCATGCAGTCATCGAGATATTACTGCCTGCGGTCACTGTGGCAGGCACGCCTGTGATAAGTAGTACAGGCAGCATGAACCTGACTTTGAAGCTGCTTGTTACCCCGCCCGACTCCACGGTCACATTATAGGTATGGCTATCCTGGCGAGGTCCGAGAGCGGTGGTAAAAGTACCGTCGGCACCGGTGATCAGACTGCTTTTCACGCCGTCAGTCGTGATGTTTGCGACTGCACCGTTACACACGTTGCCGTAAGAGTCTTTGATCTTGACCGTGTAGGTGAACTGTTTCCCGGTATTAGAGGGAATCAACGTAGAGTCACTGGAATAGATGTTCAATGAGGCAGGCGGACCGTGGAGGACCTGGACTGGATACGATGCCACGGCACCGTCAGGACCGGTAGCGGTAAGCGTGGCAACACCGGCAGCCGTGGATGCGGTGAATGTCACCGTCGCATAGCCGTTTGTGTCGGTCACCGCGTTCAAAGGGGAAACACTGCCTGCACCGGTCACACTCAGGTTAACAAGGGCAAGCGGCACGGGTGCGCCCTCGTTGGTCAGGCACAGGGAAACCGTTGCCGAATTCCCGGCAGCGAGACTGGCCGGGGCAGAAATAGTAAGGTTAGTACCAGTAGTACTGGCATAAGCATCAGCTATCACAAATAAAGCGCACAGTAAAGAGAGTACACTGATAATTGAGATCTTTGGCACCTTAGATCTGCACATACAACCACCATCATAGGTACCCCCACAACAGGAAGTTCTAATTAGGCAAATATAAATACTTTTTCTAATAATTCGTAATTTTACTATTTTATTTCACGAACTTGTAAATTTATAATTACTTTCACTTAAGAATAAGTAATTTTTTCACTTATGTGTGCCACGGTGCAAATTACCTGTGTGTACGCCTATATAAAATGCGATATATTTTATTAACCTCCCGGCGCCCGGAACTGAGAGTAATTAGATCAGTTTTCAAAAATTATATGTATTGTACAGGGCAATACCTTTGTAAACGATAATTTCGTTTACAAGCCGGTATTGATCATGAAGCTTGAACCATCGCAGGTGAAGGAAAAATTCGGGCCGCTGTTCTCCCAGCGACTGCTGACCATGGTGGATGCGACCCGAGGTGTCGCCGAAATCATGGAGACATGTGCCGTGCGAGGCACCATTGAGTGGGACGCAGTGAACAGGTGTCGGGCCGGAGGGCTCATCGAGTGGTGTGAAGTCGAGGGCACTTCCATGACCATGAGGGCGAAGCTCGGGGAGCAGAAGGCTAACTTTGGCCCTGCCGACAGCGAGATGGGAGGACAGGCGCTGGAGGGTGTCACCATCGACGGAGACACGGTCAGGACGAAGTGGGCAGGTACGGGCGGTGCCGGCCTGGGGGTCGCAGCGTGCCTCACCCAGGCGCCGGGCGTGCTGTACTCAGTTTACCCGTCGGAAAGCGACCTGAAGGTCGGCGGCTCGCACACTAATCGGGTCGAGATCGTGACTCCCCTGTACGAGAAAGTGACCATAGGAATCGACGATACGGATAACAAGGACGGAGGCGCTACCTGGGTTCTCGCCCTGAAGGCGAGCAAGGTTGCCGCGGCGCTGCCTGGCATTCAGTCGCTGAACCTACGGCTGATCCAGCTTTGCCCCAAGTCGCCGAACAAGACGACCAACTGTGTCTCCTCGGCGATCACGTTCGCGGTCCTTCCCGGGGCCTATAACTCGCTGATCAGCAGCGTGGTGAGCACGGTTAAAGCCGAGAACAAGTCTGACGATCCGGGCATCGCAGTATACCGGGGAATCGGAGTTCCGGCAGGGCTTAAGGAGTTCGGGTGGGAGACCAAGAAGCGACTGGTGAGCCTGGCCGACGTAAATGCCATGGCAGAGGAATTCGGCATCGAGTTCATCGACATCCTCGGCGAGAAGGCAGGAAGGATCGGAGCACTGGCAGCAGTGGCGCTCTCTGAAGAACGGGCTGAGGTCGCAGCACTCCACGAAGACAAAGCACTGCGCCTCCTCAGGCGGTGAACCGGTATGGTTTGGGATGCAGTCATAGCCGGAGCCAGGAGAAACCGGGCGAAAATCGCCGTAGGTGTCGGCTCCGATAACGTGAATACCACGATCACAGGAGCAGAGCAGGCTGACTCCGCAGGCTTTGCAGAGGTCACGCTAGTGACCGGTAAGCGGCTGGAGACCGGGCTTCCCATGCTAGTCTCATCGGACCCGGAGGCAGCGCTCATCCGGCTGCTCAAGGAAGGCAAAGTCGATGGTGTCGTGCGGGGCTCGCTGAGTGCCAGCGTTACGCTCAAGAACCTCAAGTCAGTAATGGGACTGCAAAAGATCATGCGCGTCTCGCTCCTGAAAACACCCGATTGGAAGTTCTTTTTCTTCGCACCCGTGGGAGTAGACGAAGGCTGGACCGTAGAAGAAAAGGTCGAACTGGGAGTACTCGGGGCAGACCTGATGCGAAGATTTGGTATAGAGCCGGATATCGGCATCCTGTCCGGAGGCCGGCTGGGCGATCGGGGGAGGTCGCCACGGGTGGACCAGTCGATGGATGACGCCGAAGAGGTTGCCCGGTTACTGAGTTCCAGGGGTATTAAGGCGAAGCATGCGGAGATTCTCATCGAGGATGCCGTGAGAGAGCATAACTACGTCATCGCGCCCGATGGCATTACCGGCAACCTGATCTTCAGATCCCTCTGCCTCGTGGGCGGCGGCGAAGGCTACGGGGCGCCGCTCGTCGGGACAGACATCGTGTACGTCGATACTTCGAGAGCAGGGAGCGGGTACGAGAATGCCATTTGTATAGCCAGTGCCTTGTGTTCAAAAAAATAGGCTTTGTATGGTATTACCTGGTTTTTCTGATTGTCACGCGGTGACGACATCGGCCGCAGCCGTTTTCTCGGGGTCGGGTGCCAGAGGAGTGAACAGTACCGAGGGCTTGAACTCGGCGGTCACGTCGCCGATGAGGTCGGGGTGGCTGACCAGATCGAGCTTCCGCACGCCTGAACCGGCAGTAAAATCGATCTTTTTTAGATCCACCCAGATGATATCAGGGCTTGTCGTCGATTCATATAAGTAGAGGCTATTGGTCAGGTCCGCTACCGTACGCCATATCGTCGGCGAAGTGTTCGGCTCATCCGGATCAGCCGTGCCGAAGGGCTGGCTGACATTTCGCATGACGCTGAGTACACCAGCCAGGGCTTTCCGGCCGGTATCCTGCTCGGGAAGGTGTTGTAAGTAGTAGGCTGCGCGAACAAACCGGTCTGCCGCTTTAGTGCTCCCGGGCAGGTCCGCTGTGCCCCCAAAGCCATGATACTGGCGCAATCCGCTGATCTGCCTGTCGAACGGGGGTGAGTTGGTCATCACCCGGTACTGGCGATCGTGATAAATGGTTCGCCTGCCATCCAGATACTCAATGATGGCGCTGTCTCCGGTTTTGTCGGCCAGTGACAGGTGGAGATTGATCACTTTTTGCTCGCTGATACCGGCGGTGATCGGTCGCGGCTGGAACGGATTCCCGGTAGTGTAGTCGATGGCCTCCTGGACTGTAGCAAAGTTGTCCAGGTAAAACTGCACCCAGAGGCTCAGGGACAAACCCGGCAAAGCGTCATCCCGGCTGCCGTAGCTGCTTTCGGCGAGAAAAAGTGCATTGGCATCCAGCCCCGCTTCATTCATCCCGTCCGCTGCGCCCATATCATACGAAACAGCGACTATGCTCCCGTATTTAGACGTCCACGACAGCGGGTTTTCCGGAGTGAGACCACTCCTGGCCAGGCCCTTCGGAAGCACCCAGAGATTGGTATTCATGTCTTCGAACCAGTCCAGGCTCCGGCCGACGATGACCGGCTTGCCGTCAGTTCCCTGCCACAGTATACGACTACACATTGTAAACTCCTTGACTTAGTATAGAGGAGTCTGAAATGACAGGTTTAAAGTTCTCACCCCTAAACTGTTTTCACATTTGGCCTCGGCTCACCTTTGATCCCGATCGTCTTCGCCTCTTCAGAATTTTAAGCGGTCATTCTCTTGTCCCAGGGACACGAAAAGATTTTTATCAAAGGGGAGCAAGCATATAAACAAAATATCCTCTTGCGGATGATTTTATGATTGGGATGATTCTTTGTGGTGGTACGGGTAGCAGGCTGAAGCCGTATACGGATTCTACCCCGGCCCCGCTGATCGAGATTAAAGACCAGTATACGATACTGGACAAGCAGCTGTTTGACTTTGCCGCGGCAGGCATATGCGAGGCGGTTCTGCTAACGGGCTATAAGGGTGACATGATCAGGGCTCGGTATGGGGACGAGTACAAGGGCGTCCGGCTTTCGTACCATGTAGAGGATAAGCCGGAGGGCACGCTGAAGGCTATCCGGGCTGGCATGGATCTGACGAACGGGGATACGTTTGTGGTGCGTAACGGCCACATTGTATCGGATGTGAACCTTCGCAGGATGGTGCAGAAGCACACACACGGCTCGCATGGTGCCACAATGTTTGTGACGAAGATGCGCAGCCCGTTTGGAATCGTCGAGCTGGGTGACGACCGGGTGAAGTCGTTCCGGGAGAAGCCGGTTCTGGAGCACTACATCAACGGCGGAGTGTACTGCCTGAGCCGGGAACTGCCCTTCGACAAGTTCGAGGGCGGGGCGGTCGAGCAGACCCTGTTCCCATTGATCGCCGAGAGCAACAAGCTCGGCTATTACCGGGAGGACGACGTGTTCTGGTCGCAGGCCAGCACCGTCCGGGACCTGGAAGACATCCGCAAAGAGTACCGGAACAAGACAGATAAGCCCTGGGGCTACGAGAAAGTCCTGATCAGCACGGACAAGTACCTCACCAAGGAGCTATTCATCCGGGCCGGGTACCAGACGTCATTCCACAAGCACCCACGTAAGGACGAGACCATGTACATCATGAGCGGCGTAGGCTACATCGAGTTCGAGGACCATAAGGAGTTCTTCCAGAAGCTCGACACCATCCGCATAGAGCCCGACGTGCCTCACACCATCGTAGCGACCGAGAACACGGTGCTCCACGAAGTCTCGACACCGTTCCTCGAAGACACGGTCCGGCTGAAAGACTACTACAACGTGAGGTAATCGCATGAAAGCGTTCATCCTTTGCGGCGGCCGGGGCGAGCGGCTCAAGCCGATCACCGACCACATTCCGAAGCCGATGGTACCAGTGGCCGGCAAACCGATCCTGGAATACCAGGTCGACCTGCTGAAAAAACACGGCGTCCGGGACATCGTATTCCTGGTCGGATGGTACGGAGAAGCCATCGAAAAGTACTTCGGAGACGGCAGCAAGTTCGGTATCCGCGCCGAGTACTCCTACGAAGACCCGAACAACCGGCTGGGCACCGCAGGACCGATCAAGGCTGCGAAAGACAAGGTCGACGGAGCCATCATCGTCATGAACGGCGACATCGTTTCCAACACCAACATCGGCGACATCGTCGCGTTCCACACCAAGAAAAAGTGCCTCGGAACCATTAACATGATCAACATGCCCTCACCCTTCGGCATCATGGACATGGAAGGCGACCACATCGTGCAGTTCAGAGAGAAGCCCGTACTGCCGTTCAAGATGAACGCAGGGCTCTACGTCATAGAGCCAGAGGTAGTCGACATGATGCCCGCAGTAGGATCGATCGAGACCGAGGTCTTCCCGAGGATCGCCGCAGAAGGCAAGCTGTGCGGCTTCGACTCCACCGGCATATACTGGAGCGACGTCGGCACCCACAAAGACCTAGAGAAAGTTACCAAAGACGTACAGTCCGGGGCTTTTAAACTATAGCCCCAACTCTGTTTTTACTGATTGGTACCTCAATTGGATAATAAGCGCAAAGACGCAAAGGTACAACAATTCGGTTTGAACCGCAAAGACGCAAAGACGCAACGTTTTTAAAAATGATGGATGACCCTTATCAGTTCTGAACTTAGCGCCTTTGCGCCTTTGCGGTTTTTACTTTTGTTCATCAGTCTTTTCTTCGTGCCCATGCCGGTGGTGTATATCCGGCTTGTGCGGATGAGAGTGTCGAATCTCCTCGTGCTGATGCAGGCTTCCGCCTCCAGTCTTGTACGGGTGTTGGGTGTCGGGTTCGTAGTAGTGTTCGTGCTGAATGGCTGTGTGAACATGCAGGTGGTCGTGTCGTTCTCCGAATAGGAGGAGTGCCCCGGCGATCATGAAGGGTAGCGAGGCCAGCAGCTGGAGGATCGGGGCGTCGGTGAACAGTGCCAGTGAGAGAATGGTGCCAGCGAAAGGTGCCAGACCGAACCACGCGCTGGTCCTGGCTGCGCCCATGCCTCTAACAGCCCGGATATACAGGACAATGCTAAGCCCGTAGCTCAGGGCGCCCAAGATCAGTACGATGGCCACCGGGAGGATTCCGGATGGCATAGGCCGTCCCAGGGTCAGAGCCAGGATAAGTGAGAAAGTCCCTGCGGCAAGGCCTTTGACCAATCCGATTGTCACCGGGTCTTTTGCCGAGATGTTGCAGGTCAGGTTATTGTCGATTCCCCAGAACAAGCAAGCTCCGATGACCAGGATGGCACCTGTGGAGATCCCGAAAGCTCCGGACATGTCCAGAGTCAGTACAGCTGCTGCGAGAGTGATGAGGCTTATGGCGATCCATACCCGTCGTCCAACCGCCTCCTTAAAGACGAAAGCGGCGATGATTGTCGTGGCGACACACTCAAAGTTTAGCAGGAGAGACGCCGTCGCTGCGGGGGTGATCTGCAGGCCGGCCAGCAGCAAAATCGGGGCGATGATGCCGCCTGCGAGGGCTGATCCGGCAAGCCAGGGGAGGTCCTTTCTTGATAAATTCGCCTCATGCGTATTGTGCCGGGCGCCGATCGTGAGCTTTGCCAGTAGCAGCCCTGACCCGCAGCCAAGGTACAATAACCCGGCCATGACCAGGGGGTCGATTCTTCCGAGTAATACCTTTGCCAGTGGAGCGCTGGCTCCGAAGAGGGCTGCTCCGGCCAGAGCCAGGAGTACCGGGTATAAATTTTGTGCCTTGAGATAGCTGGACAATCTCACAATAACTGATCTGCTTCCAGGGTTATATCCATTGTCTTAATTGTCGTGCTTATTGACGGTATACGCTACTATTTACCCACAAGTATCTAAGGTTCTCCGAGAGAACGACTATTATGCGATTGATCAGCCTGGCTGTGTTACTGGTAATCCTCTTCGTAGTTATGTCCGTTTCCGGATGCTTGTCCTGTAACCTGTCCAGCCTGTACCCGGTGTCCGGTGGCAATAACAGCACGGACCCTGATAATACCCGCGCCGGAGGCAACGAGCTGACTGTGATCACGGCTGCAGCAGAAATCGATACGGCCTTGTCAAACGGCCCGGTGATGGTCAAATTCGGTGCCGACTGGTGTGGTCCCTGCCGCCTGCAGGAGCCGATTTTAAGGGAACTTGCCACGGCTTACCCCGAAGTTTCGTTCCTCGAAGTGAATACTGATGACAGTCCGGCACTGGCTAAAGAGTTCTTCGTTAGACCCATCCCCCACATGGTCATTATCGTGCAGAAAGACACCGAAGGTAAATACGTCTTCGTAGACCAGTGGGGCAAGACCACCACCGATCGGGCCAAAGCCGCCATCGTCGGGACACGCCAGTACGATAGCCTGAAGCCGCTGGTAGAGAATGCGATCAGTGAGCGGGACAAGTGATATCGGGCTCGGGTCGGTGCAATAAATTATAAGTCCGCATGCACATAATGATCCATGAATCTTCGGTGTAACCATGAAAGGACTTGAACTGCCCATAGAGAGCCTGGTAAAGTATGAGAATGCGATCTCGGATTCGATTGTCCGGATGGTCGAGTTAAGCAACTCCAGCGGTGCGGTCATCGCGTTGAGCGGCGGCATCGACTCGGCACTGGTAGCGACACTGGCTTCACGAGTCGTCGATGTCCGGGCTTTACTCCTGCCGGACAGTGCTTCGACGATGCCCGAGGACATGCAGGATGCTGAAGCCCTCGCGAAAGACCTGGGCATCGACTACGAGGTCCTGGAGATCGGGGATATCGTCAAGCTGATTTATGACAGGAGGCCGGGTGTCGGCCCGGAGAAGTGCCGGCTCGCATACGCGAATGTCAAGCCCCGGGTGCGGATGATCATGAACTACTTTACCGCGAACCTCGACGGCCGCATTGTCCTCGGCACGGGCAACAAGACCGAGCTCCTGATGGGGTACTTCACCAAGTTCGGGGACGGCGGTGTCGACATACTGCCCATTGCCGACCTGTACAAGACCCGTGTCCGCCAGATGGCCCGCCACGTGGGCGTATCGGAAGCGATCATCAAAAAGCCGCCCTCCGCCGGTTTATGGGCAGGCCAGACGGATGAGGCAGAAATGGGAGCCACCTACGAGGAAATCGATTCCGTCCTGTACGCGGTGTTCGATCTGGGCATGTCTCTGGACGAGGTCGAAAAGGCCACGGGTGCGAGCGATGCGACCATCAAGATGGTCATGGAGCGGGTGAAAAACAGCGAGCACAAGCGCAGTATGCCACCCATCGTTAATCTCGATATGGTGGAAAAAGAGCGTTAATAGCTATGACCACTTAAATTTTTAGTTCCTGGCCATCCTCTTAGTCGATATCGGCGACAACTTAAAACCAGTCCAGCACATCTCCCGTTTTCAACTCGAACTGCTTGATCGTACCGGCGGGCATCTCTATGGCATAACGTGCGGGCTTCCGGGAGTTCGAGATGCCGATCCATGCGCGGAGGTTCCTCAGGTCGACGATCTGGCGGTTTTTATCCAGGTAGGCCAGGTCGATGGGGAATGGGACAAAGAGCATGTGTATTCCTATGTACTGTTCCCAGCGCATGTCAAAGACCATGGCGTAGCTCTGAGGTATGGAACGGCGGAACATAAGCCCGACCAACTGCTTGACAAGAGAGCTGGCAAGTTCTATATTTGTAGCGATGATCGTGCCATCACTTTTCCTCAGCGTCATCGTACAGAAATTAGTACGTTACTATATATCAGTAATCCGATTAGCGGATAAGCCGATCACTTCTTATTCAACAGATCATCCGCACTGACCGGCCCTGATGTCATGGTTTTTCCCGCGCATTCCCGGGTTTCCCGGGCTTCGTCGGAACATGCCTTCGAGTCGCACAGGTACCGGCCAAAGTGGGCGCACGTAGCGTCCTTACCGCAGATCGAACACTTTTTTCCCTTAAAAAAGTCGCTCATGGCATCTACATAACATTTTTAAGCTTTATAAACGTTATTATATTTCTGTGGCGGGCTTAATCTCCAAAGTATACCGGGCCAAGTGGCTGCTCCTGGGCATCGCGCTGCTGTTGCTGCTCATCTGGATCCTGCGGCCGTTTCTGGACGTTTTCATCTACGGCATCTTCGTCTATTATATCACCAGGCCAATCAAGCAGTGGCTGAGCAAGTACATCAAGAACAACGCGGTTCTGGTCAGCGTAAGCCTGTTGATGCTGGCGCTGCCGCTCATCATTCTCATCGCTTATACGCTGCTCGTGGGTATGTCCCAGCTGATGGCCATCGTTAACAGCCAGGGTATTACCTCGGCACTGCCGTCGGGCCCCCTGACCAACGTCACCCAGTCATTCGCCATGATTCAGAGTAACCTGTCCAGCGGCAACCTGACCGCGGAGAACATCTCAGACATCACCCGCCAGGACTGGTATGTGGCTCTATCCGGGTACTCGGGAAGCATTCCAATGATTCAGGCAATAGCCATTGCCATGGGCAGCACTGTAGTAGACGTCGCATTTAAGCTCTTCATCATATTTCTGGTAGCGTTTTACCTGCTGAAAGAAGACTCGACCCTGCAGCGCTGGTTTACCTCCACGTTCCCGAAGCTGATTGAAGAGCACGAGAGACTCTTCCCCCGCTTCTGCAAAGCCGTCGATAACGACCTTCAGAAACTCTTCTTCGGCAACCTGATCAGCATCGTCTTCTTCGCCATCATCGCAGCCATCGTGTTCGAGGGCCTGAGCATCTTCGCCCCGGTACCGTCGCTACAGATCCCTTCACCCATACTCCTGGGGATACTCTGCGGGGTTTCTGCACTGATACCCATCGTAGGAATGTGGCTCGTCGTGGGACCGATCCTGCTTTACATCGTTGCGAACAGCCTGGTTGCCGGCACGCTATTCCCGAACATGGGTTACTTCGCCTTTATGGTCCTGTTCATCTTCATCTTCGTACAGACCATCCCGACATTCCTGATCCAGCCGTATATGGCCCGGGGCCAGGTACATACGGGTCTACTCATGTTCGCCTACATCCTGGGACCCCTGGTCTTCGGCATCTCAGGACTGTTCCTCGGTGCAATAGTCCTGGTGTTGCTAACCCACTACTTCGGGATCGTGGTGCCTGAGATCGCCAAGGAAGGGCAGGATAACCACGACTTAAACCTGTAAACAAAATTGCTAGCTTACGTCTCCTGGCCGGGTTCGAGACGCCCGGTACCGGAATTTTTTCATACAGGATTAAAGATTTAAACTAGCGCACCCACTTATTCCGCAGGTGTCGTCATTGGGTAAGAATCTGGAAGAAAGAACCATAGATCTCATTATGCTGGGTGCCAGGCACTGGCTGGCCATTTTCATTGTCGTAGTCGCGCTGTTCATAGTTCCTATCCTAGGCGCTCCCGTTTTGATGTCCACCTCAAACCCGATACTACAGTCGATCGCAAACGTCATCATGTTCTTGTATAAGGTCACCTGCCACCAGCTATCCGAACGTACGTTGTTCATATTCGACTACCCGATGGCCGTATGCGCCCGGTGCTTTGCCATCTATGTGGCGTTTCTGGCGGGAGGGTTCATCTTTGCGTTTATCCGCAAACGGCTGAAGATCTGGAGCCTGAAATACTTCGTCATCCTGTGTATCCCCATGGCCATAGACGGCTTTGCCCAGCTGTTCGGCGTTCCCCTGCCGAGAGGCTTCGGGCCTGGCTGGGAGCTCATATGGACGGTGGAGAGCGACAATACAATGAGGATCATCACCGGAGCCATTTTCGGTTTGGCGTGCTCGCTGTACGTGCTGCCCTACCTTGAGGAGATATTCTCAGGGGAACTGCACTACAATGGCACCAGGATCGAGAAGCCTGCTATGCAGGAAAATAGTCCAAAGTGAAAACTCTAATAAGTTTTTAATTCTTTTTTGCTGTGTTGAATATGTGGTGGAAAACAGGTTGTCTCTGTGCATGTGAAAGAAAAACGATCGCTGCGCTGTGCCAGAACGCGGATTGCGCAGATACCGCGGATGACACAGATTCTTTAATGGAAAAATGACTCGATGATATCCGATTGTAGGAGTTATCCGCGCAATCTGTGCAATCCGCGAAATCTGCGTTCTGGCACAGCGCAGCGATCGTGTTGCTAAGACGTGCCCATGCAAGGGCTTGGTCCAATAAAG
>CAZJRS010000045.1:9187-27129 GCA_964548585.1 uncultured Methanocella sp. | reverse complement strand
CAGTCCCACCTGCATTATTCCCAGTCCCTCGACTCTATGGTGAAAGCTGTTCGCATGGCTCACCGAGTCTGAGATAACTGTTATATTAGTAATATTTGAAAACGGCGATGGCATATGGGTTGCATGGTAAACGCCAAGACGCCAAGATATCAAGATATTACACTTGTCATTCTTTGGCGTCTTGGCGTTTATAATCAACTTCTTCGTGATGGTTATTATCAATTTGCTATAGTATTATCACCCAACTAGTTATTTTCTCTTATTTTTCATTTCATGGCCCAAAAATCATTTTTTTCAATAAAATCAGGATCATTCTATACGGCGCTAAAAGAAATATTTATATACATATAATTGCTTGTATCATTGGGGATTTGATTGGTAGCGTCAATCGCAGTAGTCGAGGATGAGCCTGACCTCAGGTCACTGTATTGTCTGGTGCTAAAGTCTCGCGGGTACGAGGTTTCTTTTACCGCGTCGGGGGTTGAAGAAGCTGTCCGGGCCTATGATGGTTCACCGGCTAAGCCTGCGCTGGTCATCATGGATGTGCGTCTCGCAGACGGGTCTGGCATTGATGCTGCGGAAAAAATCCTGTCATTGAATCCGGGAGCTCGCTTTCTATTTGCCACGGCAGATGCCGACGTGCTAAGCGGTATGGTTGTCCCGGGGAGTATCGGTGTTCTCCAGAAGCCGTTTTCTCTGAAGGATTTTCTTGATTCCATCAGCAAGGCGTTATCCTCGTCTTGTCCTCCTTATTTCCAGCAATACCCGGGATATGCGTGAGTAGCCCGGGACTATTTTCTATATAGGTAAGCTTATTATAACACCGTCTGTACAGTTGAACGCTGGTGTTACGAATTAAGGAAATATATGTCATCCGACATGGCATTGCAGACGATGCTACAGATCACAACGATATAGATGCGGAGCGGCAACTGACAAAAAAGGGCCGGGAAAAGGTGAAGGGTGTGGTAAAATACCTGCAGTCCCGCCGCATCCGCTTCGACATCGTGGTATCCAGTCCCCTGGTGCGAGCCCGGGAGACCGCCGAAATCTTTAATAATGCCTGTTCTCGCTCCCGTAGTCTGGCGATCAGCGATCTACTCATGCCTGATGGGTCCTATGACGAGCTTATCACTTTCCTGAACAATATCCCCGAGGAGCATGTGGCCATCGTCGGCCACGAGCCTTTTCTCAGCGGCTTTGTATCCTACTGCCTATCCCGCAGCAGCATGCCGTACGTCCGCATGAAAAAGGCGGGTGTAGCGTGCCTCACCTGCGAAAATACCCTCCAGCCTGGCGATTGCGTGCTAGCGTGGCTCATGGGGCCAGCCCAGATGCTGGCCGAAGAGTGATACTATAAGTAGATTAACCACAGTGGCACGGTGGCGCTGTGGTTTTTAAGGCTATAGTGAGTTGGTGTTAGGTCGGGCTGCGCCACGCATAAATACTAATCTCACCAATCTTACAACGTTAAAGCGGCTGACACGGGTATTGTCTCATGGGTGAAAAGCGTGCTATCATTGATCTGGGCTCGAATACGACGCGTATGATCGTCATCGAGGTGCTGGATAACGGTGGCTACCGGCTGGTGGAGGATGCTAAGGCTACGGTGCGGTTAGCCGAGCATATGGCGCCTGATAACACGATCAAGCTGCCGGCACTGGAACGGGCTGCAGACGCGATGAAACTGTTCCGTAGTATCATCGACTACCAGGGAGTCAGCCAGATTACTGCCTGTGCCACAGCGGCGGTACGGGATGCGGCTAATCAGGCTGAGTTTCTCGATACGCTGGAACGGCGTAGCGGTATTTGCTTTAAGGTACTTACCCGGGAGGAAGAGGCTTACTTCGGATACCTGGGGGTCGTGAACAGCACCGATATCCGGGATGGCATTTTGATCGACCTGGGTGGCGGCAGTATGGAGATCACGGGGTTGCGTGATCGCAAGATCGTGGAAAGTGTGAGCCTTTCGTTCGGATCGCTTAGCCTGACCGAGCGTTTTCTCAGCCACGACCCGCCTTCGGAGTTGCAGCTGAACACGCTGGAAGATTTTGTCAAGCTCAAGTTCAAGTCTGTCACCTGGCTGGAGGCGTGGCAGGGAAGCGAAGTGATTGGTATCGGCGGCACGTCCCGGACTATTGCCCGGGTTCATCAGCGGCTGGTTAATTATCCGTTTGACGAGCTGCATAACTATGCGATGAGCCCCGATGAGATCGCTTTCCTCTACCATAACCTGAAAACCGGGGGACTGGAGGACCGGCGCAGTGTACCGGGTTTATCCCGGGATCGGGCGGACATCATCGTGGGGGGTATGGCTGCGGTCGTCACACTGCTCAGGCTTCTTAAATCGCCCAGGGTACGTGTCTCGTCGTACGGGCTGCGGGACGGTTTATTTTTCAACTCTTTCCTGAAGCCTCCTCTGGTTGACAGCGTGCTCTCGTTTAGCATCAGGAATACACAAAAGCTTTACCGGCTGGACGAGGTCCACTCTGGCTGGGTGGCAGACCTGGCGGTATCGTTGTTTGACAGTCTCCGTGAGGTCCATAAGCTGGGGTCTGACTACCGGCAGCTGCTCTGGGTCGCGGCAAATCTGCACGAGTCCGGCTATTTCTACGATTACCACAACCGGTTTAACAATACTTTTTACAACATCATGAACGATACGATCTTCGGGCTGTCTCAGCACGAAGTCCTCAAAGTCGGGCTGATCGCCGCATTTTTCGGTGCCGGGGGTATCAAAGGTCGGGATGGCCTCGTCTCGACGCTGGGAAAGGACGAGGTTAAAGCGCTGCGGAAGATGGGCGTCTTGCTCGCGCTGGCCGATGCGTTTGACCGCAGGCGCAATGGTAACGTGCTCTACCTCGATTGTGGCGTCGATAAAACCGCGGTGACGATACGACCGGCCTGTAAGAGCGACGGATGGATGGAATGCCAGAGCGCCGAATCTATAGCCCCGCATTTTGATAAGGTGTTCGACCTAAAGCTTGCGATCCAGTCGCCTAGGTAGCTATATAATCTATATACGTATGCCGGTTTTCTGGTTAAAATACGAGAATTAAGTATATATGACAATCTATCCTAAAGGTCATTTAACATGAAAAAAGTGCGTGGCCTAGGGCTTAAAAAGAATTTTTCCGGCCGGCTGTACATCGTGGAAGGGTGCGATGGCTCCGGTAAGAGCACACAGGTTTACCTGTTGAAGAAATGGCTGGAGAGCAAAGGGTATTTCGTTTTCTTCACCGAGTGGAACTCGTCCGATCTCCTGAAAACGTATACGAAAAAGGCAAAGAGGAAGAACCTGCTTACCCCGACTACTTTTAGCCTGATCCACGCCTGCGACTTTGCCGACCGGTACGAGAAGCTGATTCTGCCGCATCTCCGGGCGGGGCACATCGTGCTGTGCGACCGCTATGTGTACACGGCTTATGCCCGGGACATAGCCCGGGGCTGTAACCCGGAATGGCTGCATAACCTGTATAACTTCGCCGTCCGGCCGACGACTTCATTCTACTTCAAGGCTCCCCTGGACATTTCCCTTGGCCGCATTCTCACCGGCCGGACCGAGATCAAGTACCACGAGGCCGGGATGGACCTGGGGCTGTCCAGCGATCCTGTAGAGAGCTTCAAGCTATTCCAGGGTGTCATCAAAGAGCAGTACGATGGCATGGCCGAGGAAGAGGATTTTGTCATCATGGACGCCACGAAGAGCATCGAGCAGCAGCAGGTTGAGATGCGGGCTATTGTGGAAAAAACCCTAATTGGCTATAGGTCGCCCATCGATCTGTCCCGTAAACCGACTCAGGTTTGTGGGGGTGACTGATCATGGCAGATGCAAGCCTCTTCTATGGTATCGGTCTGCCGTACCTGAAACTCAGTAAAAAGGCCATTCAAGGCAAGTTGTTTGTCATCGAAGGGGCAGATTGCTCCGGCCGTTCCACCCAGGTAGCCATGCTCAAAGCGTGGCTCGAAGCCAATGGTCATGCAGTGCTGGACACGGGCCTGCGGCGGTCCGGTCTGGTCGGTGAGGCCATCGATGAAGCGAAGAAGGGTCATACGCTGGGTAAAAACACGCTGAGCCTGCTATACGCGACCGATCTGGCCGACCAGCTGGAAAACAACATTATCCCCGCGCTCAAAGCCGGGTATATCGTGCTTGCCGACCGGTACATCTTCACACTCATCGTCCGAGACATGGTCCGTGGTGCAGACCGGGAGTGGCTGAAAGAACTCTTCGGCTTCGCGCTGGTCCCCGACCATATCTTTTACATGAGCGTGGACTCCGACGTGCTCCTGCACCGGGCTCTGCTGAAGTACGGTCACCTCGACTACTGGGAATCCGGCATGGACGTGTGCCTTTCCAGCGATATGTTCGACAGCTTCACCAAGTATCAGTCCCAGCTAAAGGACGAATTTGACGAGCTCGCAACGGAATTCGGGTTCGACGTGGTCGACGGCTCGAAGAGTGCCGAAGAAATCCACGTGTACATGCGGGAGCGGGTCACCGGACTACTGGAAGACCACCGGCCGTCCGCCGCGAAGAAAGCTTTGGTAACAAGTGCCGGTAAAGCAAAGGGGAAGGCGAAATAGTCGCCTTCTCCCAACTTTCTTCCTGCTATCTCTTTCTTTATGGCATACTGAAGTCCCGCCACCTGATGCCAGGAAATAATCCGCTTCTCTTCGGCTATGCGAAGTTTAATTTATCATGAGCTCAATCTGGCTATAAGTGAGCAAAACTAAGGGTAAGGCTACATCAGTCAAACAAAGTTCTGTAAGCCTTTTCAAGCAACGTGGGACGTGGAAAGCCGATCTCGTTTTTATCCTTGTCATCATACTCTTAGCCTTCGCTATCCGGTACGTCAGCCTGACTGATAATGGGATCACGTTCGACGAGCCGGTCTATACGCTGTTTGGTATGGATTACATCGACAACCTGGTATATCTGGACTTCAACGGCCAGGACTGGGCGAAAAACATCGAGCACCCGCCTATAAGCAAATACATCTACGGGGCGGCGGCTTATATCGCAATGGAAATGTTCCCCACCCATGACGCGTATGTCGGGACAAAACTGGCCAGTGCCTTAATGGGTGTACTGACCTGCGTTCTGGTCTATCTGATCGGCCGGGACTTCCTGGATCGGAAAACCGGCTTTGCAGCTGCAATCATACTCGCCTTACTCCCGACGTTCCTCGCACATACGCAGATAGCGGCTCTGGAATCGCCTCTTGCGCTGTTTGTCACACTGGCCATGTACCTGTATATGCTGGCGATAAAACACGAGAGCAGGAACCTGTTCCTCGCTTCGGCTGTCGCCTTCGGGCTGGTCATCAGCACTAAGTATAACGGATTAATCATTCTGCCTGTAATGGCCGGCTTTTACCTGATCTACCGTCTTAGCCAGATAAAGGCTCAGAAGGGCCGTCTTGATCTGGCTACCTTCAAGTCTAATCTCGGTACGCTGGTACGCGTCGAATCCGGGATCACTTTCCTGGGTGTCGCTATCCTTCTGTTCTTCGCACTCTGGCCACTACTATGGAGCGGCCCAATCGACCACATGCAGCAGTCCCTCGGCCACTGGACTTACCCTATCACGGAATATTTCCTGGGCGCTCAAGTGACTCCCCCCATCTATTATTTCGCGGTATACTTCCTGGTCACGCTGCCTGCTTTGCTATTCCTGCCACTCGCGATCGGAACCGCCGTTGCGATCCGTTCCAGAAACCCGTTCAAGTTGGCTCTATTGCTGTGGTTTATAGTGCCGTTCGCCTACAATTTTTCCAGCTTTATCCAGGATGGCATCCGGTATATTTTCATCATCTATCCGGCTGTAGCGCTTCTATGTGCAATCGGCATGGTCCGGGCTGCTGACTGGATTGGTAAGGTGGCCGGGGCCAGGTTCGCTGCTATTAACGCGACGAGGGTGTTCTGGACCCTGTCTGCTCTGACGCTCGTTTATCTGCTTATCACGATCGCATCCTTTTACCCATACTACCTTGACTATTATAACGAGTTTACCGGAGGGCCTAAAAACGTACAGGAACACCGGCTGTTCGAGATCGGCTGGTGGGGCGAGGGGATCAAGGAATGCATGGACTGGGTGGGGGAGACAGCGCCGTCGGACGCCAGTGTCATGATGTTGACCTTGCCCGACGATACGGCCAATACCCGTCCGTTCATTCGCGACCAGTTCTACATTTACCCGAAGCTGTCCGATATCAATGGAACCGATAAAGTGTACACATTTTCCCGGGAGCCGTTTATGATGCCTTTGGATAACGGTAAAATGCGGCCCGTTGAACCGGATTATATCATATATAACCAGAAAATGCAGGACGATCTTAACGTGACCATATCCGATCCCGGCTACACGCTGGTCTACCAGGCAACCGTGCAGGGAGCGCCGCTGGCGCAAGTCTATAAAAAGAACTACTAATGGTCTTTGATCTATGCCATGGCACTGTTCACCCGGTATCGCATGACAATAAAAAACTTAATCTACAGGCGATATCATCAGGCTATCTATGAGCAAACCCCGGAGTAAGGCTGCAGTTACATGGGATAACCCGATCAAAGTTTTAATTGCGTCCATATCGCGGGCTGATGTACTGTTCGTCCTTGTGATTATCGCCCTTGCGTTTTTCATCCGGTTCATCAGCCTGACCGATAACGGGATTACCTCCGATGAGCCGATATATGTCGCATCCGGCATCAAATACATTGAAAACATCTTGCGGCTGGACCTCAACAATCCGTACTGGGGCAGTAACCTGGAACACCCGCCAGTCAGCAAATACCTCTATGGAGCGGCTGCCACGCTTGTTTATAACGCCGCCGATCCCGTTATTATGTTCACGGCAGCAAAAATGGTGAGTCTAGTGATGGGTGTGCTGACCTGTGTTCTCGTCTACCTGATCGGACGGGAATTTTTTAGCCGAAATGCAGGCTTCACGGCCGCTGTCATCCTTGCACTGCTTCCCACCTTCGTTGCGCATACTCAGATCGCTGCGCTTGAGTCGCCTCTGGCTTTTTTCGTCACTCTCGCTATGTTCCTGTACATGCTGGCGATAAAAAACGAGAGCAGGAACCTGTTCCTCGCTTCGGCTGTCGCCTTCGGGCTGGTCATCGCTACGAAATATAACGGATTAATCATCCTGCCAGTAATGGCAGCCTTTTACCTGATCTATCGGCTGGGACAGATCGAGTCGCGGGAAGGTCAGCTGAACCTGGGTATCCTCAAAGCGAATATAGCCCGGCTGGCGCCGGTCGAATCGATCCTGACCTTCACAGGGATTGCAGTAATTCTGTTCTTCGCGCTCTGGCCATTATTGTGGACCGGCCCGGTCCCACATCTCCTGCAGTCGTTAAGCCACTGGACTTATGACATTACCGAGTATTTCCTTGGCACAAGGGTCGTCCCCCCCGTATACTACTATCCGGTATACTTCGCTGTCACGCTGCCCGCTTTGCTCTTTCTGCCCCTGATTATCGGCATGTGGGACACGGTGCGGACCAGGGACGCGTTCAAGCTCGGGATCGCTTTGTGGTTTATCATACCGTTCGCCTACAATTTCTCCAGCTTTATCCAGGATGGCATCCGGTACATTTTCATCGTCTACCCGGCTGTAGCGCTCCTGTGCGCGCTGGGCCTGGTCAAAGCGGCGGAGTGGGTTGCGAAAGTAGCGGGGGCAAAGTTCAGCGCCGTTAATCCCTCCCGGGTATTCTGGACACTGGCCGCGCTGACGATCGTATATCTGCTCGTTGTAATCGCGTCGTTTTACCCGTATTACCTCGACTACTACAACGAGTTTACCGGAGGGCCATCGAATGTGCAGGAGCACCGGCTCTTCAAGTTCGGCTGGTGGGGCGAAGGAATCAAGGAATGCATGGACTGGGTAGGCGAAACATCAGCTCCCGATGCCACTGTCCTGCTACTTACTTTCCCTCAGGAACCGGCGAATAATGCTTTTTACACGCATGGCCGGCAGTACTATTTCGCGTCGTACAACGACTCGTTTACCAAAAATCAGGTTTACCGGTTCACTCAACAGCCATATATCTTAAACACGAGCGGGGAGGTCCGGGAAGTCGTACCGGACTACGTGATCATTAACCAGAAAATGAGAGAAGATAACAACGTCACGATAGACGATCCCGGCTACAGGCTGGTTTACCAGGCGACGGTGCAGGGGGCGCCGCTGGCACAGGTGTACCGTAAGGCTTCAGGCTAGTCAGATCAGCATGACCCTGTTCTTACGCTTCCGAATGATCCTACGCCCGGTCTACCCCGGAAACGCTATCCGGAAGTCGTACCCTCCTGTGCTGATACGTCGATCAACGAGCAGTGTAACCAGATCCAAAGCCAGCTGTAGCTTCTACCGGAGTTTCCATCTATTCTTCCAGGAGAGACGACATAAACGCCTTCATGTCCAACAACTGTTCCTGGCGCTTCTTATCCATCTGAACCAGGACCTCTTGTCCTTTGGAAGTCAGTGAATATACCTTTCTCCTTCCGTCTCCCTGGCACGTGATGAAACCCTTCGATTCGAGCCCGTCCAGCGCAGGGTATAGTGAGCCCGGGCTGGGCCTCCACATGTGTCCCGTATGATGGCTGATCCGGTGCATGATCTCGTACCCGTGTGTCGGACCCGACTTTAGGAACAGGAGGATATGCATCTTCAGGAATCCCTTCTTGATCTCCGAATCTCCCCGATCCTGGAAGAACCCAAAATCCCTCGATTGATGCATTTTATTATGATCTTCCTGCATCCCCAGTACTTTTCCCGCAATTTTTTCGCGAAGGCCTTGCTTACTCTCACCATGCTCTTCCACGAACTGCTTTTTTAGCGCCTCGATCCGCTCCTGGACAGCTTTTTTATGCGCTTGGTCCTCCTTTCTCTGCTGTTGCATAAAAGCACTCATCTGCTCGTGGAGCGCTTTTCGCCGGGCTATCTCTTCTTCTTTATGCTGTGTTTTCAGCGCCTCGATCTGCTCCTTGATGGATTTCATGTCCTCTTTACTACTGGTAGAATCGTCCACGCCTGTTCCCTCTTATGGTTTTTAAGTTCTCAAATTCAAGTTATACGCGATCATTTATAAAACTGCGGGGCACTATGATACAGTGCCCCTCTCTTTTTATCTTGTCATCGACTTCTTGAACACCGGAATCGCTATAGCCATGGTTAGAATACCAAATCCAACCAGTATGGCGATCTGCGGCAGCACATCCTGCACGCCGGCGTTCATGATCATCACCTTTCGCATGGCATCCGCCGCATAGGTCACGGGCATGATGGCCGACAGCCATTGCATGAACCACGGCATTTGCTGGACCGGGAACATGATACCCGAGACGAACATCATGGGGAACATCAGCAGGTTAGCGATCAGCGTGCTGGTCTTCTGGTCTTCCGATATCGACGTGAACAGGATGCCCAGCCCTATAAAGCTGAATACGCCCAGGAAGAGCAGCCCGAATGCCAGGGGGATGCTGGCCAGCTGGACGTTCACCCCGAAGAAGACGACAGCCAGGATAAAGATCAGGATACCCTGTATGAATCCCTGGATCGTCAACGCGACACTCTTGCCGATGATGATAGAAACCGGGTTGATTGGCGACGAGAGCACGCCGTCGAAGGTGCCTCTCTCTTTCTCCTGAGAAATTCCCTCAGGGATGCCTGTCATTGCGCTCATCATTACAATCATCATGAGCAGGCCGGGTGCCAGGAAGTCGAAGTAGTTCGTTCTCGGGATGGTGCCCTGTGCTTGTGGGCTGTAGGGCAGCAGTACTGCCTTCGGGTCGACGGTCTCGCCTGCCTTGATCCCGAGCTGCGATATCATGACAGCTGATTTCAAGCCACTCACGCCGCTGATCAGACCTGACGCTTCAGCCAGCACCTGAGCTCCGACCTGCGGATTGCTGTTATCGTACAGCATCGTAACGTTGGCGGTTTTTCCCTGCGCTACGTCTGCCGCGAAGCTTTCGGGAATGATTATTGCACCGCGTAGCTCGTTACGATTGATCATCTGCCGCGCCTCGTCTATGCTATTGAGCGTGCTGAAGTCCATCTTCACCGAGTTGTTGCTGACCGCCTGAAGCTGGGCGATGAAGCTGGCGCTGTCTCCGCTGTGGCTCAGGTCGATGATGGCCACCGGCAGGTGCTGCGGCATATCCGTGTTGCTCGGGTAAATGAAGCCGAACATGATCATCATGAGGAAGGGCATGATGATCATCAGCACAAGCCCCAGCCTGTTGCGGGTCAGCTCGAGCAGTTCCTTACGCATGATGTTAAAGCTATCCGATGCAATTTCTTTCATCATCATAATATTACCTCGCCCTCGCCTTCGGCGCATCCCCGTGATCGTGGAACATCGGGGTGGCATTCTTATTCGAAGCCTCGTCTCTCATCTCTTTGCCAGTGACCGTCAGGAACACGTCTTCGAGGCTTGGCTCATGGGAGTTGATCCTTGTGATGTTTCCGCCGTCTTTGGCGATTGTGGCGACGATCCGGCCGATCGCATCGCTTCCCAGGGTACTGATCTTGAGATCGTACGCGTCTGGCTGGGAGAGCGCCACAATGCAGTCCAGAGTCCTGACTCTGTCGACCATCGACGAGGTCAGGTTCGGGACGCACAGCGTGAAAACGCTCGACTCGTCCTTCGACGCCAGCTTTTTCAAGGCCTGCGGGCTATCCAGCGCAGCGATTTTACCGTGGTCGATGATGGCGACCCTGTCACTAAGCGCCTCAGCTTCTACCATCGCGTGGGTCGTAAGGATCACAGTAGCGCCCTTATCGTTGATATCCCGGATGATCTCCCGGATAGCCAGGGTAGTCTGAGGGTCGAGGCCCAGCGTGGGCTCGTCCATAAATACTATTTTAGGTTCGGGCAGCAGCGCCCTGATCACGTTGATCCGCTGCCTCATGCCCGTGGAGAACTTCTTCACCTGGGTGTTCTTCCACTCGGCCATATTCACCAGACCGAGCAACTCGTCTATGCGGTTTTCCAGCTTCGCCTTCGGCATCTTGTGCAGCCTACCAAAGTAACGGAGGTTTTCCGCTGCGGTCAGGTGTTCGTACATGATCATCTTCTCGGATACCAGGCCGATGTTCTTCCGGACCTCTGCAGCATCTTTGATCAGGTCAAAGCCCGCTATTCTGGCAGAGCCAGAAGTAGGCTGGGCAAGGGTGCAGAGAATCCTGATAGTAGTGCTCTTCCCCGCCCCGTTGGGGCCGAGAAAGCCGAAGATCTCTCCATCGTTCACGTTGAATGTGATGTTATCCACAGCTGTGAAGTTCCCGAACTTTTTAGTCAGATTTTGAACTTCTATTGCGTAGTCAGCCATTATTTTCCCTCTATCGGTTTATTGTCGATATATCGTATTTACTCTATCGAATGTACTCCCCATGGTCAGGTCATTCGAAAGTGTATTCGATATATTGATCCGATATAGTATCCGATATAGTATAAATAGGTTTCTTTCTAATATTTTGGTTCATTATCTCTGATTATTGCAACCGTCATCCAGATAACATACGGGTATTATAAGGAAAAATCGGATAGCATCAATTGATTAATGCCAAATACGCAATCATGAAAAATGTCTGATGGATAGTTTGTTTTTTACGAACACTGATCGCTTTAGATATATCGGATAAGCTGCGACATTCTATATCGAATTACATTTTCATGTATAGTTTAAGGTGCTGACAACCAGGATGGTCTCGACTATAAAACTGGCATATTTCACGTAAAGCTATAGACAATTGCTTCAAAGCTTAAACACGGCGGTGAACTCGGTTCCCCGGGTCCGGTCGATCGTCAGCCTGCCATCGAGCTGCGTGATCAACATATCGACCAGCTGTAGTCCCAGGGTTTGGATGTTATTCATATCGATCTCCACAGGGAGCCCGATGCCGTCATCACTGACTACCAATGTGCAGGTGCCCTGATCGGAGGCTTTCCGAAGCGTGATGTTCACTGTTCCAGACTCTTTTCCGGAAAACGCATGCTTGAAAGCGTTGGATATGAGTTCGTTTATGATCAGCCCGCAAGGCACTGCTTTTTCTATGTCGAGCATCACCCGGTTGTGGTCGACATTGATCTTAATTTTACTTTTATCGACCTGGTACGACATGTACTGGTTGAGCAGGAGCTTGTTGATGTAGGTTCCGAAATGGATGCTGGCAAGGTCCTCTGACTGGTAGAGCATCTCGTGGACGATCGCCATCGACCTGACCCGGTTCTGGCTGTTTTTAAAGGCGGTCAACGGGTCGTCTTTGTTCAGGTGATATGCCTGGAGGCTTAACAGACTCGATATGATCTGCATATTGTTCTTGACCCGGTGGTGGATCTCCTTGAGCATCAGCTCTTTTTCCTTCAGCGACACCCTGATCTTTTCTTCCGCCTGCTTGTAGGGAGTTATGTCGAATACTGTGACGATCGTGGCCATCCTGCCGTCGTAATCGATGATCCCTACGTAAACCTCGCCCCAGCGCTCGGATCCGTTTTTGTGCGAAAATTTGATCTCGCAGGCTGACGGAGCCTCCCCGCTCCATATTCTGTTATACAGCTGGTTGATGGCGGTATCATAGCTATCGCGGTGGACTAATGCCAGGTAAGACTTCCCGATGATCTCCGGCAACGTATAACCGATGAGCTCTGCAGCGGCCGGACTGGCATATATGATTTTACCATCCTGGACGATGCTGATCGGGCAGGGTGCAGTGGCGGCAAGTACGCTGAACTGGGCTTTGCTCTCCCGCAGTGCGTCTTCAGTTCTCTTGCGCTCTGTGATGTCCTGCACAATTCCGAATATCCTTACAGGGATGCCACTCTCGTCGAAGATGAACTCGGAATCCGTATGTAGGGTCAGGATCGTCCCATCCTCCCGGATAATCCGCATGTCTGCCGTCATGCTGGTATGGATCTCTGACGAGTTCCGGAGCTTTTTCATGAAACTTTCAACGTCATCCGGGTGAATGATGCTCATGAACTTATTGAAATCAAACGAGTCCCTGTCCGAATCGTACCCGAAAATGCGGTATAGCTCGTCCGAGCCCTCGAACTTCTCTTGTATAAGATCGATGGAAAAATTCCCCAGACGTGCCACCTTCTGGGCTTTTGTCAGGTTTGCCTCGCTTTTCCTGAGGCGCTCTCCTGCCGATTGATCTGCCCGCTTTCGGTCCGTGATGTCGCGTACGATGGCCAGGGCCTCACCATCTCCGAAGGGAACAATCCGGACCTCCTCGAATCGTTCCAGCGCAGGAACCGGGTACTCGAAAGCAAACTCTTTCCTCCCGGCTATCACCTCGTTGATCCCCACTGCCAGGATGTTGCCAAGATCGGCAGGCATGACACTCATGAAATTCGTACCCACCACCTGCTGCCCACCTGTACTCTGACTCAGAACGCCGCCTGGTTTAAAGCCAGTGACCCTCAAGCTCCTGTCCACGGCGTAGATCGTATCGGGCATTGACCTGAACAGCGCCCCGTACCTGTCCCCGGTATCGTCTGTCGCGATGATACCTCTGGTAGTATTATCCATATATTCCTCTGAGTTACTGTCGATTACCCTTACTATTTCATCAGAATAATATATAAAAACTTTGAGTTTAAAAACTAATTACGTTAAGGAAAATACTGTTGACGTAAGTCTTTCACCTGATTGTGATCGAGCGAAATTTTTAAAATGTCGCCTGGTATACCATCAAATGTATACAATTTGCATACAGGGCCGTCAGGCTCAAAGAACGGCTGATAACACCCGGTAAGTTTTAGAAAAACAAAATAACAAAAAATTTTAATGCCCTGTGCCGGACTTGAACCAGCGACATCCAGATCTTCAGTCTGGCGCTCTCCCAACTGAGCTAACAGGGCTCATTGATTAATCTGCAGCACAAATACTTGTACTTATGCCGGTATATATATGGGGGTAAAGGGATTCGAACCCATGGCCTCCCGGTTATGAGCCGGGCGCTCTGACCTGGCTAAGCTACACCCCCAAAAGCTGACTGTTTGGGGTTAACGCCGCCAACAGGGCTCGAACCTGTGACAATCGGATTAACAGTCCGGCACTCTACCAACTGAGTTATGGCGGCTACTTGCTATCTTGCGAAGCTTAAAAGCACCTTAAACATATAAATAACTGACGGTGGACGATGCCGGTTTCGGGATTTGAGCATCGCAGCTTTCGTATCGCTTTTTTAAGCACTGCGATGCTCATCATGACTCTTTTTGCCGTCTGCTGACGGCATATAGGATAGTTTTATTATTGTTGCCGTAATGTCTCCATATATCTTTTAAAGGAGTGAGTTATCCAAAAAATGCACTTCATATCGTTTGCAGACATGTCTTCGGATGAGGTTGAGGCCTTACTTGATCGTGCCGAGGATCTCAAGCGGATGCGAAAAGAAGGTATCGTCACCGACTACCTCAAGAACCGTAGCCTGGCTATGATCTTCGAGAAATCTTCGACCAGGACACGTGTGTCCTTCGAAGTGGGTATGACCGATCTTGGGGGGCACGCGCTCTATCTGGATCCGGTCTCCATGCAGCTCGGCCGGGGTGAGACGGTCGGGGACACCGGCCGGATTCTCTCGTCGTATGTACACGGTATCATGGTTCGTGCCAAAAACCACGATATGGTGCTGGAACTCGCCAGGAACTCCTCGGTGCCTGTCATCAATGGTCTTAGCGATATGGAACACCCGTGCCAGGTGCTGGCGGACCTGCTCACGATTCGCGAGCGAAAGGGCCGGCTGAACGGCATGAAATTTGTCTGGGTGGGCGACGGTAATAACGTGTGTAATTCGCTCATGCTGGCTTGTGCCATGATGGGCATGGAAATGGCTGTGGCGTGCCCCAAAGGCTACGAGCCTGACCTGGAGATACTGAATCGGGCCCGTGCTATGGGTGGCCATATCTCGATCACGCAGGATGCCCGGGCTGCTTCCGAGGGGGCAGACGTACTCTACACCGACGTGTGGGTATCCATGGGACAGGAAGCTGAAAATGAGCAGCGTCTCGCCGATCTCAAGAGCTACCAGATTAACATGGATCTAATCAACAGGGCCAAGAAGGACTGCCTGATCATGCATTGCCTGCCGGCTCACCGAGGCGAAGAGATCACCGATGAGGCCATTCGAAGCCCGAACTCAGTTATCTTCGACCAGGCGGAGAACCGCCTGCATGCTCAGAAGGCGCTGATGATCAAGCTGATGAGTAAAGATACGCCAGTCATTGTCAGGCTGATGGGAAAAGATGCCCGTACGTAGGCTACAAGAATACCCCGCTCCCCCAGGTATGAACTCGCTGTGGGTCTGGACTCGGACCCGTAGCCCGATCAAAGTCACCTTTAACTTTTTATTGCTCCTCGTCGTGCGCTACAGCCCGTCGCTCCGGCTGAAGCTGGTGGCGATGAAACTCATGGGTGTAAAAGCCGGTCGTCAGGTCTCTATTGCCCTTAATGCTACCATAGATATCTTCTACCCGGAACTGATCGAGATCGGGGATCACTCGATCGTGGGCTATAACGCGACACTCCTGGCTCATGAATACCTCGTCGACCGATTGCGGACGGGTAAAGTAGTCATCGGCAGGAATGTGCTCATCGGGGCCAATTCGACCGTGCTTGCGGGTGTCGTCATCGGTGACGGTGCGGTCGTCGGCGCGTGCTCTCTGGTGAACAGTGACGTTCCTGCGGGGGCTTTCGTGGGTGGCGTGCCTGCCAGAATTATCCGGAGTGATAAAACTGACTGAGGTAATTTTCAGGCTGATCGATCGGATCACAAGCAACCGCAAGCTGCTTGTCGCTATCCTGTTCATCAACATCGCCGGCTCACTGTTCGGTCTCTATTACTACTGGGAACAACTGATGATGACGCCGTGGTACCTGTGGCTGGCGGTGCCTGACTGTCCGCTGTACACGTTCTTCATGATCTTCGCATTGCTCTTCATTCTCCTGAACAAGCCTTCGGACACGCTGAACGCGATCACTGCCGTCGGTCTATCCATGTACGGCGCCTGGACGACCATCGTGCTCCTGTATTTCGGGGAAATGTACTTCAACCCCGCAAATGCGCTGATGTCCTCGGGTTTGTGGATTTCGCACTTCGGCATGGGCCTGGAAGGGTTCCTGCTGCTGCCTTACCTGGCCAGAGTAAAGCCGATCTCATGGGCCATTACTGCCATCTGGTTTATTGCATTGAATTCGGTGGACTACTTCTACCACTTCGTGTACAGCGGCGTGGCTATGCGGACTCATCCTCTGGCTATCCTGGAGTACTACCTGGTCTCGGATGGGTATCACGGGATACTGCAGCAGAAAGTTGACTCCTTGATGTACATAACCTTTGGTTTGACACTCATCTTCCTGGGGCTGATGATCGTGCTGTCGAGTGCCTATGCAAAAAGAATCATGCGGAAAAAAGTAGTGAAAGAAGAACCGATCAGAAGCTGATCGTAGCTTCTACCCAGACGCTGACCCTGTCGTGGTGGTCAGTCTCGCGCTGGTCGGCGATTCTCACATATTTTACATTCTTGATGATGATCCCGGAAATCGCCTCTTCCGTAAGCTTAGTCATCAGGTTGCCAGTCCTGAGGTTTTTCCGGAGTTCGCTCACGAGGTCTTCGCCCTGTGTCAAGATGATGGCGTGTGTTTCAGTTGTCATTAAATATCCCCTGTGTTAAGCTTTTAAGTAAAAAGTCATAGGCGGGAAATAGGTTATATATCTATCGCTGATAAATCGCCTGCCATGAATCTCTTTTACAATTTCTTTGCATTAGCCGTGAGCTGCAGCGCCCATGTTGCCTTGTCCAGGGTCACCGGGCTGTAGGATTCAAAACGGTTGATCAGACTTTCGGGGCTCTCTTCTACGATGATCATGTTCCGGTTTTCCTGTCTGACGAACATCTCCCCGGCGGAGTGATCGAGAAACTTGACCAGGTTATCGTAGTAACCGTAGATATTCAGTAGCCCGCACGGCTTTTTATGTATCCCGAGCTGCGCCCAGGTGGCTGCCTCGAAAAATTCTTCGATAGTTCCCAGCCCGCCCGGCAAGGCGATGAAGCCATCCGAAAGCCCGGCCATGAGCGCTTTTCGCTCGTGCATCGAGCCGACTACTCTGAGGTCCTTCAGGTCTGTATACGCTACCTCTCGGTCCACCAGCCACTGTGGAATGACCCCGATCACCTCTCCTCCGGCTTCTACTGCAGCAGTGGCCACTTCTCCCATCAGGCCTACGTTTCCGCCACCGTAGACCAGGCCTATGTCTCTCATTGCAAGCGCCTTGCCCATTTCCCGGGCGGCTTCGGAATACTCCGGTCTGGCGCCAGGGCTGGAGCCACAAAACACACAAATTCGCTTCATCCTGATCACGGTAGAACAGCGGGCCTGGATAGATATATTTTACTTAGCCCCTGGCTGAAAGTACTGGCGGGCTGATGCCCGCCAGAGCTAACTGACAGGTGAGTCAGCTCATTCGGGGTGCGACACCTTTAAATATGTATTGATACGATATTGTATTGATACAATATAGTACGTTTACACTATATGTGGGTGGAATTATGACTGATTTATCTAATGCAGAAGCCGCTCTTCTCGGATTGTTGTCCGAAGAGCCGATGTACCCATACCAGATCGAACAGGAAGTCAAGTACCGGGATATGCGGTTCTGGACTGAACTCTCCATGTCTTCGATCTATAAGCTGTTACTTAAGCTGGAGAAAGCCGGTTTCGTCGTTCGTACGGACGAGATCAGCCCGGAAAACCGGCTTCGCAAGCTTTATGCGATTAGCGAAGCCGGTGAAGCAGCCTTAAAGTCTAAGCTCTTAAGGCTGCTTCAGGAGCCTGAACATATCCGGTGGCAGGTTGACATTGCCACGTATAACTGTGATCTGCTTCCGGCGGAGACCGTTCGGGCTGCTTTGAGCGAGTATCGGAAAGC
>CAZJRS010000045.1:0-9087 GCA_964548585.1 uncultured Methanocella sp. | reverse complement strand
ATGGGTGAAAATGTCCGATCTACCGTCGGGACGGCCACCGAGATATCTACGTATCTCCGGCTGCTTTTCTCCCGGTGCGGCGAGCCTCAGGTGGGGCCGTCCTTCTACTTTTCGTTCAATAATCCAGAGGGAATGTGCCGGGAGTGCAGCGGTTTAGGCAGCAAGATCACCGTCGACCTGGCCATGCTCCTTGACCTGGATAAGTCCATTGCCGCAGGTGGGATCAAGCACCATAATTACTACCCTGGTGGATGGTACTGGAAATCCCTGAAGGAAAGTGGCATGGTCGACATGGATAAGCCGCTGAAAGATTTCACCGCGGAAGAGCTAAACAAGCTGCTATACTCGGAGATAGTCAAGGTTAAGGCCAACGAGCATTATGGGGTGAACCACGTCACCTTTGAGGGCATTGTCACTGGTTTGCACCGCCGGCAGATGGGCAAGGATGACATCAATGAACGCGAGGCGAAGTACTTCAAGATTGTACCCTGTCAGGCGTGCGGTGGCACCCGGCTGAACGATCGGGCCCGTTCTGCCAGGATCAATGGAAGGAACATTTCCGAGCTGTCTGCCATGGAGCTGACCGACCTGCAAGAGTTCCTGAAAACGGTATCAGGTCCGGTCGCCGACCCGATCATCAAGCCCATCACAGATCGCACACAGCACCTGATCGACATCGGGGTAGGGTACCTCTCGCTGGAGCGGCCAGTATCAACCTTGTCTGGTGGGGAATCTCAGCGCGTAAAAATGGCCCGCCAGCTCAGCTGTGACCTGGTCAGCCTCATCTATGTGTTCGACGAGCCCAGCATCGGGCTGCACCCCCGGGACGTCACTAACCTCATCGGGATGTTACGGCGGCTGTGCGACAAGGGCAACAGTATCCTGGTAGTCGAGCATGACCCGGGGGTTATCGAGCACGCGGACCACGTGATCGAGATGGGCCCCGGTGCGGGCTCGCAGGGGGGCCACGTTACCTTCACCGGCACCATCGAAGAGATGAAGCGCTCCACTGCGATTACCGGGAAGTATCTGGCAGCCAGGCAGTCTCCCACGTTCAGCCGCCGTAAGCCGACCGGCTATGTCGAGGTAAAGAATGCACGAATGCACAACCTGAAGGACATCACGGTCCGGATACCGACCGGCGTCCTGGTCTGTGTTACCGGTGTCGCCGGTTCCGGCAAGAGCACGTTGATTAACGACATATTCATCGCCGATCATCCTGAGGCTGTAGTCATCGACCAGTCTCCCGTGGGCCGGTCGAGCCGCTCCAACCCTGCGACATACACCGGCATGTTCGACGATATCCGGGCTGCTTTCGCCAGAGCTACCGGGACGACTGCCAATCTATTCAGCTTTAACTCTGAGGGGGGCTGCCCGAAATGTAATGGCAGCGGTTTCCTCGAGGTCGAGATGCACTTCCTGGAGAGTGTCCAGATGACCTGCGACGAATGCGGGGGTAAAAGATACACCGCAGAAGTGCTCCAGTACAAGTATCGGGGCAAAGATGTCTCCGAAGTTCTGGATATGACTGTAGACGACGCGGCAGCCTTCTTCGATGAACGTAAACTCTCTGCGAAGCTGAAGAAGCTGCAGGAAGTCGGGCTCGGCTACCTCACGCTCGGACAGCCGTTGAGTACGCTATCCGGGGGCGAAGCCCAGAGGATCAAGCTGGCCAGCGAACTCCACAAAGACGGGAATCTCTACGTCATGGACGAGCCCACGACCGGCTTACATATGGCCGATGTGGAGCGGCTCATGGGTATCATCCATAAGCTCGTCGAGGCGGGCAACACAGTCGTCGTCATCGAGCACAACCTCGACGTGATCGCCGCGGCAGATTGGGTCATCGACCTTGGCCCAGAGGGCGGAAAAAAGGGTGGCGAGGTCATCGCCGAGGGCACTCCGGAAGAGGTGGCGAAGGTGGATCGATCGTACACAGGCAGGTATCTCCGTGAACTGATCTCCACCTGATCTTTTTACTTCCCGGTTTTTGACCGGGCTTTTCTCATATTGCTCCACCGGGAGATTCCCATAAACGTCCCGAAGACGGGCCTGAATAAGAGCCGTATCGCCTTCATGTCAAGGCCTTCCAGCTCTTTGGCCGTTTGCTTGAGCTCCTTCGGAATGTCGATGTGCTGGGTACACTTTTTCACGCATTTACCGCAGCCGATGCACTGGGACGCATAGCTTTTTGGGCCGCTTCCGTCCATGCCTCCGCCCATGTGGACCATATACATGATTTTTGCCTGCATGGGGTTCCCAAGGTACTTGTTATTGTAGCTCTCAAAGCATCCCGGGATGTTCACCCCGGCGGGGCATGGTATGCAGTACTGGCAGCCGGTACACCCTACCTTCAGGCGCTTGCGATAGGCGTCTTTTACCCGATTCACCAGGCCCATCTCTTTTTCTGACAGCGAGCGAGGCAAAGCTTCCCCGGCAATTCGGATATTCTCCTCTATGTGAAGCTCTTCATTCATGCCGCTGAGGACGACGGTTACTTCGGGGTGGTCCCATACCCATCTCAACGCCCATTCGGCAGGCGATCTTTTTATATCCGCTTCATCCCAGATAGCCTGGATTTCCTTTGGAGGCGCCCTGGCAAGGCTTCCTCCCCGGAGCGGCTCCATTATGACGATGCCGAGACCTCTCGACGCAGCGTACTGTAGCCCTGCTTTTCCCACCTGGTTGTTCTCGTCCAGGATGTTGTACTGGAGCTGACAGAAATCCCAGTTGTAGTCATCGATGATCTGCTTAAACTCTGACGTCCCGTTGTGCGTGGAGAAGCCGATGTGCCGGATCCTGCCGTCGGCTCTGGCTTTCTGGATGAAGTCTTCGACTCCCAGGTCTTTCATCTTTTTCCAGTCCTGGATACTGATACTGTGCATCAGGTAGTAGTCGATGTGGTCAGTCTTCAGCTTCTGTAGCTGAACCTCGAGCAGCTTATCCATGTCTTCCCGGCTTTTCACTTGAAAGGGCGGTAACTTCGTCGCCAGCTTGATCTTCTCCCGGTACCCGTCCGCCAGTGCTTTACCGACCAGCGCTTCGCTGCCCGGGTAGAGCAGCGCCGTGTCCAGGTAGTTGACCCCCTGGTCTATAGCGTTGCGTAACTGCTTTATGGACCGCTCTTCATCGACGGCGACGCCCTTTCTCGGCAGCCTCATACAGCCGTAGCCGAGTATGGATAACTCGTCTCCTGTCGTTTTCATTTTCCTGTATTGCATCTCTGTTCCTCCGTGGTTGTGGTTTGCCACCTCAAGGGCTGGCTGGTCGTCCGTATCATGGCAACTAGTATCGTAATCGCTTTATCTGGATAAGCCGCTCCAGATCAGTTCGAAAGAACCGTCTATCAACATTTCTGTCTGTTCTTGCAGCCCGTGGGTGGCGATCTTTTTAATCACAGCCCTGTTGGCGCTGAACATGATCTCGAAGATCAGGTCGCGGTGGATATCCCTGAGCTTGCCTTCCCGGACCCCTTCTTCCAGCAGTTCGCTAAGGAAAGCGAACCGCTTCATTGCCTCTTCTTCAGTGATCTTCGTGATGTATGGCGAGGACATGAACTGCTCTAAAAACAGCAGCTCTTCCGGGCTTTCAAGGCCCCAGCGGATCGTGTTTCCCCATATGCAGCGCAGTTTTCCTTCCAGGGTTTTTTCGTCTTTAAAGCCGGTCGTCATAGCCTTGGCTAGATTATCTTTGGCCACGACATACGTGCTGTTGATCAGGTCTTCCTTGGTCGGATAATAGCGAAACAGTGTCCCGGTGGCAACTCCTGCCTCCTGGGATATCTTCGCTGTCGGCGTACCATCAAAGCCTCGCTCCGTGAATAGCTTCAACGCTGCCTTGATTATGGCCTTTTTCTTCTCCTGTGGACTGTCCGACATGCCTTATCTCCGATCGAGTGACTAATCAGTCATTAGATATAATCATAAATAAAGCTTACTATCTAACTTCTAATCAATACCGGGGCACTGTTCCATGAGCTTAAATGCCAATAGTCAACAGGCGGCGAATTTTGACTCCAGCCCGCCCATCGACCTAAGCCAGTACGACGAATCTATCAGGCAGTTTTGTGCGGCCTATGAGCCTTTGTTTACCATGGCGTACTCTTACCTCCGCTCGATGTTGCACGATGACGCAGACCTGCTGGTTGTAGGTGCAGGAACCGGAATGGAGATCTGTACGTTCGGACAGAAAAGCCCGGGCTGGCGGATCACTGGAGTAGATCCTTCGGCTGATATGCTATCTATCGCACAGAAAAAGATCGATTGCCTGCAATGGTCAAGTCCCATCACCCTGTTCAAAGGGTTCACGCACGAGCTGCCCGAATCTCACTTGTACGATGGCGCAACCTGCATTCTGGTCATGCACTTCCTGCCGGATGATGGCTCTAAGCTCCAGTTGCTAACGAGCATCGGCCAACATCTCAAGAGCGGCGCTCCGTTGATTCTCGTAGATGGGTTCGGCGACAAGGGCAGCCAAGAGTATGAGATGGCCGTAGCTGCATGGAAAACCTTCGTCAAAGCCGGGGGAGTCGACCCTGTGATCGTGGAGGATGGCTTCAGGAGCCAGATACTTAAAAGACTACAGTTCGTGCCTGAAGGGCGGATAGCAAACCTGCTATCGGAGGCCGGATTCGAAGGGCCTTTCCGATTCTATACCAGCTTCCTGTATGGCGGATGGGTGGCGGTGAAAAGATAATCTTAAGCCAGTATTTGTCCCAGAACCTATCTTCGGAACGCACAGCGCAGCGTTCCTCTTGTCGAGTCGTGCCTATGCAAAGGCTTGGTTCACGGAAGACTAACTTGAATCATTCCACACCGCTTTTATATCCGCCATGCCCTGCCCGGTGACGCTATAACCCTCAATGCCTGCTGCCATATGGCGTCAAGGCTTTTGCACAAGTATTTTATCGCGGACACCTAACCTGTGGTGGTATCGGGATCGTCATCGGCGGCAGCCAACGGCGATCGAGGCATAAGCAACGGGTAATTCTGATCATATGTTCACACAGGTGCAATCTTTCATAGGTAAAGTTCGACAAGCAGCAGACGATTTTATTGCGATAGTCAGGGTATCTGGCCCCCAGAAGTCACAATTCAAGCTGCGAGACCTGGCCTTCTTCTGGCAGTTTGTCCAGCCCGTGTGGAAGATCGGCGCGTTCAGCCTCTTCCTCGTGATGCTCACCACGGCGATCAAGGCTTTGTTACCGCTGACCGGCAAGTTCTTCATAGACTTCGTGATCCTGAAGACCGGCTACGGCGGCATCGAGAGTACCCTGGCATGGCTGGGGCTTGGGCTGGACGTAACTCAGGTCATCGGACTTTTTGGGTCGATCGAATTCATCGTCGTCGCCATGGTCCTGGTCGCCCTCGTTTTCGGGCTGCTCAACACCATCGCCATCTATCTGACCGCGGTATATCAGCAGGAACTGACATATAACCTCCAGACAAGCCTGTTCGACCACGTGCTTCGTTTTCCCATCTCGTTTATCAAAAGTAAGCAGACCGGCTACCTCATGTCCAGGGTATCAGACGACGTAAACCTGGTGCAGTACCTCTTCTCGGACGCCGTGACGCAGATCATCTCCAGCGCGTTCTACATCCTCTTCGGTGTGGCGATCCTGATGTCACTCAACGCCCGCCTTGCCGTGGTCATTGCCGTCACATTACCCGTCTACCTGGTCATCAGGACCATCCTGTCGGGCAGAATCCGGGCGCTGAGCTATCGGGAACGGGAATCCAGTGCAGAGGTATCCAAGAACATGCAGGAGGCCATCTCCGGCGTAGAGCTGGTCAAGTCCTATGCGACTGAAAAGACCGAGGTCGGCAAGATGTCGGCAAGGCTGCGGGATGTCGTCCGGGCGAGGATCAGCCGGTCCATGCTCATTTCCTTCGCCATGTCCCTCATGAGGGGCACCATGTTTGCTCTGGTATTGATCATCATGCTGGTAGGGGCGGGGGAAATCCGGAACGGGCAGATGACGATCGGCGACTTCGTGGCGTTCATGTCCTATTTAGTGTTTTTATCCGGGGCAGTCAACACACTGTTCTACACCTACATGTCCTTCCAGCCTGCCTTCGCATCCATGGACCGGCTTAAAGAAATGTTCGGCGTCGTGCCGGAGTTCGAGTGGAGCAAGGGCGGGGTGAAACCTGACACTGTCATTGGTGATGTACGGTTCGACGATGTGAGCTTCGCCTATGCGGTAGACCAGCCGGTGCTGAATCACATCAGCTTTGAGGTGAAGCACGGCGAGACGATCGCTATCGTTGGCCACAGCGGTGCCGGTAAGACCACGATGGTGAGCCTGATGTTGAAGTTGTACAGTCCTCAGTCAGGCGCCATATACCTGGACGGCCGCCCGCTGGACGAGCTGGATTACGCCTGGCTACGGCAGCAGATCAGCATCGTATCGCAGGATATCTTTCTGTTCAACGATACGGTCGAGAACAACATCAAGTATGGCAAGACCGGCGCATCTCACGCTGATGTGGTAAGGGTAGCCCAGAAGGCGCACATCCATAAATTTATCATGTCTCTGCCCGCTGGGTACGATACGCTGATCGGCGAGCGTGGCACGAAATTGTCCGTGGGTCAGCGGCAGCGGATCTCGATCGCGAGGGCGTTTTTGAAGGATACGCAGATAGTTATTCTGGACGAGCCCACTTCGGCAATAGACCCGGAGACCGAGATGTTTTTGAAGGCATCGCTGGATGAGCTGATCAAGGGGCGCACGACGTTTATCATATCCCATAGAATGTCTCTGACCGAGATTGCCGACCGGGTAATCGTGATCGATGATGGCGGGGTCGTCCAGATTGGGAGCTATGCGGAGCTTCTGAACAAAGAGGGCTTGTTTGCCACGCTGAAGACGTCTGACAGCGCGCAGGGGAGCAGTTCGACGGATACTATATTCTAGGATCTCTAATTATTTTTAGTTTGATAAACGGACAGCCTCAGGCGGTTTTATATTGTCACCGCCAGATATTTATAGCAGCATCCGATTGATGCCTATCAATAATCAGGGGGCGTTTTTTTACGTTAATTTATCGGGCGGAAACCGAAGAGGATTATGCAGGCATCTATGAAGTGAACTGGCAGGCCTTTGACCGGGCTGCCGAAGGCCGTCTCGTGAACATGCTCCGGGTGTCGGAACACAATGTACCGGGGCTGTCTCTCGTGGCAGTAAAAGACGGCCAGGTTGTCGGACATATTCTCTTCACCCGGCTGGCGATTGAAACGCAGGGTGGGTTTGTAGAATCCCTCTCACTTGCGCCGGTGGCGGTATTGCCGGCTTTCCAGGGACAGGGAATCGGATCGAAGCTCGTGACCGAAGGGTTGAAAGCCTGTAAGAAGCTCGGATTCAACTCCATCGTGGTTTTCGGCCATCCCGACTATTATCCAAGGTTCGGCTTCTCGTCCGCCCGCGCCAAAGGCCTCGATGCACCGTTTCCAGTACCTGACGAAGTGTTCATGGTCCAGGAACTGGTCCCCGGGGCTCTCGATGGCATCAAGGGGATCGTAAGGCTTCCCAAGGAGTTCGAAGTTGGGATGTAGGGCAGATATCGTCCTTGACTACATTCCTTATTCTTTCAGGCGCTCTTCGATCTCCTGCGTCTTTCCCCGATTCGTACGAAGGCTTTTTATAGTATTTTCTGCCATAGACTAATGCCTCTCCAGTATCAGTACGTAGGACAAAAAATACTCGTACCGGTCACAGAAGAGAAGCCAAATTCGGCATATTATGCGGGGGTAGCCCAGCCAGGTCAAAGGCGTAGGACTTAGGATCCTATCTCGAAGGAGTTCACGAGTTCGAATCTCGTCCCCCGCACCTAAATACAAATTTTTATATTGTTAATGGTCTTCGTGAGTGGCACGTTCCCTTCACCACCCATTTGATAAAACTCAATATTAGGTGAATATATGTTACTTCTTAATCGATTTTTCGTTATTTACACGAGTAACATACATTTATATAATAACTTATATTAAAATTGTGATTTTCATATGGTAGCGAAAGAAATTAAAGGAGAAATGACCGTACGTCAGGCCGGAAAGAAGGGCGGAGACACCACCAAGGAGCGTCACGGTGAAGACTACTATAAGAGTATTGGCAAGAAAGGCGGACAGAAGGTCCGTGAATTAATCGAGAAGGGGAAAGAAGCTTCCAAGAAATAATTATCTGGAAAGCAGGTTCAACTGGCGCTGCAAAGCGCCGTCCCGTTGTGCCCGACGAGGGTGCGAGCGCCGAACATGCTATAATGCTTAGCACTCTCCCAACCACTGGGGAAGTACGTTGCTTCCCCGGAACTCTTATTATATCGTCTGTCTTCTTCTTCTTTCAGGCTGCCTTTATCTGATGTGCTGCCACTTGTGGGTCAACGTGCCACCTGATCCAGGACACCATGGCCGAGACTCCTTTGGTCTTCTCAGATTACCTCTCTTACAAACGTATCGAAGCCCATACGCTCGATGGTTGCACCTAAGCGTTCGTGAGCATTGCCATTCTCCCTGTAGAACGCAATGACCTTGCCTGCCAGTGCTACTGCCTGCTCTGTTGAGAGGCCATCGGCTATTTCCCGGCCCTGTTTCGGATTTCCTCCGCCTCTTCCGCCTACGATCGCTTTGAACCCTTTACCAGTACCAAAGAATCCCATGTCTTTCATCCAGGAGTTACTGCAGCAGTGAGGGCATCCTGATACGCCCATCTTGAACTTGGCTGGCGCCGGTTTACCGTAGAACTCCTTGTCCAGGGCAAATCCCAGGCCAGGGCTGTCCTGTTTTGCGCGCTTGCATGCCCTCGTGCCAGGGCACATCTGGATGCTCCGGATCGTAGGGCCTATGGCCTTAGAACAGTCTTCAAACTCCGCCCAGGCCTTATCCAGGTCATCTTCTTGTACGCCAATGATGGCAATGCGCTGGGCGCCCGTGAGCTTCACATACGTGGCACCATATTTTTCCGCCACGTCGGCTATCTGTCTCAACATCGCAGGCTCTATGAAGCCACCAGGGATGTGGGGTGATATCGAAAACGTCTCCATGTCCCTCTGGATGATCGCTCCTTTTTCTGGTATGTTTGTCTTTGCCATG
>CAZJRS010000044.1:25422-27348 GCA_964548585.1 uncultured Methanocella sp. | reverse complement strand
AGTCGTTGTGCCGCCGTGGTAGAGTTTTAACCGGGGTTATTCGGTCGCCTTCAGTATCAGCCGCTCGTATACATCTGCTGCCTTGTGAAGCTCGTCTATCTCGATATATTCGTCGACCACGTGTGCCTGCTGTATGCTGCCGGGGCCGATCACAACGGTCGGTATGTCTCTTGCGCGGAAGGCCCACATGTCGCAGCCGGCAGGGAATCCCACGGCTTCGGTCTTCATGCCCAGCCCGGATAGGACGGAAGTGGTCAGACGGACGATGAGTTCGGATTCTCCAGTGGATGAGGGGGGGTATGAGGAAACCAGTTCTACGTCAACCCTGGTCCGGTGTTTCAGGGAGAAACGTCGGATCACTGCTTGCAGATCCCGGTACGCATCTTCGATGCGCTCGTTTGCGACCAGGCGCCGGTCGATGCAGACCGTACACTGTTCAGGGATCACGTTGATGCGTTCGCCACCGTGGATCATCGTGGCCTCGGAAGAGGAGCGCCCGAGCAGGGGGTCCTTGTTTTTGCTCACCCGGTAAGCGTAGGAGTTCAGCACGAGTAAGAGCTTGCCCATCGTGGCTATGGCGTTTATGCCCATGCCGGGGCTGGACGCGTGGGCGGCCATGCCATGGACTGTGATCGCCGGGCGTAGCGCGCCTTTGTGAGCGATAGCCAGACGTAGCCGGGTCGGCTCGCCGATGATCGCCATTTCAGGCTGGTATTCGGTAAGCAGTTTAAGGGCGCCGATCGAACGGCCGGTTTCTTCCTCAACCACCGCTGCAATAGCGACTGCGCCGTTCAGTTTAAGGTGCTTAAGGCGGGCCATGGCATCCATCATGGCTGCCAGCGAGCCCTTGGCATCCGTGGCACCCCTGCCATAGATGCGGCCGTCCCGGACCTCGGGAGCGAACGGCGGAGACGTCCATTTGGTCTCGTCCAGCGAAGGAATGACATCCTGGTGAGTGCAAAGCATGAGCCTGATCGGGCCTTCGCCCAGCACTCCGACCACGTTATACCTGTCGCTATCCACGAGCTGGATCCTGGTATCAAAGCCGAGTTCACGGAACTTATGCACCAGATAGTCTTTGATCAGGCCTTCAGAGCCAGTCACCGAGGGTATTGCCACGAGTTCCTTTAAAATGCCCTCGCAGGGGGCGACACGATCGCTCATCGCCCGACAGGTAGGCTGTGATGCTATATAAGTTCGTAGGTGAGAACCTGCGATCTTTTTAAATATCGTCCATGCGCTATGTAATAATACCATGGCCCGGAATTACGACCTGCTGGAAACCATACTGATGGCCGGGAAGTACGCACTGTCTAACCTCGCGTCGCTGCTCGTCGGGGGTATAGTCGTAGCGTTGTCGTTTCTAGTCATAGGCCTGCCGTTCTTCCTCGGGTACGTGACCAGGTGCATGCGAGAGATCGTCCGGGGGAACGGAGTGTTGCCCGAGTGGGACGAAATCGGCCAGATGTTCGTGGACGGGCTACGGATGACGCTGGTGTTCATAGGCTACGCCTTTTTATACGTACTCATCGTGCTCATACCCGGGATACCGGTAATCGTGTTCAGCTATACGAACATGACGTTCCTGCTGCTCGTCAGCACCATCGTGCTGGTGATCACCATGGCGATGGTGGCAGCCATCTTCGCGGTAGTATTCTTCGCTTCATGGGTGCTCTACGCCAGCACAGGCAGCGTGCGCAAAGCAGTGAACATCCGCAAGGTCATCGGCTTCATCATGTACAACCCGGAAGGATTCCTCGTCGCCATAGCCTCCTCAGCGGCCATCGCAGCCATCGGCGTAGTCGCCATGGCACTCTTCGTCACCATCCCCTGGGCACTCTTCACCATGAGCGTCGCCGTCACCTTCATCTATGCAAGGTTCTACCAGGACACCGCCAAGCTACAGCCAAGCATGGTTGAATGGCT
>CAZJRS010000044.1:0-25322 GCA_964548585.1 uncultured Methanocella sp. | reverse complement strand
ATGCAAGGTTCTACCAGGACACCGCCAAGCTACAGCCAAGCATGGTTGAATGGCTGAGGTGAGTAACCAAACGTTTTTACCGATCGAAGCGCTAACTCTCTATATATGAGCGATTACCTGCCCCTGTTTATCGACTTCAAAGGCCGGAAGGTAGTGATCTTCGGCGGTGGAGGAGTAGGTGAGCGAAAGGCGCAGTATTTTGCGGGCACTGCGGATGTGACTGTGATTAGCCCGTCTTTTACCCCGGTGCTGGAAGCGATGCAGGGCATTGCCCTTGTGAAGCAGGAGGTCACAGCGGAGGAGATTAGAGGCCTCATCGCTGGGGCTTTTCTGGTTGTTGCTGCCACAGGGAACGCCGCGTTCAACGAGGCTGTCGTGCGTGTGGCGCGGGAGGCGGGAATACTGGTCAACTCGGTTCATGGCGAATCAGGGGTGATACTGCCTGCGAAAATTACCAGAGGGGATATCTCCATTGCCATCGCGACGGGCGGGAAAAGCCCGGCCATGTCAAAGTATCTCCGACAGCGGCTGGAGGCGTCGCTGGGCGAGGATATGGCGGACATGGTAAGGCTGCAGGCTGACGTACGGGAAGTCCTGAAGAGGGTCGTACCCGAACAGAAAGACCGGGAGCGCCTGCTGTGGGATATACTGAATGCCCCGGCGGTCTGGGAAGCGATGAAGACGTCGTACGACGACGCCCTGACGCTGGCGCTGATGAGGATAAAAGAGAGAAAGCCTTGAGTATGCAGTTTTCCGGCCGGGAGATAGAATAGTCGCCGGGAAGCCAAGACGTTCAAGGCGCCGATCCAGCTCGTTGCTACTCCTTACTCCTTTAACCTCTTAACCTATAGAATCAGTTTCGGATGATCCTTTTTATGCCATCACTGATGTTTTCGCAGTTGAAGTTAATTAGTAATCCAATCCGCTTATTGCTGATCTTCAGATACGTCAGTACCTGTAGCCGATGGAGGGGGATGATCTTGTCAACGGCTTTGACTTCGATGATCAGGTCGTCTTCCAGCAGTAAATCTACGCGGTAATTTTCACCGATTTTTTCTCCGTCGTAAAGGACTGGCAGGTTCACCTGGCTCTTTACTGTAAAACCCAGTTTACCCAACTCTTTAGCGAGACACTTTTCGTAGGCCTTTTCTTTTAAACCCGGACCGAGTTTATCATAGACGATGGCGGCTGCACGTTCGGTACATTTTATGTAGGCATAGGATTCGTAAGGAATTGGCCAGGGTGCTACTTCATACTGATAACGTCTCATTGGCGATTTCACCGGTATTTAGATAAAGGCTGAGCGAAAAGCAATGAACATATTTTCATTTGATTGCACTTATGTTTATTGCCCGGCGGCCAACATTATCACGTCATGAAATCGCCTGCGTAAGCTTTATCCCGTATAAGTGCTAAAAAAACAAGGATAAGTGTTACTTAGTCATAACCTTATATGTGAAAAGTGATCACATGGCGCAGATTTGCAGCATTTCGGTCAACCACAAGCATGCGGGCATCGATGGCATAGAGCACGCCCGCTTTCGGGACCCGGATGTGACGCTGCTCCGCCTGATCTCCTGGCCGGGAATATCTGAAGCTGTGCTGCTACAGACCTGTAACCGTGTGGAAATATACGCAATTACGGAGAACAGAAACGACCTTGCTGACTTCGCCCGCGCAGAGGGAATGCCGCTTGAACACGCGCATTGCTCCGCAGACGATGAATGCCTGCGGGGGATGCTGCGCCTGGCGTGCGGCCTGGAATCGATGATCGTAGGTGAGGACCAGATTCTGGGACAGCTGAAGACTGCCCTGCTCCACGCCCAGAGGTCGGGCACCGTGGGCCCTGTGCTCTCCACTGCCATCTTGAAGTCGATACACGTAGGCATCCGTGCCAGGCGGGATACGGGGATCAACAAGGGCTCGGTCTCGATAGGATCGGCTGCGGTAGAGCTGGCTGAATCGCTACTGGGCGACCTTCGGGGCAGAACGATCATCGTGGTCGGCGCGGGAGAGATGGGTACGCTGGTGGCGAATGCCATGGCGGAGAAAAGCCTTCGGGCGATCTACGTGGCGAACAGGACTTTTGAGCAGGCGGAGAAGCTGGCCGCCAGCCTGCAGGGTGTCGCCATCAGGCTGGACAGGCTGTGCGATTACCTGGGCAGCGCCGACGTGGTGATATGCGCCACGGGGGCCCCGCACCTGATTATCACAAAAAAGATGGTGGAGCAGTGTAAGGGCGAAAAAGTCCTTGCTTTCATCGACATCACGAATCCGAGAAACATTGAGGAAACCGTCGGTGAGGTGCCCGGGGTGGCACTGCACAACATCGACAGCCTGCGGCAGATCAATGAGGCAAGCATGAGGCGCAGGCAGAGCGAGGCGCTCAAAGCAGAGGCCATCGTGGAAGAGGAACTGGACCTGCTCAAGCGGGATATCAAGCGCCAGCATGCCGATAAAGTCATCGGCAGCCTGTACCAGCGGACCGATTATATCAGGGTTGCCGAGCTGAGCAGGGCCTTGAGCCGCCTGAGCACGGCCGGGGAGTTGACAGAACAGCAGGTCGACATTCTCCGCGACTTCTCCATGACTCTGACAAACAAGATCCTTGCCGTGCCGACCAGACAACTGAGACGGGCGGCAGAGCGGTGCGACGACGGGTGTCTTCGTACTGCGGAAGAGCTGTTCGACCTGTGGGTGGATGAGAGTAATGGGATATCCGGTAACAAGACTAAGGCGACTAAGACAGACTAAGCTCATCAGGGACATGGTCAGCGAAACTTCGCTCGGCGTCACAGACCTGATCTGCCCGGTTTTCGTGGATGAAACGATCACAAAGCGAAAGCCTATAGGCTCTATGCCGGGCATAGAACGGCTGCCGATGGGCGACCTGGATGCGGAGATCGATGAGATCGCGTCGCTAGGTATACCAGCCGTAATCCTCTTCGGCATCCCGGAACATAAAGATGAGACTGGTGACGCGGCATATGCGCCGGGCAACGTGATCGAGCAGGCTATAAAAACCATCAAACGCCGGAATAACAATATTCTGGTCATGGCCGACGTGTGCCTGTGCGAGTACACCAGCCACGGCCACTGCGGGCCGATCAAAGGCCAGACCGTGGATAACGACGCTACGCTGGACATCATCGCCCGGACTGCGGTGAATTATGCCCGGGCAGGCGCGGATGTCGTCGCCCCGTCAGGCATGATGGACGGCATGGTGCACGCGATACGGAGCGAGCTGGACTTTTACGGCCTGAAGGAGACGGTCCTTATGTCCTATGCGGCCAAGTATGCTTCGGCGATGTACGGCCCGTTCCGGGATGCCGCATCTTCGGGGTGCCAGGGCTTTGACCGGACCACGTACCAGATGGACCCGGCCAATTCCGACGAGGCCATCCGGGAAGTAGCCTTGGACCTGGAGGAGGGCGCTGACATCGTCATGGTCAAGCCCGCCCTGTCGTACCTGGATATCATCCACAGAGTCAAGTCCGAGTTCCGGGTGCCGGTAGCCGCTTACAACGTGAGCGGCGAATACGCCATGATCAAGGCAGCCGCTGCCAACGGGTGGATCGACGGCGAAAAAGTCGCCATGGAAACGCTGTTATCCATGCGCAGGGCAGGGGCGGACATGATCATCACCTACTTTGCGAAGGAGATCGCTCCCCGCCTGGTGGATTCCCCGAGGAGACTTCCCCGATAGGGCTTCCCCGAGGGAGCTTCCCTGAGGGGGAAATGATTGTATACCATGAAAGAAGCAAGAACTGTAACCGAGGTATCTTTTTGAAACAGGATCAGTCAGCGCAGCTATACGAAGAGGCGAAGACACTATTCCCGGGCGGCGTGTCCAGCCCGGTCCGGGCGATCAAGCCGTTCCCGTTCTTCACTAAATCCGGTATTGGCAGCCGAATTACCGATGTGGATGGCAACGAGTACATAGACTGTTGCCTGGCCTACGGGCCCCTCATCCTGGGCCACGCCCACCCGGCGGTAAAAGAAGCGATCAAGAAGCAACTCGAAAGCGGCTGGATATACGGCACGCCGAGCGAGATCGAGGTCAGATATGCCCGTAAGATCCAGACCTACTACTCGAGCATGAAGATGCTGCGCTTCGTGAACACGGGCACCGAGGCCACCATGGGCGCCATCAGGGCAGCCCGGGGCTTCACCGGCCGGGATAAGATCGTCAAGATCGAGGGCGGCTTCCACGGCGCCCACGATGCAGTGCTGGTCAAAGCCGGCTCAGGCGCCGCTACCATAGGTGTCCCAGATTCGCTCGGCGTACCTGTCGATGTGGTGAAGAACACATTACAGGTGCCGTATAACGACATCGGCGCTCTCGAGGAGACGTTAGTAGCCCATAAGGGCGAGATCGCCTGCCTGATCATGGAGCCGGTCATGGGCAACATGGGGCCGATCCTGCCGAAGGATCACTATTTACGCGCGGTCCGTAACCTGACACGGGAGCACGATGTGCTCCTCATCTTCGACGAAGTCATCACCGGCTTCCGCATCGGGATGTTCGGAGCCCAGGGCTACTACGGCATCGAGCCCGACATGACGACGCTTGGCAAGATCGCCGGCGGCGGACTACCCATCGGGATATTCGGCGGGCGCAAGGATATCATGGAAACCGTGGCACCCCAGGGCGGAGTATACCAGGCCGGCACGTACAACGGTAACCCGCTGTCCCTGACCGCAGGCATGGCCACGGTCGAGGTGCTAGACCGGGAGAGAATCCACCTCAAGCTGAACGAGAATGGAAAGTCCCTCTGGCAGCAGCTGACCGACGTCGTCCGCAGCCTCGACATGGAAGATCGGGTGACGCCGACCGGCATCTCATCGATGTTCCAGCTCTTCTTCGGGCCCCAGCCCGAGAACTACGAGCAGGCATTAAAATCGGACAAGGTGAAGTTCATGGAATTCTGGCGGCACATGCTGCAGAACGGTGTCTACTTCCCGCCATCCCAGTTCGAGACTAACTTCCTGTCCGCGGCGCACACACAGGCGGATATTGAGAAGATCGTGGTCGCCTGCAAGAAGTCGCTGGCGGCGGTAAAGTAGGAGTGCTGAGATGAGGATAGGGACCCGAGGCAGCAAGCTGGCGATCGCACAGGCAGAGAAAGTCTGCCGCCTGCTGAAAGAGCGAGGCATCGAAGCCAGCACCACCGTGATCAAGACTTCCGGAGACATCCAGAAAGACAGCCCGCTGTACCAGATGAAAGGCTACGGGGCCTTCGTGCGTGAAATCGACGATCTCCTGCTGAACCACGAGATCGATGTGGCAGTCCACAGCCTCAAGGATGTCCCGACCGTCCGACCGGAGGGACTGGTGACAGCGGCGGTCCTGAAACGTGAATCGGCGCTGGACGTAGCGGTGATCCGTAACGGGGAGCGCCTGACAGATCTGCCGGCCGGCTCTTCGATCGGCACTTCGAGCACCCGCAGGGCTGCCTTGATTCTCCGCCACTACCCGGGACTGGTACCGAAGGATATCCGGGGTAACGTGGATACCAGGCTGCGCAAGCTCCAGGAGGGAGATTACGATGCCATCCTCCTGGCAGAAGCGGGGCTGATAAGGCTGGGCATAGACATGAAAGTCGAGCGCCTCGACCCGTACAACTTTGTGCCCGCAGCAAACCAGGGCGTCATCGCCATCGTAGCCAGGGAGAACTCACCGGAAGCTGAAGCGCTGAAGGTGCTGAACGACGAGACCACCTGGCTGGAAACGAGAGTCGAGCGGATCATAGCCGCCGGCCTGGACGGGGGCTGCGTGGTGCCGCTGGGCGTTTATGCCACAAGAGTCGGAGACGAACTGGATATTATCTGCGAAATCCTCTCCCTCGACGGCAACCAGCAGGTCAGAGTACGGGAAACCATCCCCGTTGAAGGCTGTGAGGAGCACGTGAAGCGCATCGCCGAAAGGCTGGCCCTCTCTGGGGGAAAAGCGCTCTCCGAAGCCGCCCGTAAGGAGCTGAACAGATGACCGGAAAAGTATACCTCCTCGGCGCAGGCCCGGGCGACCCCGAACTGATCACGGTAAAAGCCGTGCGGATACTGAAAGAAGCGGACGTCATCCTGTACGACGCCCTGGTAGGCCCCGGAATACAGCAGTACTTCAACCATGCCGCCGAGCTGATAGACGTGGGCAAGCGGGCGGATAAACACACCGTCCCCCAGGGAGAGATGAACCGGATGCTGGTCGAGCAGGCCCGAAAACACAAGATCGTCGCCCGCCTGAAGGGAGGGGATCCCTACGTCTTCGGCCGGGGCGGAGAAGAGGCTGAAGAGCTGGTGAAGAACGACATTCCGTTCGAGGTAGTGCCCGGCATCACCTCCGTAATCTCTGTGCCAGCAGCCGCCAGCATACCGGTTACACACCGGGACTGGTCTTCATCCCTGACAGTCATCACCGGCCACGAGGACCCGACCAAGGGCGAGAGCGCGCTGAACTTCAGATCACTGGCCGCGATGAACGGCACCCTGGTTATATTGATGGGCGTCAGCCGCCTCGGGGATAACGTAAAAGCGCTCCTCGACAACGGCAAACCGGCAGATACGCCAGTGGCCATCATCGAAAAGGGCACCACCCCCGAGCAGCGGGTCACCACAGGCACACTGGGAACGATCACAGGGATAGCTGAAAAGAGAAACGTCGAAGCCCCGGCCATCGTCGTCATCGGCAACGTAGTCAAAATGCATGAGGTGTTGGGCCAATGAAGCGCGTGGCAGTCACCCGGCCAGGCAAATTTTTACCAGACACAGTCCGGCTGCTCGGCAAGAAAGGCCTTGAAGCTGTACCCGTACCCATGATGGAGATGATCCCCCGGCACGACGGCGCTCTCGAAGGCTTCTTCGACCGGCTCTCCGCCGGTGAGATCGATGCAGTCATCATCACCAGCCAGAACGGAGTCCAGTTCATCTATGACAGATCGACTGATTCGGCCATGCTGACGAAGCAGCTGAACTCCGTCGAAGTCATCAGCATCGGGCCCAAGACGGACATTGCGCTCACCGAACGCGGGATAAACCCCACCCGCATGCCAGGTACCTTCTCCAGCGAAGGGATCGTCCAGGACTTCTGCGCAAAGCTGAAGGGCAAGCGTGTGGAGGTACTCCGCAGCGACCACGGCAACCCTATACTCATATCAGGGCTTGAGTCCGGAGGAGCGAAGGTCAGGGAGATCATCGTCTACGATATCCTGCCCCTGAGCGGCGAAGAACAGGCCGGCTTCGTCAGAGAAGCGCTGACCGGCAGCATCGATGCGTACACGTTCACCAGCACCATGACAGCCAGAAGCCTGCTCATGATGGGCGAATCCATGGGCGTGCTGGACGAGCTGAAGAAAGAGATCAACGCCAAAAAAGTGGCTGTGATCGGGCACCCGACGGCTGACTTTCTGAAGGAGAGTGGCATCAGGGTTGATGTAGTGCCGGAGCGGTTCACGTTTGAGGATATGGTCGAGGCGCTCATCAAGGTGCTGTAAGTTCATTTCAGGTAAATGCTTTGAAAAACAAACAGTAGTCCGGTTGTGCGCTGTTAGAATCGCCAAGCACTCGGTGATGAAAAGTAGTTTTTCATGTATGGCGTCTGAAAAGCCCTGAGGTCAGTGAGTGCCCGGGAGTTCCGGAGGATCGAGGTCGGTGAGTGCAGGGAGGTCTGGGAGAACGTTTTAAGTGAGAGGTCAGTGAGGTCGGGAGGTCAGAGAGGAATATCTAAAAATCATCCTCTCTGACCTCCCGACCTCACTGACCTCCCCATTTAAAGTTCTCTCTAAACTCCTTTACCTCCCTGACCTTAAGCCTCCCGGACTCAATGTACCTCTCAAAACTCCCTGCTTTTCAAGCCACTGGCGTGGTCCTATACTGCGGGCTCTGGCTGCAGATCTGATCGTACACGGCATAGGCATTCGCAATATCTTCGAACTTTAGCTCGAATGCCTTGGTCCCCCCACGTACATGTTCCATCCCAAAATAGGTCAGTGTCGCTTCGCCAAAGAGGATCGTTCCCCGTCCGCCCCGGGTGAGGCGAAGTTGAATGCTGCCGGCAGAGTAGTCGTATTCCTTGCTGACTATCGCCGGGACGTTGTGCCTGTACAGGGCTAATGCCCGCCGGTTTGTCAGGGCGTAGTACGTCTTCTGCCGGGCCAGGAAGCCGCCTCCGACCTGGTTGAAGGTGGCGTAGGCGCACATGACGAAGAAGAGCAGTCCCATGCCAGCACCGATCACCCGGTACAGGAAATTATAGACTAAAAGGCCTGCGAGTACCGCGAAGAGGAGAGAGAAGATCGCGGCCAGTCCGGTGACAAGAGTGGACTTCGGGTTTAAGGGCATTAGGAAAGTGCCTTGGCGGGGACGGCCGGTCCAAACAAGTTTTTCTCGGGGGTTAAGCATGCCCTCAAATACGGAGCCATATTCTTGCATATCACGCTCTGGAAAGGAGTCTTCAGTCATTGTGCACCTTTGATGTAAAGAATACGGATAGTTGATATATTGCTCCCACCTGCATACTAATAAATCTTTATGAGATTTTTGCATTAATCGATAAAAAGTATATGGATGTCTGTGTATGCCGCTCTATATGCTCAGTAAAAACAACCAGTCATCAAGCCCAGATGATCAAACATCATGCTATCAACGTTTTTCATCGACTTTTTTAGGGATCGTGGTTCTGGTCGGGGAAAATGTTGTAATCAAGGACACTGGGATAATGTGTTTATAACTTTTTTTCACATTAAGCTGGCCCTCAACTTCAACATAATCACCCATATGTAATTCTAAATTATTTGGAGTTTCAAAATTTATATAGATCCCAGAATCGATTATAGCATATTCTATATCGTTTTCATTAATAATCTCAACTATATTTCCAGAAATAAAATAATATGGTATACTGCTGGTACGACGATCAATTTTCATCAGTTGTTTTTTATTTATTTTTTTATACTATTTAAAAATAATATATATAACTCAACGTCATATTTACTTCCCTCATGGTAATTACTTTGAATTGTAAGGTCGGCAAAGCATTCTATTATGTGACCCCTCACATCTAATGTAATAACAGCTTCAACATCCTGCTCAGCGATTGATTTTATATTTAGTACTTCGGCTTTTTCAAGATATTTCTTTTCCATCATATCACCATTAAATATCCTCGGGTCGAATGACATGTGTTGTTAATACATTACCCTTGCCAATGCCCATTTCTGTTGGTTCATCGATAACAACACATTATAAAATTTCTTTTAAATTGGATTCTGCTTTAGCCAAATCATTTTTAAATGAGACAACTTCTTTACTTCCCTCCAATTCTCGATTTATAATGAGAACTTCGTTTATAAATTGCATACTAATCATAACTAGTTCCTTCAATAATAGCTTAGCAGGTAATGGATAGCCTTTACCCTCGCCAGGGTATCTTTTATCAAATTCTGCCGCCCATGGCATATCTGGACGGTGTTTAATCGAAAAATAGATAAAATCACCTTTTGGCTCAAAAACGAATTCGCAGAATTCCTCATCTATCTCACATGTTACCTTTTTACCCAGAATCAGTTCAGGAACATGATGTATCAAACATTTAATATCGATAAATAAAAAGTTGCCACAATAGCCCTCATCATTTTCACAATCAACCATTTTTGTTAAAACGGTATCATCTGCAATAATCTTGATACCACCCTCAATGTCATATATATCAGTAATTGATTTTTCATTGGTTTCAATTAAATAAAATATTTTTAATTTATCCATAACATCACTTCATAAAACAACGGGAAGTTCAATTCCAATTTTATCACTGAACCATTTCACTTCACTTCCCCTTGTTGGATAGGAAGTGACTATTTCACCACCGGCTGTTGTTACTGTCTCAATTTCTCTTATACCATTTTCTTCACTACTCAATGTCCATCTATACAAGATGTTGCCGTTATTTTGTATTATTCTTTGTTGTGCTCCTTCTATAGATCTTGTAACCATATCTTGTACTGCCGATTCGTCCATCTTGTAAGGCGTCTCAAGATATGGTTGTGTTCTTACAACTTTCCCTGTAGGCCAGAATGATGTTCCTTTTTTGGTTATCTTGTTTTTGGATATTCCGGTGATATGTCTTTCAATAATATGGGCCCATCTTTTTTCATTAAGCCATGTAATTTTGCCAGTATTGATGTTTGTTGCAATTGTTTTTACTTTTTGGAAGGATGTTGGAGCATCTGTTCCAAATTGATTGATAACATATTGAATTTCTTCTTTTGTGGCTCCATTATTCATTAAATCGTTAGCATGTTTTATATCCGCCCCTTTCTTACACCAATCAATGAGTGTATCATCAGAAACATGATGCACGCCCCTTAACGAATCGATTACAGTCTTGTCCGTATCCAATACAATTTTTATCCACGCGATTTGATCTGCTACAGGCGTATCTTTGAGTAGCTTCATTGCCACGGTAAGGATGGGTCCGATCATTTTGGGGTGTTTTAAGTAGAACTTCGCGAGTCTCGCCATTGCACTACTGATAAGATTAGCCGCATATCCTTCGGAGGCTACGATTAGACCAATAAATGGAATTTCGATACTTAGCAGAGCAGCATAAGAGACTATGTCAAAGATTACTACAACAACATTAATAATAAAGCTATAGCCGTCTAAATGGCACATAGAGGCGAACAGATCGCTGAAATCGGTCGCGTCCCCCCACAATGGGGTAATACCGGCTACCATGTAACCGGATAGATAGTACATGTTATCGTGGCTTTCTAAGCCCCATTCGCCATTTGTATAACCCAGGCGGAACTCGTGTTCCCTATCTTCAAGAGATAAATCCTTGACCAGTGGATTAAATTGTGTAGTGTCACTATTTGTTTCTCTATGGCAATACTCGAAATAATCGTCGAAAGTATCCTCATCAGTATCTTTACTTAAAGGATCAGTCCAGATAGAAATTTCGAGGCCATCATCCAGAAGATCACTATCAGAATCCTTTAACAACGGCTCTGTGTTATAGTAAACAGACTCCTCATAATCATCCAGCAAATCGCAGTCCGAATCATCATTGTCCGGGTAGCTGATTATCTGGTAATTGCCCGAGTTAAAATCTGCGATACTCGCATAGGCAATCTCTTCGCCATCTTCAAGCCCATCTCCATCCGTATCAATGCTGCTCTTATTCGTGTAGTGTCTCACCTGTTTGTCGTCGAGGAAGCCTTGTTCTTCAACGTGGTCGGGCAGACCGTCGCCATCCGTATCCAGATTAAAGTCGGTGGGTGATGGGTTGGGCAGTACCTCATAGGTGGACCCCCCGCCCCACGTACTGTGGGTGGGTTCGTGTAATGTATATTTCCTGACCACATACCAGTCTACTATTAGAGAGCCGACATTCCATGGGCCTAATATTGGTCGTGGGGCTACAATGTTCGGTACATTCGAGGTGACTGTTGCCAAGTTTGAGTTGTCGAGATCAAAGTTTATTTTTCCGGTGCTCCATTTAGATTCGTAGATGTGCCATGAGTTTTTTGAATTTGTCAATGTGCCGGTAATCGACCATTGTCCGTTTGAAACCGATCTGCCAACTATGTTGTTAGATTGGTATTGGCCATAGAACTGGACACGATTTCTCTGGTCATAGGATTCTAATCCTGCGACAAATTCGGTGTTACTTGCACTGGTTTGTGCCTTGAACCGGACACTATTGCCCGGACCGAACATATTAGTATTAGCTGTAATCGAGTGAGCGGCGTAGTTGGATGTGATGGTTATAATGCCGTTCGTCTGACGGACTAGATTCCTGTCGTAGCCATTGTTCCACTGTGTGTTAATAGTACTTCCATTATTGAAATCATCAAAGAACTGGAAAGTCGAAAACCCATTGCTCGCACCTGGGTCACCCACTTGGCCATAGTAGAGTTTTAGTACCGCATAACCCGGCGATGCTGGTATACTGATCACCTTAACCCAAACTGTAGCAGTACTATTGTCAGACGACTCAATCCAGTAGCTAAGCTGGCTATCATCCGCATCAGTAAACCGGAAATCATTAGGCCAGCTCAACGACTGATTATTAAGATACACATCCCTACCAATATCCGAGCCGCCCCCACGATGAACGATAAACTGAACAGGATAATCCGATAATACACCATCCGTACTGCCAATGACAGAATGCTGCTTAACAAACGAATAACCCGGAAGCCCTGGACCTATTGTTAACTGCCGAGGCGCAGAGAACAGCGATACAGAAGAAGTATCTCCCTCACTCAACTCAAAGTACTGCAGACCATTATCAGAAACAGCAGATTGCTGACCCAGATAAACCGTCGTAACATTCACATTACCATTCAAGGAAACATTGATCGAATTAGTGACATTCCTCGTCCCGTAATTAAGCTCCACAACCTTACGGAAAACCTCGGAGAAGTTCGTGGCATTAAAACACCCATACACACCCGGAGAATAGATGTCAGCACTAACATCATACATCTCGGAGGAACCGGACGAATCGATCTCCACCAGGGTATCCAGAGGAGTGAAATACCCAATCGTCTCGTTATAGTAACAGACAACCATCTTCGAAGGACTGACATTAAACCCTTGACCGGTCAGATTACTCTGATTAAGCGTAAAACTGATCCACGAACTGTTGAAACATCCCGTCCCCACTTTAACAATAGGCGATATCCGCGAAGGATTATCCAAGAAAAACGGGGACGACTCATTGAAAACCGATGCGTTTTTAGCCACGTCCCCGACACCCGTCAGACTAACCGCGACGTTCAACTCGGCATTAGTCTTTAAGGAAGTATAAATTTCAAAACCGTCCTGTAAACCATCGCCATCAGAATCAGGATTATTGACAAGAGTACCAAGCCTTAGTTCGCTATCATCGAATAATCCATCAGTATCAGTATCCTTTAATAGTGGATTACTACCAAAAGCGATTTCCTCGCCATCTTTCAACCCGTCCTTATCCGTATCGGCGACAAGCGGATTCGTACCGTAAGCCTGCTCCTGCAGATTCGTCAGGTCATCGCCATCAAGGTCTTCCGATCCGTCCGGTATGCCGTCATTATCGGTATCCGTTGACGTGGCACTGGTGAACGGTATCAGCTTCATAACCTCAAAGTAATCCGATAGACCGTCACCATCCGAGTCGCCCAGGAATGGGTTAGCACCTATCCGGGACTTGATGAATACTGGAAGTGTATTATTGGCGTCTCCACCGAATAATTCAAGGCCATCCGGGATACCATTGTTCGCCTCATTATCAGGTGTCAAAGACGAGTCAGAGTCAGGGTTCAAAGGATCGAAGCCCAGCGCCGATTCCTCAGACTGGTTCAAGTAATCCCCGTCAAGGAGCAGGTTAGATGTTCTTTCGGTCCCCGTCGCATCTGTAAAGCTTACCGTGATATTGTTCGTGGCGGTGAGGTTGATGCCTGTCGAAAAGTAGCCGCCTTGCGTCTCGCAAGTGCTTATGGCGCCATTATGATTAACAGTCACCGTCTTCGGCCCCAAAGTGACTGTATGGGTACTCGCGCCATTAACAATCGGGGACGAAGTTGTCATGTTCAGATCCTGGACAAGGCCTGAAAGGAATGAAGTGCAATCAGATTCCGTATCAGTTCTCGGAGTTAAAATTTGAATGCAAGGGGAATCGTTCTCCACCCACATTGTATACGAGTACTGCCGGGAATTATTTATGAAAAACTCAAGCGTATTATTTCCATTGAGGGAGACATTCCTGCTGAGCAGTGCATTCAACAACTCCTGGTTAACTGCGATCTCCCCGCCATTCAACAGGAGTGACATGTTATCAGCCGATTCATCACCAGAATTTTTCCTGATAAACAGCTTATACGGATTCTGGACGTCAGAAAGATTGATCGCTCCAGAGCCGTTGATGAGATCGATATAGCTCCCGAAGGCAGCGTCATCAGAGCCAGACTTCACAAACGTCTCCGGGCCATATACCACAGACGCATATACACAAGGACTAAAAATGGGGGCAATCAAAAAGCAAACAACCAACAGGTAAGCTAAAGACGAGACTCTCAACCTCATACCAATACACCATCGAGTAGCAGGCTTACCTGGACATATGGACAGGTAAACAACCGTATAGAGAGAGAGAATGAAAGCAACATATAAATAAATTACTATATAGTAATAGTACAAAATAATAAAAAATTTCATCTGCAATTTATAAGCAATTGTTTATCTAGTTTATAAAAAGCAATTGCGGGAGATGTATTGATCGATTGAGTGGGACCGGGTGAACTAGCTGAACTTAAAAGCCGGGCTGATCATCTGCCTCGGCGTATTATAATCGACCATCAGTTTAGGAAAAGATAGAACTGACAGGGTATACCAGGTTATTCCATCTCAACCCTTTTTCACCATATCATAGTGATACTTCACAAAGCAGCTGTGCTCGATCATGGCCGTCGTATTGAAACAGTCTGCCAGATCAGGCCCGATGGCAAACGACCCGTGGCCCCGGTTAAGCACTCCCTTGTACTTACCTGAAGAGAATATCCGGGAAATATTGTCATATAGCTCCGATGACCCGGTGGTGCCGTCCACGACGGGGATAGTACCCAGGAAAGGCAGGCCTTCGGTATCAATAGGTATAATCTCATCCTTCTGTAGCAGCGATTCCACGATCCCGAACCTAGGGTGGGCGTGAATGATGGCCTTCGCGTCGGTGTTCAGGTAGATCGCCCGGTGGCTGGGCGTCTCGGTAGATGCCAGCTCATCATCCTCGGAAGGGTAGAACCCCACCTCTACGAGGTCCTCCGGGCCCCGGATGTCTCCGAGCATGACACCGGTCTTCTTGATCATCAGGCCATTTTTGGTCCGTATGCTGATGTTGCCGAAGCGCGAGCTGACCAGCCCGGCGTCGTCCAGCTTTTTACCCCAGTAGGCTATGTCCCGCCACATCAATAGTAATAGGCGACTACATTTTTATAGCTCTTCCGCTACCTATAATATGACATACTCACGGCGGGCGTGTTCCACTGGAAATAAAGGGGTTGCGGTTCGATGGAAATTTCACATTTGAAAGCGTGGAAAAAGGAGTACTCCAGCGCGCTATGGAAAGGCCCCTACGAGGTAGGCCCGATCAAGACAACGGTCGAGCCCGGAGCCCGGGTGCTTGACGTCGGCTGTGGCAGCGGCAAGATCATGTCCCCTTTACAGCGGGCGGGCTACCAGGTCGTCGGCATAGATGTAGCGCTTGAAGGCCTACGGCTCATCAGAGAAGGAGAACGTGTGGAGGGGGATGGCAGATACCTGCCCTTTAAGGATTTGACCTTTGATGCGGTCGTATGTTTCGATGTCCTGCAGCATCTTTTAGCTCACGAGAGAGAGATCGCTATGACGGAGATGTGCAGGGTGCTTGTGCCCGGCGGTATGATTTTCATCGAGGTTTTCGGCCGGGAGGATATGAGATATGGTGGCAACGAGATAGAACCCGATACGTTTCGGAGGGAAAGCGGGATCATTTACCACTATTTCTCCGGGGACGAGCTTCAGCGACTGCTGGAGGGCATGGAGCCACAGGTAGAAAGTAGGTTTACGCGCAGGGTTTTTCGGGGCGAGGAATACAAGAGGCACAGGCTGTTTGCGATGGCTAAAAAGCAAATATAATATGTAGTGCAACCATTAGTTTACGTATGTAATAATTTTTATAATAGGTTTGGGACTGCGAGTGATCCCTGATCAATAGATATGTTTTAAATAGGTTCGAGATAAATTGATACTGATTTTACAAGGGTGAACCTTCCTATGGACGCATTGAGCGGCCTTTATGGCCTCACGGGCACGTCGGACCCTGCAAGCCTCGCTGTCAGCGTATTAATCGCACTAGTGCTTGCCGGAGGCCTCGCATCACTGGTACTGGAGGTCGGAAGGATAGCCAGGGAGTACTCGGGCAAACCGGATGTATCCTATGGACTGCCCCCTACAGCCTTACCACCCATACCACAGCGGAAGACAGTCAAGCCTGCCGATGCCCCTAAGGAAAAGCCGGTGGAAAAAGCCCTGCCTAAAGCTCCTGAAAAGCCTGCAGTGCCGGCAGTCGAAGTGGTCAAAAGCACACTGAAGGAAAGCGTGGAAGCTCTCGAAAAGAAATACCGGCTTAACGCCATTACTCTGGCAACGGTCGACGGCCTGGTGATCGCGTCAACGATCAAGGAGCCCGAAGAGGAAGCCGCGGTCTGGTCCGGTAAGTTCAACGAGCTGAACAAGCAAAAGCCTGGTAATTACCACAGCGTGGCTGACAAAGGCGTCTACCTGTACATGGCCGAAAGTACCGGCAATAAAGTCATTGGCGTAGCCAGGCGATCAAGTGCGCTGGAGCAGCCAGAAGTAACGAGCCTGCAGGACGACACCCGGATAATCATAGACAAGTTTGCTCCGGCAGTCAAAAAGCCCTAAATTTGTTTTCCGGTGCACAAAGATATTATGCTTACTGTCGGGAATTTAATCAGGGATTAAACATGGCCGGCATCGAAGCAGTCACTTTTGACCTCTGGTTCACTCTTATTGCCCACGATCAGGATTATGATGAGCGCCTGAGAGAAGCCCGTACCTCGGGCATTATGGCTGCGCTTGAGTCGGTGGGGATCGCTTCGTCACAAGAGGCGATCGCCCAAGCTTATGTGGACTCTGAAAAGCACCTGCAAGAAAGATGGTCCTGTAACCGAGATGTCGATACGCCGCAGCAGGTTGAAATCCTGCTAAAGTGTATGGGTATAGATGCTTCGCCTGAGACGATAGCATCGGTGGCAGTACCGTATGCTGAAGCCGTGCTACACGTAGAGCCATATCTCGTGGACGGTGCCATCGAGGCGCTTGATGCGATCAGGGCCAGCGGGGTAAAGCTCGCACTGATCTCCAACACGGGACGAACGCCGGGTATGGCGATGAGAAAGGTAATGCAGCGCCTCGGTATCCTCAGCTATTTCCCGGTGACCACATTTTCTAACGAGGCGGGGTATCTTAAACCTGACTGGCGTATCTTTGCATCAACGCTGGGCCGGATGGGAACCACGCCGGATAAAACAGTCCACATTGGGGACCACCAGGTGCTTGACGTACAGGGCTCCAAGGAGTTCGGCATGAGATGCATACACGTTACCCGGTACGCACCCAGTATCAATGGGATACATGTTCCCGACATAACAGTTGAAACGCTGCGCCAGATCCCGAGCGCGATAGAATCGCTGAATCGCTGAATTGCTGAGCCCAGGAGGCCTGAAATGACCATCGACACGGTAACCTTCGACGTCTGGAATACACTCGTGGTACACGAGTTCTACGACGACCGCCTGAAGATACACAGGATGAAGAGCATACGACAGGCGCTGAATGACCATGGCTACCCGTTTACGTGCGACCAGATGATAGCAGCCTACGCGTATACTGAGGAGGCCCTCACTGCGATCTGGAAGAACGAGAGAGACCTTGGCAATGACGGCCACCTTGCACTGTTCCTGGAGGGCCTGGAAACAGAGCCCGACGACGATCTGCTGGAAATAATCAGGGAACCCTATTCTCATGCGCTGCTCCATTTTAAGCCGAAGCTGGTGGATGGGGCCTATGAGCTACTTACAGGGCTGAAGGAACAAGGCTTCAAGCTAGGGCTGATCTCGAATACCGGCCGCACCCCGGGATGGACCATGCGCCAGGTGCTGGAAGGATATGGCCTGGCAGGATGCTTCAAAGCCATGACGTTCTCGGACGAAGCCGGACATATCAAGCCCGGACGGTTTATCTACCAGAAGTCGCTGGCAAGCCTGGGATCATCACCGGATAAAACCGTTCACGTGGGGGATAACCCGCTGCTCGACGTCTATGGTGCAAAAGCCTGCGGCTTGAAGGCGATCCTCTTCACGAAGTACATGGACAAATTCGAGCTGTACGCCTCAAAATATTACTGTGCAAACGGTCGTGCTGCTGAGCCAGACTTTACCGTGACATCGCTGGGAGAAATAACTGATGCGGTGGCCGCACTTGACTGTAGCGACCCGGAAAGTAAATGAAAAATGAGAGGAAACGTGCCTTTGATGGATATTGACCCGGACCTTGACCTGCGCTCGACCATGGACATCCAGATCACCGCGCTGGAATGGATGCCGTTCGAAGGGGGATACCTCAAGTATTACCCGGATACAGACGAGGATGTTTATCTAGAGCAGACCGAGGACGGCTCACTCCGGGTGAGCCCGGAAAAGTACCGGGAAAGAGTCCTGTCTGAGTTTGATTACCCGCTGGATCAGGTCTACTGTGGGGATAACCCTATCCTGGTCAAGCTAAAGGAGTATTATCGTCACTGCTGGGTGCTGAAGCTACAGGACCCGTACTTATCGCTGATCATCACCATCCTGACTCAGAACAAGACGGCGGACAGCGCCAGAAAGACGTATTACCGCCTCCAGCACCGCTACAAGGGCATCGACGTGTACAAGATGGCTGCCGCAGATAAAGCAGAGCTCGTGGAATTGATACGCACGTCCGGGCCTTATAAAGCGGACTTCATCATCCGCAGCTCGCAGGAGATCATCGATCGGTACCAGGGAAGCATTGAGTGGATGCGCGATGTACCGGCCACTGTGGCCAGAGAAGCGCTGATGAACTTATATGGAGTTGGCCCTAAGACCGCTGACTGCGTTTTACTATTTTCGCTGGGCCACAACGTTACCCCGGTGGATACGCATATCTGCCGGGTCTCGGAACGCACCGGCCTCAGCCTGGCTGTCGGGGACAGCGAGGCCGCCAAGCGCAGGGTCAAGGAAGACCTGGAGCGAAGAGTGCGGATTCCGGGCATGGCTCACCTGCTGATCATCAACCTGGGCAGGGACTACTGTAAGGCTGTGCTGCCGCTGCACCACATCTGCCCTGTCGAAGATATCTGCCCGAAGCGAGGCATTATAAAGGATAAAAAGCTGATCGAGGAGTGACATGGCAAGAAAACGCAGTCCGCTGATCATGGGAATAGATGAAGCCGGACGCGGTCCGGTGCTAGGACCGCTGGTCGTCTGCGGCGTAGCGGTCCCCGAAGAGAAGATGCCGGTCATCCAGTCGATGGGTTTGAAAGACTCCAAGAAGCTCACCGCGAAGAAGCGGGAGGAATTCGCCTCCGTGTTAAAAGATATCTGTCACTACGAGCTGGCCGTGCTCCCGCCCCACGAGATCGACGCCAGGTTCGAGTCGGAGGATAACCTGAACCAGATGGAGGTGAACTGCTTCGCGGGCATCATTCGCTCCGCCAGGCCGACCATCGCTTATCTGGACGCCTGTGATGTGAATGCGGAAAGGTTCGGCCTCAACGTGAAAAAGTGCCTTGACTTCGAGCTGGAGATTGTTTCTGAACATGAGGCTGACAGCAAATTTCCCATAGTATCGGCCGCGTCGATCATCGCCAAAGTCCACAGGGATGCGCTGGTGAGAGAAATATCGGAGAAGATGGGAGAGGACGTGGGCAGCGGATACCCCGCCGATCAGGTCACTATCAGCTTCCTCAAAAGCTATTATATGAAAAACAAGTGCCTGCCCGATTGTGCCCGGAAATCCTGGAAAACGTCCCATTCGATCATCGCGGACTGTTTGCAGGCGCGGCTGTTCCAGTTCGAGTGAAAAAAGAAGTGCTGTGCCGTCGTGGTTAGCACAGACGACAAAATTACACGATACCGCTGGCGAGGAACCGCTGCTTGGGGTCCTCTAATCGGGACAGCAGGAACAGGTCTCCGGCCGAGTAAGCCACTTCCTTGTCAGTCTTCAAGTGGACTACGTAATTTGTGGAAGACTTAGAAGATTCGACTTCCTTGCCATCTCCGACCCCGACGATCTTCACGATGTTACCGGGAGTGGACTGCAAGCCGACATAGACGTGTACTTTGTCGCCGGGCTTGAACTCGCCCTTGAACTTGGCCGTGGTGCAGTTTAGCGCGAACTCTTCGCTTACGTCCTCGCCTTTGGAGAGCAGGTGACCTCTGTCCAGATCCTTGCTCTGCACATTTTTTAATGCGAGTCCCACCCGGGAGCCAGTGGGTGATTCCTTGACGTCCACATCGTTCATCTGGATGGAGCGGATCTCGCATTCCTGCTTGATCGGCCAGACGAGCAGCTTCTCTTTCACGTGGATGGTACCCTGTTTGACGTAACCGAGAATGACCGTGCCGACGCCCGTGACGTTGAAGTGGTGGTCGATGGTCACCCGGGCGGGCTTGCCGTTCAGCGTCTTGTACTCCTCCTTCAGCTGGTTATCGATCTCGAAGAGGATCTCTTTCAGCCGGTCGACGCCTTCGAAGGTCTTGGTCGAGGTAGGCAGAACCTCCCACGTCTCCAGGACAGTCCCTTTCGTCATCAGCTTGAGCTTGTTCTTCAGCTCCTCGATGGCAAATGGGTTGGAAGTGTCGGACTTGGTGATGCTGATCAGGCCGTGCTTGGGCTTCAGCAGATCCAGCATGATGATGCATTCGCCCGCCCGGGCGTCCAGACCTTTGGCATCGACGCAGAAGACGATGACGTCGGACATGTTGGCCGCGTTGACGAGAGGCTTCGGCGACTTGGGGTAGCCCACCGGATCGATGACTGCGAGGATGTTGTCCCCCTTGACGAAGTTGTAGAGCACGATATCGGACTCCGTGCCCTTCTTGCCCAGCTTGGCGGCCAGCGTGGTCTTACCCGACTGCTCTCCGCCTATCAGTGCTGCGTTTACCATAATGATCACTCTGCTTGGGTAGTAAGATGCCGAGAATAGGTTAAATAAATTACTGCGCCACACACCGACAGTGAGTGAGTGACTCACCGGCGACGGGATGCCAGAAAGGTCGTGCATACTAGCAACAGAGGCATGATCAGCATTGGTACGCAGCAAATTCTATCATTGGGAACGGTGGGCGTTGGAATAGTCGGCGTAGGACCGTAGCCCGGCTCACCCCTGAGCTTGACGATCCAGACATCGTCTCCGGCGTCGGCCGTGCTCACATAACCGGTTAGTACATAGCCGCCGTCAGGTGCCATGACAGCCCGGTAGAGCCTGATGTCCCTGTCGCCGTCTTCGAAAGTCCGATCCCACTCCGGGTTTCCGAGGCCATCAGTCTTGACTACAAAAGCGCTGGTATTTCCATCTTCAGGGCCCCTTAATCCGGTTACCAGGTAGCCGCCGTCCGGCGTGATGATGACATTTTTAGCTCTTTCCTCCAGAGGTCCGCCGAAGGTGCGATTCCAGAGGATATCGCCATTCAGGTCGGTCTTTGCCAGGTAATAGTCATAGCTGCCGTTGCCAGTGCCATTGCCGATGGTGCCCGCGATGACGTACCCGTTACCGGTCGCCACGACGGATTCGGCATAGCTATCGGTATCGGCCTTCAGTACGTTCAGCCACTCCACCGTACCGCTCTGGTCAACCTTCGCCAGGCAAGGCTTATCTCTGCCATACGTACCTGCGTCTCCCGCGGATCCGGCAATGATATAGCCTCCGGCAGGAGCCTTCTTCGCATCATAGCCCTGTATGTTCATCCCGCCCTGGCCGAATCCGGCTTCCAGCACCTTATTGCCGCTGGCGTCCGTTTTAACCAGGTAAGCGTTCATCCCCGAGATGCCAGCCGAATTGTTAAAGCCGGTAAAGACAATATCGCCACCGTCGACGATGACAGAGGTGAAAATGTTGACATCATCCCTCCCGAAAGCTTTCACCCACTGCCGTTCCCCCGCTGCGTCTGCCTTTATCGCAAGGCCGTCGAAGGAATAGGCCGGTTCGGCATTACTGGATAGAGTCTGGCCGCAAAGCAGGTATCCGCCATCGCCCGCCCTGGCAAGGTCATAAAAAGCAGCCAGTTGTCCTGCACTATAGCTTTTGTTCCATAAAGGGTAGCCCTGATCATCCGTTTTCACGAGAAGCCCGCGCTCGGCACCCGTGGAGTTTTCACTGCCGGCAACTGCATAGCCCCCATCACTCGTAACGATCAGCGAATACCCCCGCTCGTCACCCGGGCCGGCGATCTCTCGAGACCACATGACATCATCCGGGCTAAGCGGCATTGTGGCCAGTGACATCCCGACAGAGACGAAAAGCAGGACCAGCAAGAGCAATGATGCAATTAGCAGCGGGGAAAACCGTACCATAAGCGATCATATACACGGCTTAATATACAAGGTTTCGGATGATATGCGGCGAATTGCCGCAGGATCAGCGCCCCGGCTTTACCAGAGATCTTATCTCTAGCGCCGCCCGGTCTATCTCCTTGATAGCAGCTGCCATAGATACCTTCGGGCCGATCATCGCCACCAGCAGTGCCACGGGCCCGGCACCGACTTCGATGAGCTTGTGGTCCCCTGCCTCGATGATGATCCGGCGGGGTACACCCTGTTTTAGCTCGGATGTGGCCGTTTCTGCAGCACCCAGCACTGCGGCGGACATGGCGGCGAAGGTCGCTTTTTCATCTTCGCCCGCCTGAAGTTCGGAATGAAGGAGGATCCCATCCCTGGTGACCACTGCTGAAGCATCGATACCTGCCTCATTAAGCCTTCGGAGTACCGCGCTTAGCTTTGTGCCCCGGTCCTCCAGCGTGCCTTCCATCATAAGCTGAACTCCGTCGATAAACAAGATACTATTCTACCGGCCTATGGAAATAATTAATGCTGGCATACCTCCACTGCATGGCAGGTAAGACCGACATGTGTTCAACGTATAAAGAGTCCAGGCACCTGCAGACATGGTGCCATGACACTACTTCAAATCAACCACAATATCTTTTAATCAGATACAAATTTAATCAATTTTTTACAAAAAAGTTGAAATTTTTCCGTTTAAGACTAAAACGGTTATATATATGGTTACTCATACCTTCAGGTACCAACATCCAGAGGAGGTTGAGATTCTGGAAATAGATGCAAAAACACGTAAGCTCCTGGCACTCGTTGCCATGGTGATCATCGGAGGCCTGGTGCTGGCAGTAGCGGGAGAAGTCGCGAAATACGTGATTCCGCACGAAGCACTGTACTTCTTGCTGATCAACAAGATCTACATACTGACTGCAGCCAGCTTCCTGCTGCTGCTCGGCATCGATAAGATCAACATGAACAGCGTGCGCAATCTGACGGCGTTTTTCGTGATGATAGTCATTGGCGTCGTACTTCTGTGGCAGCTCGACAAGGCAGCTGTCGGAATGCTCTGGGGCGGCATGTATACTTCAGTATATGGCCGGATTCCCGCGCAGTACGTAAGCCTGTTCATGCAGTCGCTAGATATAATCGCGTTGGCAGTAGGCGCCGTCGGAGGCTTCCTGGTGCTGCTGAAGGGCATGGACAAGGTCAAGGACCTGCTGAACGGTGAGAGCAAGATCGAGAGCGCGAACGCAAACGTGAGCGTGAGCGTGAGCGAGAAAAACAAGCAATAAGAGTAAAGGAAAAAGTAAAGGCCCTTTCAAACTCACCCGATAGGGCTTCTTTTTTCGACAATTCTTCCGTTTGTCTATATTTATATGTTAGAACAGATAGATAAATATGGTTACAGATGCGGGGGCTTTGCGGGTTAGGTAATCTTGCGGCTGATGCTATCGAGGAAGGCACTGTAGCGTTTATCAGCTGGTTCAAGGATGGACGCCTTCTCACAGCCAGCCAGCCCTTTTTTAAGATTACCGGATACGGGCCTGAAGCCGCCGAAGCGATGAGATGGCCGGATGATTTCACTACTCAAGAAGCGAGTAGAAGTCTCAAGCAAACCATGGATGCGCTGGATAGCGGCGCAGAGGCTTGCAGCCATGAAGAAGTGCTGGTAAAAAAGGATGGCTCTCAGCTGCCGGTACTGATGTTTGTCCATACGTACGTTGATAGTGAACTGGATGAGTACACCTATTATTCGTTCATCCTGGACTTCAACGAGCGTAAACGTGCTGAAGCAGAGCTCAAAAAGACCAACAGGGCGCTAATAGCGATATCTCGCTGCAATGAGGCGATGATCCACATCAAAGAAGAATCCGCCCTGCTGGATGCCATCTGCGATATTTTCGTCGATGTAGGCGGCTACCGGATGGCCTGGATCGGCTATTCTTCGAACGACGCGGGTAAGACTGTGCAGCCCGTCGCTAAAACAGGATACGAGCATGGGTACATTGAAAAGTTAAAGATCACCTGGGCGAATACCGGACGCGGCCGTGGGCCGGCAGGTACGGCCATAAGGACGAAAAAGCCGGCAGTCGTAAACAATGTCATGACCGACCCCGGTTTTGATCCGTGGAGGAGCGAAGCGGTTAAAAGAGGTTACGCTTCTGTGATCGGTCTTCCGCTGATCATGGATAACCAGGCCTTCGGAGTACTGACCATCTATTCAGACAAGATTGACGCCTTCGACGAGGGTGAGATCGTCCTTTTACAGGATCTGGCGGATAATCTCGCTTTTGGCATCATGTCAATAAGAAGCCGGATAGAGCGGGACTATGCAGAGGAAGCGCTGCGAGAGAGCGAAGAGAAATTCCGGGCACTGGGAGAATCCTCCGCGGCGGCTATTTTCGTCTACCAGGGTGAGCGGTATGTTTCCGCCAACCAGGCTTCCGAGAGGATCACCGGGTATTCGAGAGATGAACTACTCAGGAAGAACATCGGGGACATCATACATCCGGATAACAGGGAGATGGTCAAGGAACGTGCTCTTGCGAGGCAGTGTGGCAAGCCTGTGCCCTCGCAATATGAGACCATGATCGTCACCAAGAGTGGAGAGTTAAAGTGGGTATTGCTCACGGCCGGCCGTATCGTGTACAAGGGAAAGCCGGCCGGAGTGGCGACGCTGGTGGATATCACCGAGCGGAAGAAAGCGGAGCAGGCCATCATGAAGTCCAATGAAATGCTGAGCCTGATCATGAAAAATATTCCCCAGCGCGTCTTCTGGAAAGATATTCACTCGGTCTACATGGGATGTAATGCAACTTTCGCCCTGACTGCAGGCGTCGACTCACCAGAAAACATCGTGGGAAAGACCGACTACGACCTGGCCTGGACCAGAGACGAGGCAGATGCCTATCGCAAGGATGACCGCGAGGTGATGACCAATGACCGGCCTAAGTACCACATCATCGAGCCTCAGCTTCGGGCTGACGGCAGACGGGCATGGCTGGATACCAACAAAGTCCCCCTGCACGACCCCGAGGGCAGAGTCTTTGGAATTCTGGGCACCTACGAGGACATCACCGACCGGATACTGGTTGATACCCAGCTTAAGGATGCGAAGGCACAGGCAGAACTGTACCTGGACCTGATGGGCCACGACATCACCAACATGAACCAGGCCTTGATGGGGTACCTGGAGCTGATGGAAG
>CAZJRS010000043.1:0-27562 GCA_964548585.1 uncultured Methanocella sp. | reverse complement strand
GATTAGTAGTCGTTGTGTCGTTGTGGTTGATTAGTAGTCGTTGTGTCGTTGTGGTCATTTACTAGGTGCTTTCGGTATAATCACGACACCTTCGTCATCGCCAAGTTCCTCGTACTGTCCTTCGTGGTATAGCTTGGCGACGAGTGCTGCGGTGCAGGCGTCTCGTTCGTGTTCGTTGTGGGGTGCGTCGCCGAAGTCGATGGGTCCGAGTATTCGCATGCTGGTGCGGGGATGGACCTCGATCAGGCGGTAACCTTCGGGCTCCAGTGTTTTCCGTAGGGAGATTCCCCGGAGGGTCAGTTGCTTCATGAATGAAAAGCCTGGTGGGAATACTCGGTAGCCTCTACTGATCAGCATGCGGTCACATTCTCGTATTTTTCTGGTGCCACAGCAGCTGTCGTCGAAGCAGCACCGGCCCCGTGGGAGGGTCAGCGGTGCGTCGATCGCGACCACGGCAGGCTTGATGTCTCTGATAAACGTCAGGATTTCATCGTCTGAGCGCAGTGTCAGGCACTGGTATTCATCGTTAAAAAGGGTGCAGGCGCCTGTCTGGTTTTTGGGCAGCGCCGCAAGGTCTATGCCTGCATAGCTAATACACGAATGCCCGGAGATTCTTTTTATATTCTTCTTGCCGGTAGTATTCACCGTTTTCACCCCAGATCACCTTGAACCTGACGATGAGGAAGTCTGCGTCCTGGTGCTCTTTAGTTACCAGCCAGACCTGGCGTTGCTCGCCTTTGGCGAAGTTCCCTACCGGGAAAATCTCATAGTGGACGCTGGTTCCTGCGTTGTCTCCGATGGTCAATATGATGTTGACATTTTTCACTTCTTCATTGTCGTGGTTCCACACGTACATCGTGAAATTTTCGTACTGTCCGTTGATACCTCTTTCCACGGTTAAGATTTTAGAATCAACCGGGGCAATGATCAGTTCCACGGCATCGCTTGGCCGGGAATTTCCTACGACAACGCCTGGGGTGGCGATCACTGTCGAGGTCGGAGTCGGGGTTGGGGTCGGCGATACCGGGCCGTAGACCACGTATGGCGTCGGAGTCGCACGATTTACGGGATTGATGAGGTCCGTACAGCCCGCTGCAGAGACCGTAAGCGCCGTAATTCCGAGAATTAGTACGATAATAAGTATCCTTTTCACTTGTCGACCCCTGTCTATATAGGAAAAACGCGCCAGACATATAAACATTCCGTAGAAATAGATAATCGGTTTCAACATAATCACTCGATCGCCCTTCGGGCTTGATCGGGTGTCGAGAGTCAGGGGAACCTTTTTGGAAAAGGTTCCCCCGACACCCCTTCCAAAACTAACCGATATGTATAATACTTTGCACCGGCGAGTATTACAGAGCGAAGGACAGGGATATCATGACTGAGATCAAGAACCGTGCCAGTTTCGGCATTGCTGACCTGGACAACGCGCTCGATGGCGGTATTCCGCGGGGCTCGCTGATCCTGCTGGAAGAGGATACTGGTGCCAAGTCGGGCATTCTGCAGACGAAGTTCGTGGCAGAGGGCCTTCTCAACAACGAGTACTGTTATCTGTTTAACATGGAGCACCCTCCTCAGGCGATCATCAATTCGCTGGGCACATTCGGGCTGGAGCCCGAGGAGCACATCCATAACGGGCAGCTGATCGTCATCGACGGGTTTACAGACGCCTTCGGGTGGGGGGAGTTCGTATCGAAGTGGAAATACGTCTGCCACGATCTCTCCAACATCAACGAGGTGCGCGATGCGGTCAAGCAGGCTACCGCCGAAGTTCAGCCTTACAATAATATGCGCGGCATCGTCGACTCGTTGACAACACTCTTGCTGTCGAGCGATTCGGAGCGGGCGATCCTGCACTACATCCACCACCAGATGGCCACGCAGAAGAATAACGGCACCACATCTATGTTCACCATTCACATGGGCGCTCACCGGCCGGAACTGGTTAAGGCGCTGGAGCACATCGTGGACGGCGTGATCTGGGTCTCTAAGGTGGATATGGACGATAACCCCCGGGACGTGCTGCAGATTCGCAAGCTAAGAGATTCCAAGTATTCGCCCCGCATGTACTACTTCAACGTGGACGATCACGACGCTACGCTGGAGCCTATGACCAGGTAAGGACGCGTATGCAAATCGTCTTTCTCGGTACCAACGGCTGGTATGATAACTCCGCGGGTAACACCGTTTGCACGCTGATCGACGCCCCGGAGGGCTATATCATTCTGGACGCGGGCAGCGGCATCCACAAGCTGGACCGGTACATGACCGAGGATAAGCCGGCATTTCTTTTTTTAAGCCACTATCACCTTGACCATATCCAGGGTTTGCATACGATTGTCCGGCTGAGCTTTCCCCGGGGCCTGCAAATTTTTGGGCAGACCGGTGCCCGGAAGATTCTTCACGACATCCTGCGTCAGCCATATACCGTTCCGGTTGACGATCTGCCCTTCAAAGTCGACATCAGGGAACTGCCAGAGGACCGGGCGAAAGCACCATTCCTGAAGGACTTCCGGCCGCTGGTCCACGCTTCTCCGTGTCTCGGCTTCCGGTTCGAGCTCGGCGGACGGACTATCTCATACTGTACTGATACTGGCCTGTGCGATAACCTCGTGGAACTGGGCAAAGACGCGGATATCCTCATTACCGAGTGCTCGGCACTCCCCGGCCAACGCAGGGACTCGTGGCCTCACCTGGCGCCCGAGGACGCAGTGACTGTGGCAAATGCCTCGGGAGCTAAAAAGGTAGTGCTGGTGCACTTCAACGCGGCTTTATATCCCACTGTGGAGAGCAGGAGGCAGGTCCAGGCTTCCGTGGCGCGCGATGCGAACAATGTCGTTGTGGCGTTCGACGATACGACCATCGAGCTATAGCCGTATCAGCGGCACCTGGCTATCACTTTCTGATGATCGAGTATGCCAAGAAGCCGATGTAGGCTGCACAGGCGAGGAGCAGTCCGATAATAATGATCTCCATCGGCAAGCCCGGCGAAGTAGAGGCTGCCTTCTTTGAGCTCGCCGAGGAGTTCCAGGCGGGAGTCTCGACTCCGTTGACGACACCAGGGGGACTTTCCAGCTGTCCTGCATCGGTCACATTACCTGCTGTCGCGTTATTCTGAAGCAGAGTATTATTGCTGGTATTGGACGCTGCCACCGGGCTGGCTGATACATAGTGCTCCCACTGAGGGAAACTCACTGCTCCGGAGGGCAGGATATTGCCTGCGTCGGGTACCACGTTCTCGGTCGGGGTAGCAGTAGGTGTTGAATTGGGTACCGGTGTTGACGTTGGTGTTGCCGCAGGAGTTGCTGTGGGCGTCGGAGTAATGGCTGGCGTCGCTGTCGGTGTCGCGGTCGGGGTTGCCGTCGGCCAGGGCGTCGGCGTATAGGTGGGTAACGATGGTGGAGTTGGGGTATTGATCTGGGTCGGTGAGGGTGTAGGCGTAGGTGTTATGGTAGGCGTAGGTGTAACAGATGGTTTTTGGGTTGCCGTAGGTGTCGGTGTAGGTGTCGGTTCGGGCATACTGATGTCCAGGTTTACTTCCGGATATGGCGGAGCTTCAGGTGCGGTCAGCTGCCCGCTCTGGGCCGAGTACTCATGGAATGATGCGGTGATGCATCCGTTGGTGGCAGGCTCAGGGTCAAGTCTGTAGTTACCATAGTTGTCCGTCATGGTAGACTGGCCGAAACCGCTGACTTCTACTCCGCCCCGGGGTTCGCCGTTGACTGTGATGCAACCTGTGACCCGGCTTGAATGGTCTTGAGTGACTGCGTATGGCACGAAACTGCCACATGCTATCATTATTATCAACGCTGCAATGAATAATGTCTTACTGGCCTTGCTCATCGTATGCTTTCTCTCCTACGACAAGCTATTAAATATTAATACTTATATAATAAACACATGATAATTAACAGTATGAGCTGTTTCTTTCCCATTAAGTGTGGCACATCGGCGCCAATTGCCGGAAAAAGAGCAAAAAGGAGAAACCCGTGGAGCGAACACCAGCTCCACGTCAAGGCCTTACTTTCTTTTGAGGAGCAGGAAGAAGACTGCTCCGGCAGCTACTACTAATACGGCCAGAATGGCCAGTATCACTCCGGCGTCGGGGACGCCAGAGCTACTACCTGATGTTGTCGGTGTCGGGGTAGCCAATGTGTCAACGGGGGTCTTGTTCTCCAGCGTAACGTTTGTCCGGAGATCTTCGGTAGCGTTCTGTAAGGCCGTACTGTTTGTAACGGTGACTATGTCCGCAGTCCGGTTGACGACGTGCACCATACAGGTACCGGTCAGGTTCCGGCTGATGCCGATTTTGGTAAACCCTGTCACATTGACGTCACCCGTGGCATTGCCGGAGGTCAGGTTGATCATGGCCCGGCCATTTGCGTCTGTCACGCTTTTCTTTACAGTCGGAAGGTATCCCGTGGTGTCGTTATCCGTGAAAAATGTAACCGTCACTCCACTCCTCTGGTAAGGCATTCCATTCAGGTACAGCTGGGCAGTGATCATCGACTCGTTGCCCCCGGCTACTATTGTGTCCGGCTGCGCAGATAGCCGGATTTCATCGGGCATCGGGATGTGCTGAACAACAAAGCCTGAACCTGTTCGACTTGAACTTGCGATAATGACGTTTACTTCAGCAGTTGAGTTTTCCCTGACACCGAACGGATCCGATATGCTTTCGCCGGTTCCGCTGAGGCAGGCATATACCTGGTACAAAAGACCCGGGCTGCCTCCTGCCATTGTATTATTGACCGATGGAAACCGGTAGAAACCGTTTTCATCTGTCTGTCCCTCGTAGAATGCCTGGGTAGTGTTTGCGGCGTTCACGATTGCCACGTACGCTCCAGACCAGCCCTGATTCATATCCTCTGTAGTAATTCGACCGGTGATGGTACCAGGGTAAGGATAGCCGGTATCCATGTACGGGGGGCTGACATTTTCCGCGGGTTTTAGGGCCATGGCAGGACTAAACCACGAAATCATCAAAATCAGTATTATGGCTGCCGGCAAAACCTTAGCGATATATGTCATACAAATGCTCACAACCACTATAATTATTTGCTATATATAAGGCTTATATCATAATCCCGTAAGCACCAGCCATCTGTGACGATAGCTTTATAAAAAAGGGTGGGGAGGCATTTTAGCTATTTTTTCCTGAACGCCAGCACATATGTGGCAAAGCCTGCCAGGCCAAGGAGTACGATCGCCAGTGCTGCATAGATCCCGGGTGACCCGCCAGTATCAGGGGTAGGTGTCGACTTTACAGGTATCGGCGTGGCAGTTATCTCAACCGATCCCGGATTTGCAGATGGGCTGTCAAGCATACCGTTCTTGTCTGTATCTTTTGTCTGCGGTTTTTCAGTGGTATTCAGTATGCCGGTAGTGTTCTTGTCCGTGACTCTATCTCCTTCCGGGATAACGATGTGCACTACGGTAGCGTCTGTGAGGTTTCTGTCTATCCTGATCAGAGAATGCCCTGACACTTTGACATCACCGGCAGCCTGACGGGTGGTCAGGTTGATCGTGGCCCTGCCATTGTTGTCTGTCACGATGTTATTTGTCGCCGGCAGGTATCCTTTGGTCTCGTCGTCGGTGAAAAACGTAATCCCTACCCCGGCCATCTTGTACGGCTTACCATTCAGGTATAGCTGGGCGGTGATCACCGACTGGTTGCCTCCTGCCAGGATTGTGTCCGGCTGTGCAGACAGTCTGATCGCATCCGGCATTGCTACGTACAGGTCAACAAAGCTCCAGCCATATGGCCGGGTAAAGTTATATGAGATACCGCTGTATGTGAGGCTTTCGCTGATTTCAGCCTTAGCGGTCAAGTATCCGTACGTGAAGTTTCCGTTCCACGGGATATCATCGAAGACATAGGTCCCCGGGTACGGTTTATCCGCACTGGAAATGGCCGTCCTGGTGTAGATCTCAGATACCGAACCGTTCGGGTGGTATCCCATCATATGGAGGGTGACCGCAGCTGAGCCAAATGGCTTTCCGCGGTAGTCCTGTACCACTCCATACAGGGCATATTCACTATAGAAATCATCGAGTAAAGGTTTGAAGTAAATACTGGTCGGCGCATAAATGCTGTGATCCAGGGCATATGTAGCTTTGACGCGAGATATGTAATCGGCATAAGCGTAATTCACCCAGCCGAACGTGACGTTGGCCCTGCCGTCCTTCGTCGTCACGTTAAAGATGCTCTTGCAGGGTGCGAAGCCGCTGCCGGTGCTCAGCGTGCCATTTCCACGATAGGGCCACTGGGTGGTATCGCCGACCTCGAAATCGATCGGCGTGCCATCCTCGACCGGGTAACCTGATGCATCAGTCACGTACGCGCTGATCACCACATGGTCATCATTGTCCGCAACAACATAGCTCCTCTCCGGCATCAGGACGATCTTCGCTGGCCTCGTAGCGATAGTGACGTTCACTTTAGCAGTCGAGCTTTCCTCGACGCCGAATGGGTCAGACAGGCTTTCGCCGGCACTACTGAGACTGGCATATACCTGATACGAAAGACCCGGGCTGTCTCCGGCCATCGTATTATTAACAGCCGGGAACCGGTAGAAACCGTTTTCATCCGTCACTCCCTCGTAGAACGCTTGAGAAGGGTTTGCCGCGTTCACGATAGCCACGTACGCTCCAGGCAAGCCCTGGGTGATATTAGTCGTCGTAACTCTGCCAGAGACGGCGCCTTGGCCGGGGTAACCCTGGCTCATCGGCGGTGCGTCGTCGACAGTCACAGGCTTAAGCGCGTTCGCTGAGGGTAAAAGTGAGATGATCAATAGTAGTACGAGGGCAGCTTGCAGCGTTTTAACCAGGTAGTTCATATCCATGCTCCACTATGTCTGGTTTTCCCCGTCGGTACATAAGCCTTATATCAGAATCGTATAAGTATCGCACCGGACATCCCACCAATACAAAAAAGAAGCATTTCGGCGGGCGTCTGGTAAAATAGACCAGGAACCCGATGTTTACATCAGGCTCGCTATGATCGGCACCAGCTGTGCAATTAACCCACTGACAAACAGTGCGAGCACGATGGTCAGGAGGGTGATCCTGATCGTATCGCTCCATCCCAGTACCCGCTTCAGCATGGTGATCGAGGCCAGGCAGGGCATGTAGATTGTGGTGAACACTCCGAATACGTACATCTGCAGGGGTGTCATCGCCAGGTTAAACTGGGCGGTACCGGCCATGACTGCGAGGGTCTCCAGCGCCATCTCTTTCCTGAGGATGCCGAAGATCAATGCGGTCGCGGTAAAGTCGGGCAGGCCTAGCCAGCCGCTGGTGATGGGCGATAGCACGGTGTTCATCAGGTTTAAAAAGCCCACGTACTGGAGCACGCCGAGAAGGGCGCTGCCTACTATTAAAAGCGGGAACGCTACGTAGATGAACTCCTTCATCTGCATCCAGGTCTTTTCCAGCACGTCTTTCACTCCCGGGATGCGAAGCGGTACCATTTCAAGCACCAGGCCCATCTCCTCGCCTTTGACCACCCGCCCGAGAATCCAGGCGACGATCACCGAGATGATTAACATCAGCAGGTAGATGGACAGCCCTGCCCAGATCGAGACGAATGAGGCTACCAGCCCGAGGATGACGATGCTTCTCGCGGAGCAGGGCACCAGGCACACGAGCGTGGCGGTGATGATCCGCTCTCTCCGGGTCTGTAGCGCCTTTGTCGACATGATGGCGGGCACGCTGCACCCGAAGCCCAGGATCATCGGGATCAAAGCCCGGCCGTGGAGCTTGAACCTGTGCATGATCTCGTCCAGTAAAAACGCGGCACGTGTCAGGTAGCCTGAGTTCTCCATCAACGCCATGATCACGTAGAAGCTCATGATGTAGGGTACCACGATGCCGAGGCCGGCCTGTACTCCGATGAGCGTGTACTCGACCACGATCTGTGCGAAGGGGTAAGGGGCCAGCCATGCTTTGACCGGTGCCAGGATGATCGTATCGAACGTGCCCACTATCAGTTCTTCGAGAAATCCGCCCACGAAGAAGACGATCAGGAGCATGCTCAGGAGCATGCAGGCCAGAATTCCGAAACCCCATACGGGGCTGACCAGCTTGTCATCGATGCGTTCCCGCAGTGACATTTGCGACGCAGGCTTGTGTCTCATAACGCTTCTGGATATGAGCCCGGCTTCGCTGTACCGGTTACCCGCCAGGATCTCCAGCACCGGCGCTTCGTGCGAGCTTATGATTTCCTCTCTCATCAAGGCGACCGATGTTGCCACTTCCTGGGGGTATCCATCCGTCTTACCATGGGACAACAGCAGTACTGCCTCGTTTCGTCTCAGGCCGAGAGCTCGTAGCTGTTCGATATGGGCTTCCACGTGGCGGTCGTACCGCACGTGGTGCTGGCTGCTCGCTTCCCGGGGCGAGCGGAACACGTGCATCAGCTCTTCCAGGCCTATGCCCTTCTGGGCTGATGTCGGTATGACAGCCGCACCAAGCAAGCCGGACATCTGCTCGTGGTCGATCTGCATGCCCAGTATAGCCGCTTCGTCTACCATGTTGAGGGCTACGATGACCGGTATATCCAGTTCGAGCAATTCCAGCGTCAGGTAGAGGTTACGCTCAAGACGGGTGGAGTCAATGACGTTCAGTATGATGTCAGGGCGCTCGTCCCTGAGGTAGTTGATGACTGTTCTTTCTTCCGGGTTCAGGGTATCCAGCGAGTAGATGCCCGGCAGATCCGTCAGGTCGAGCAGGACCTCATCGTGAACCACCCTGCCGTGGGCCACTTCCATGGTGGTGCCCGGGTAGTTGGAGATGAGCACCCCTATGCCGGTGAGTCTGGAAAAGAGGGTGCTCTTACCGACGCTCGGGTTGCCAATGAGCGCGACCTTCAGTGCTTTTACGGGCTTCATGGTACCACTTTTGTTACGAGGATCTTACCGGCGATGTCCTTGCCGATGGCAATTTCCGAGCCCTTGATCTTGATGAGAAGGCTGTTAGACGGCAGCTTTTTCTTGACGAATAATTTCACGTCAGGCAGGAAGCCCAGCGACAGCAGGTAATCCCGTGTATTGTTATCCAGGGTGACCACCCGGATGATGCCTTCCTCGCCTTCATTCAGCTCGTGCAGCGGCGTTGTCACGTCTGAATTTTCGCAGCACTGGCCTCTGGTGATGGGGTGGTCGTCCGGACAATAGCGCGGGTGCCCGAGGTACGAGCATATCCTCTCCATCGTGTTATCCGATACCGAGTGCTCCATCTCGCATGCCTCGTCGTGGGCGGTGTCGGTGTCCACACCCAGCGTATCGACCAAAAATGTCTCCAAAAGCTGGTGTTTCCGCTCTATCTGAACTGCCTGGGAACGCCCGGAGTCAGTCAGTAAAGCGCCTTCATATGGCGCATAATCGATGTAGCCCTGGTCTTTCAGCTTGAGCAGCATCTCGCTCACGCTTGGGGGCTTGATGCCCATTGCCGACGCGATATCCCGGGTTTTGGCACGGCTTCCCTCCCGGGTGAGGTATAAAATAGTCTCGAGGTACTCCTCGGTGATGTTCTTTCGCATGGAAATCCCGACACGACATGATTAGGTGCACCTAATTAGGTCTGCCTAATATTAAATACTTTCTATCCGCCAAAAACTTTATCCTGTCTAACACCCGTAACGATTATTCAGATAGCATGGACTTCTCCATCATCGTGCCGGCGCTGAACGAAGAAAAACGGATTCGCCGGTGCCTCGACTCTATTAACAGCCAGAAGACATCCTGCTCCTGGGAACTGATCGTGTCAGACTCGGGAAGCACAGACCGTACAGTGGAGATTGCCCGGGACTACACGGCTAAGGTTCACGTGTGCAGCGCGCGCGGCACGGCCCTGGCGCGCAACGAGGGCGCCCTTCTGGCGGAAGGCAACATCCTGGTTTTCATCGACTCCGACACAGAATTACTCCCGGACTACCTGGATACTGTCCTGAAGGCTTTTCAGGACAAAGACCTGCTTGCCTGCTCCTGCGCCTTTAAATTTACCAACCGGAGCCCGAAGCTGCTGTTCGCCGAGCATGTCACCAACTCTTACTACGTGGCCAGAAGCCTGCTCCGGGGCGCCACACTGCCGGGATTCAACCTGTGCATCCGCCGGGACACGTTCCAGAAACTAGGTGGCTTTCGCTTATGCCACCTTGAAGACCTCGACATGAGCATCAAGCTCCGGCGTATCGGCCGCACCCGGTACATTGCCCGGCGCAAGACCATTACTTCGTCCCGGCGCCTGGAACAGGATGGCCTGTACGGGACCCTGAAGTACTATATGGACCTGTTCGAGCAGACACAAAACCGCAGGCTCGGCTTCCAGGTGGTCAAGCTCCACGAGTCCGAGTATGATGACTATGTGCATAGAGATTAACAAAATCGCTTTTCTTTTAAACTAGAATCCGTGTCAGAATTGCCGACACTGGTACTGTAACAGATGTCGTAGTCGATGTCATGGTCATACCATCACTTGCCCGAGATGGCTGGGTCGATCAGTCACTTCAAAGGTGTTCTGGAAACCCCCGATTAAATTAAATACGTGTACTTCCAAATTCTTTTATTACAATCCCATGGAGTTGGTCCTATGGTAACAGGGAGTAAAAAGCCTGAGGTGGCAGTTCCGAAGAAGAAGGCTGAGGTAAAGCCTAAGGCGACGACAACCGCAAAGGCAACCGCATCTAAGACAGCGTCGAAGCCCAAAACTACTACAGCGAAGAAGCCGACAGTTAAAGCTGCTTCAAAGCCCAAAACTACTACAGCGAAAAAGACGCCAGCGGCTAAAGCAGCTTTAAAGCCGAAAACTACCACAAAGGCAAAAACTACGGGAGCTGTCATGGCTCCGGTGACTGTGCGCAAGGTGGGCGAAATGTTCTATAACGACGAGTTGCTCGAATCTCTCGCCGAGATGGTCTTGCGCGGCAGTGACGGCGATCTGGCGGGTATGTTGCCTGAGATCAAAAAGCAGCTGTTCGACTACGACATCTACATGGTGTCGTTCCTCAGTGATGGGGAGATTGGGGAGATCGCCTCGAATGTAGCCGGGCTACAGAAGGTCGATGCTAATGACCTGACTGCTCGGCTGCTCGCGGTGCGCGAGAGCGCGAAGGTCTTTGTGGGTATCGCAGGAAAGCATAATTCCGTGCGTGCTTATATTGACCGGGCGATTGAGGCCGATGGCCGAGAGGCAGGTATCAACCGGATCAAGGCGGCATTTTTGACTGGCGAATACTGCATCAGAAATGTGGATTCGGCCACCTGTGAGAGCTTCCTCACTATCTTCTGAGCGCAGATTCTCTGCGCTCTTTTGTACTGTAAATACGTTTCAGAGATAGTAGCGGTAGCCATCACATATTTGTATCTGGATGCCCTCCTTTACATTGAAATGGTCACGACATCAAAGCAGTTTTGCCCTAAGTGCGGCAAAGATACAGAAGCGGAAGGCCTGTGTAATGCCTGCTTCGCAGATAAGTACGTAGTATTCCAGATACCCCTGGTGATGGACGTGAAGCTATGTGCCAAGTGTCCATCCTATAAGATCGGCGAAAACTGGATTGCGACTAAAATCGACAATTACGAGGACCTCGCTAAGAAGGCAGCAGTCAAGACAATACGCCTTGCCCTGGACGTCAGCAAAGAAGTGCAGAAGCCACAGATCACCATCGTCCCGGAGTTCACAGGCCCATACCTGATGGTTATTCACGTGACGGTTACCGGATCGATCGAGGGCCGGCAGGTAGCGACTTCGGCGGATGTCGAAGGCAGAGTGCGCAAAGAGTCCTGCGACGTTTGCTCCCGGGTAGCCGGCGGCTACTATGAAGCGGTCATCCAGATCCGGGCAGAGGGCCGGCTGCCGACCAAGCTGGAAGTGGACAGGTGCCTCAAGATCATAGAAAACGTATTCGTCCGGGCGGCTAACTCCGGGGACCGTCTCGCTTTCATCACCGATATATTCCCCCTCACCGAAGGTGCGGACCTTTACGTGGGTTCCAACTCCTGCGCCAGGCAGGCGGCGCGATCGATCACTGATGAGTTCGGCGGCTCGCTGATCGAGTCGCCCAAGCTGGTCGGCGCCGTGGGTGGCAAAGGTGTCTACCGGGTCACCTATTCCGTGCGGTTGGCCGAAATCGTGCCAGGGGACATCGTCAAGATGGGTAAAAAAGTCATCCTCGTGGAAAAGATGGGCAAGCGTACCTCGGGAATTGACCTTGCCACCGGACAGAACACTTCTGCCCCGGAAGACGTGAAGCTGGAAAAGCTCGCCAGCCGCCACGATGCGAAGAAAGTAGTACTGGTGTCGGTCGAGGGCAAATCCGTCCAGATCCTGGACCCGGAAACCTACCAGGCGATCAATCTCAGAAAGCCCGAATTCCTGACCGCCGAGGCGGGCGAGGAAGTGTGGGCGATCAAGATCAGCGAAGGTGTCTTCATCTTGCCCGGAGGCAAGCGTGGGAAAGAATAATGCGAAGATGATCAACCCCCACAAGGGAACGCCGATCCCCACCAACCCTTTAAAATCTTTTTTTAAAGATCTCACGCCTGAAGAAGAGGCGGTACTGCCCCGGGGATGGCAGCTGATCGGCGAAGTTCTCCTCGTGCACGTCCCGGAAGCCTTCCGGCCTCGAAGGGCGGAACTAGGCGAAGCGCTGCTGAAGCTCTACCCGCGCTGCACCACGGTGGTCGAAACAAAGCGGATCGCCGGAGAGTACCGGGAGCCCCAGATCGAAGTGATCGCCGGAGACGGGACTGAGACCATCCACAAGGAGAACTACGTGCTTTTTAAGCTGGACGTGGCCCGCATCATGTACAGCCAGGGAAACTTTTTCGAACGGCGGCGCATGTCCACAGTTGGCAAAGACGAGCACGTGGTGGATATGTTCGCCGGCATCGGCTACTTTACGATGCCTATGGCAGTACATTCGAAACCAAAGCGGATCGATGCCATCGAGATCAACCCAGTCTCTTACGGGTACCTGTGTGAAAACGCCCGCCTCAATAAGGTCCAGGCTATAGTGAACCCGATCCATGGCGACTGCAGAGAAAAAGCCCCTGCGGGAGTCGCAGATCGTGTCCTCATGGGCTATGTGGGCACCACCCACGAGTACCTGCCGTGGGGCATCAGGGCGCTTAAGCCCGGCGGCATCTTACATTACCACGAGACAGTGCCCGAGAAGCTGATGTACCAGCGGCCTGGGCATTACATCGCGGAAGCCGCAGAACAGCAGGGCCGTAAAGCCGAGATTCTCGAGACGATCAAGATCAAGAAGTACTCTCCCGGGGTATGGCATGTGGTCGTCGACGCGAAGATCTGTTGATTATTGCTTCTGTATATCGTTCGATGTTTCCCATATAACGGTTAAATGTCATGGTTTTAATGATTTACAGGTATGAATGTATCTCTTGCCGACTTTTATCTGTATACTGCCTATCTGTTGATCGTTTTGGGCATTACTGCTTGCCTGTATAGTATCATCATACTCCCGGTGTTGATCGGGATTACCGCGTCGAATATATTCTGTAATACAGTTGCGCGGATGATTACCGGTGAAAATCGCCCTACTGGTATCTCAGCCAAATTTCTGAGCTTTACCGGTGTTTTATAAACGTTGCCACAATCAGTGTGACGGTTGCCAGCATAAGCTCGAATCCCGGGGCCGGCGTCGGTGTGGCAGCAGGTGTTGCGGTAGGCTGAGACGTAGGTGTCGGTGTCGATGTCGGTGCGTATATCGGCACTCCGAATCCCTCTAGTATTTCGACCTCAGCAAGCTTTTTACTGCCTGCTTCGTAGACCCATAAAGTACCATTGTCGTCTGCCTCTAGCATGGTGGGCGCACTGCCGTCACCAAGCTCTGCGGCGGCGAACCTGCCTTCGTCAGGATAGAACCTGAGTATTCGGCCGTTGCTGATATCAGAAAGCCATAGGCTGTCTCCGGTCGTGGCTACGGCAGACAGCACCGGCAGTTTCCCGTCCACGGCAGTCACGTTATACTCCCTGAAGCTGAACTGCTCGGTATCGAACATGCCCAGCCGGTTGGGCCCGGACTCCACGAACCACAGCCGTCCGGCGCTGTCGATGTCCAGGCAGGTCGGATAAGCACCGGGAGTCGGTATCTCAAACTCAGGCGTAGTATCGTACATGCGGTAGTAGGTGCCGACTTTGTTCATCCTGTTCTCCACGAACCAGACGTTGCCCAGCCGGTCGATCTGGATGTCATAGAGGTACGAGTCCATCTTACTGACGAAGTGATCGTAGAACTCCCCGGTGACCAGGTCCAGCTCTCCCACCTCTTCCTTACAACCGATCCACAGTGTATTGCCCTCGTTGATGATGCTGGAGGGTGCCATGGGTCCCGGGAAATCAAAGGTCGTGGTCTGGTTCGTACCCGGGTTATACGCGCCTACTCGATTACCCTTCTGATCGGCAAACCAGACGGTACCATCAGTACTGACGCTCATGCCTGCAAAGCCTGCACTCTCAAAGCCCTTGATCGAGTACTGGCTGATACTTCCGTTGTCTCGCCACAACCTGTACAATGCAGGCGGGCTGTCCTGAATCAGCCAGACATCGCCGTTGCCGTCGATTGTCATGGCACTGGCACCAGTACTGTTTACCGGCAGCGGGTACTCGGTGACCACATGACTCTGCCCCGCAATCGCCCCCGGGCAAGCCAGAGCCAGAAAAAAGAATATTATTGTAACGAGCCGGAAAACCGTATGACCAGTCATTATATTGAGTCGGGGAATACTGGTATTTATAGGTTGTTTTCTGGATTGAGGCCGGGGAGCCTTTTTAAGAAAAGGTTCCCGACAGGCTCCCCCGAATTAACTAATTAAAGAACGTCTTCGCTACTTTGTAGTACCCTTCGGGTACAGTTTTTAGTTCTTTGACCGCTTCTTCAATGGGCACGGCCTCGATCTTCTCTCCTCTCAAAGAGGCCATCATGGCGAACTTGCCGTCCTTGACCATTTCCACGGCCTTGTAGCCCAGCCTGGTGCCCAGCACCCGGTCATAGGCCAGCGGAGAGCCGCCGCGCTGGATATGGCCGAGCACGACTTCCCTTGTTTCCAGACCTGTGCGCTTTTCGATCTCCTTGGCCAGGGCCTTGGCGACGCCGCCCAGCTTCACGTGGCCGAAGGCATCCGTTTCCTTGGAAGCGGCTTCCACGTCGAAGTCCGAGAACAGCGCACCCTCTGAGACAGCGACGATCCCGTACCGTTCGCCTCTGGCATACCTGTCCTTCAGCACTTTGCAACAGTCGTCGAGGCTCCCTTTGACTTCGGGGATATAGATCCAGTGGGCGCTGCCAGCGATGCCGGCATCGGTGGTCATCCACCCTGCGTGCCTGCCCATGACCTCGCATACGATGACGCGGTCGTGGCTCTTGGCCGTGGTGTGCAATCTGTCGATGGCATCGGTCGCAATCTGGACCGCTGTCTGGTATCCGAACGTGTAGTCCGTTGCCCCGAGGTCGTTGTCGATGGTCTTGGGGACGCCCACGCAGGCGAAGCCCATCTTCGTCAGTTTGTTGGCGACGCCCAGCGTATCTTCGCCGCCTACGGCGACGAGGCAGTCGATGCCCATTTTCTTCGCGTTCTCGATGACCTTCTGGGGGCCCCCCTCAACTTTAAAGGGGTTGGTCCTGCTGGTCTTCAGGATCGTGCCGCCCAGCGGCAGAATACCTTCCACGTCTTTCTTTGTCAGCGGCGTGGCATCGGCGCTGATCATGCCCTTCCAGCCGTACTTGACACCATATACTTCCCAGCCATACTCGCTGGCCTTGAATACTACTGCCCGGATGACCGCATTGAGGCCGGGACAGTCTCCGCCGCCGGTGAGAATTCCTATTCTTTTGATCTCAGTCATGAACATCAACTCTCAATCAGGCTTTTCCCGAGCTGCCGAACAACTTCATCTTGCTCTTAGCCACTTCTTTCATCGCTTCCTCGGCCGGGCCGAAGAGCTTTCTCGGGTCGAACTCGTCCGGGTGCTCCGCGAGTACCTGCCTGAGGGCGGCAGTCATGGTGAGCCTGATGTCAGTGTCGATGTTGATCTTGGCCACACCCAGTGGGATGGCTTTCTGGATCGCTTCGTTGGGGACGCCGGCTGCGCCGGGCAGCTTTGCGCCGTATTTGGCTGCCTTGTCCAGCACGTCCTTCGGGACGCCCGAAGCGCCGTGGAGTACGATGGGTATGCCGACGAGCTTCTCGATCTTAGCGAGCCTCTCGAAGTCCAGGTTCGCATCTCCCTTGAACTTGAATGCGCCGTGCGACGTGCCTATTGCGACAGCCAGCGCGTCGACTCCGGTCTGCTCCACGAACATCTTAGCCTCGTCCGGGTTAGTGAAGATAGCATCCTTCTCCGAGACCGAGACGTGGCCTTCCACCCCGGCCAGCTTGCCCAGCTCCGCCTCTACCGAGACCCCGGCAGCGTGGGCGAACTCGACGATCTTCTTTGTCATGGCGATGTTCTCCTGCAGCGGCAGCTTGGAGCCGTCGTACATGACCGAGGACCAGCCGTGCCTGATGCACTGGACACAGTCCTTAAACTCAGTGCCGTGGTCAAGGTGCAGTACCATGGGCACCTTGGACTTCTCCGCGGTGATCCGGGCGATCTCGTAGATGTACTCGATGCCCGCATACTTGATTGCGCTGGGTGATACCGCGAGGATAACGGGTGATTTCTCTTCGGCCGCAGCGCGGCCAATAGCCTTGGCGATCTCCATGTTGTTAATGTTGAACGCGCCAACGGCGTACTTGCCGGCCTTGGCAGTGTCCAGCACTTCCTTTAAAGTAGCAAATGTCATGTGATTACTTCTCCGTGGATTGGTTGATACATATATATGAATGTCGAATGTATTAATCATTTTGAGACCAGGCGACTGGCACTCAGGCTACTATGGCGGTTTTTTTCACTAATAAGTTTTACTGTGCGGGCATTTAAAACCTGATCTAAGAATGCGGGGGTTAAATCGAAATATTATGTGAAATCGCCAGCTTTGATGTCACTTATACGCCATGTACTAAGTGATCTTCATTTATTTTCATATGGCTGGAATACGCTAGCTGGTGTTGTTCGGATTCTGGGGCAATATAATCTTCCATAGAGTTCCAAGTAGACAAATCAACATTTTTTCCATATGCGAGATAAAATATGTGCCTTAAAACCCGTCCGGCCTTGAAATTATATTCTATGCGGCTATCAGGCACTGTATTACTCCCTTGCATCACGTTTAATCCCCGTTATGCACGCCATTTCTTAAAATTTCACCGTTCAGCGCCTGTATTCGCAAATCAGCTCTTTTATTCGCGCGGCGAATCGTAAAATATATAACCAAACCCCCAGTATCTACCACAGGTACACTACAATGAAGGCAGTATTAGGATTAGAAGACGGGACATATGTGGTTGGTGATGGTTTCGGAAAAGAAGGCGTGACGTGTGGCGAACTGGTCTTCGCGACTCCTATCACTGGCTACGAAGAGGCGCTGACCGATCCTTCCTACAAGGGACAAATACTGCTTTTTACCTATCCGCTCATCGGTAACTACGGCGTCAACAACGCCAATTTCCAGTCATCCGGCATCAAGGCCGAAGGCCTTATAATCCGGGAGCGGTGCGATCATCCTTCTCATAACCTTTCTACACGCTGCCTTAACCAGTTCCTGGACGACGAGAAGGTCTCGGGAATCTGCGAAGTCGACACCCGCATGCTCACCATCAGGACCAGAGAGCACGGCACCATGCGAGCGGCCATGATCGTCGGGAGCGACGATGGTGCCGAGGCTTGCCGCCTGGCCCGGGAGTGGCAGTTCCCCCGGGACATTATTAATCAAGTGACCTGCAAGCAGCCCTACGAATTACCGGGCAAAGGCCCGAGAGTCGTGGTCATGGACTTCGGGGTGAAACAGCGCATTGTCGATAATCTCGCCCGGAGAGGCGCTCACGTGATAGTAGTCCCGGCGACCACTCCTGCGGAAAAGATCATGGCTTATCAGCCAGATGCTATACTACTGTCGAACGGCCCAGGCGACCCTCAGGATGCAGTGAACGGCATTGCGGTCACCAGAGCGCTCGCCGGAAAGCTTCCGATCTTCGGCATCTGCCTCGGCCACCAGATCGCCTCCCTGGCCATGGGAGCTAAGACCTACAAGCTGAAGTTCGGGCACAGGGGTGCCAACCAGCCAGTCATCGATCTAGAGACGGGTAAAGTCTACATCACCAGCCAGAATCACGGATACGCCGTGGACCCGGCCAGCATCGCCGGCACAGGGATCACAGTCACTCAGGTAAATGCCAACGACGGCACTGTTGAGGGCATGAAGAACGAGAAACTCCGGTTGTGGAGTGTCCAGTATCACCCGGAAGCGAATCCAGGACCACATGATACGAACTGGTTCTTTGATTCTTTAATTGAGAGGATCGGTGGTCACCATGCCTAAGAGAACGGACATCAAAAAAGTACTGTTAATCGGCTCGGGGCCTATCCTTATCGGCCAGGCCGCCGAGTTCGACTTTTCCGGCAGCCAGGCCTGTCGGAGTCTTCGTGAAGAGGGCATCCAGGTCGTCCTGGTCAACTCTAACCCTGCGACGATCATGACCGACCCGGAAATGGCCGATGCCATCTACGTCGAGCCGATCACTCCCCAGGTCGTGGCCCAGATCATCGAGAAAGAGCGCCCGGACGGCATCATCGCAGGGCTGGGCGGCCAGACCGGCCTAAACATCACCAGCGAACTGGCTGAAATGGGCGTACTGGAGAAGTACAACGTCCAGCTTTTGGGAACGCCCTTAACGGCGATCTACGATACCGAGGACCGGGACCGGTTCAAGCATGCCATGGAAGCCATCGGCGAGAAAGTGCCCCGCTCCATCCCCTGTCACACGATCGAGGAAGCGGTCAAGGCGGTCGAGACTCTCGGCCTGCCGATGATCATCCGCTCGGCCTTTACCCTTGGCGGCACAGGCAGCGGCGTCGCCCGCACGATCGAGGACGTCCGCCAGATCGCCGAGATCGGCATCAAGCGCTCTCGTATTCACCAGATCCTCGTCGAGGAGAGCATTCTCGGCTGGAAGGAGTTCGAGTACGAGGTCATGCGAGACACCAGCGACACCTGCATCACGATCTGTAACATGGAGAACATCGACCCGATGGGCATCCATACGGGCGAGTCCATCGTCGTCACCCCGTCGCAGACGCTCTCGGACGCAGACCACCAGACGCTCCGGTCCGCGGCCATCAAGATCATACGCGCCCTTGGCATCGAGGGCGGCTGCAACATCCAGTTCGCGTGGAATAACGGCGAATACCGCATCGTGGAAGTCAACCCGCGTGTATCCCGCTCATCCGCACTGGCCAGCAAGGCGACCGGCTATCCCATCGCTCGCATAGCGGCCAAAATAGCGATCGGCCTGAGGCTGGACGAGATCCAGAACAAGGTCACCATGGAGACGCCAGCGTCGTTCGAGCCGACCATCGACTACGTCGTCGTCAAGATCCCCCGGTGGCCCTTTGACAAGTTCAAGACCGCGGACAAGCACATCACCACCTCCATGAAATCCACCGGCGAAGTCATGGCGATCGGCAGATCTTACGAAGAGGCCCTCCAGAAGGCGCTGAATTCCTTAGACATCAGCGAGTTCTGGGGCTACGGCCGCTGGTCCAAGGACGAGATGGCCGAGCTTCTGCAGCGCCCGACTCACGAGCGCATGTTTGTCATCTTCAAGGCGCTGCAAACAGGCGCGTTCACCGTGGAGGAAATCTCGAAACTGTCGAGCATCGACCCCTGGTTCATCCTCAAGATCAAGAACATCGTGGACATGGCCGAGAAGCTCAAGACCGCCCCGCTGGAGAAAGACCTCATGCTCAAGGCCAAGCGCATGGGCTTTACCGACGAGTGGATCGCAGAGCTGAGAGGCGTTACGCTGGAGGAAATCAGCGACCTCAGGCATAAGCTGAACGTCATTCCGACCTACAAGATGGTCGACACCTGTGCAGCCGAGTTTCTGGCGAAGACACCGTACTATTACTCTACCTACGAGCAAGAGTGCGAGCTTGTGCCTTCCGGCCGGAAGAAGGTGCTCATCATCGGCGCCGGGCCTATACGCATCGGCCAGGGCATCGAGTTCGACTACTGTACCGTGCACGCAGTCCAGGCGCTGCGAGAGTCGGGCATCGAAGCACACATCATCAATAACAACCCGGAGACCGTGTCGACTGACTTCGACACTTCTGACAAGCTCTTTTTCGAGCCCATCACCCTCGAGCACGTGATGAACATCATCGAGAAGGAAAGGCCCTACGGTGTCATGGTCCAGTTCGGCGGCCAGACCTCGGTCAACATGGCCATACCCCTGCAGATGGAGCTCAACCGCAGGAAAGACCTGAACACTGTGATCATCGGCACCAGCCCGGACGACATGAACATCGCCGAAGACCGGGACCTGTGGAGCCGCATGATGAAGGAGCAGGGCATCCTCCAGCCGGACAGCGGCATCGCCTACTCCATCGAGGAAGCCAAGACGGTCGCCCGCCGGATCACCTATCCGATCCTTGTAAGGCCGTCTTACGTGCTTGGCGGCAGGGCGATGGAAGTCGTGTACGACGAGACTGACCTCGAACGGTACATGACCGAAGCCGTCAAAGTCAGCCGCAAGCACCCCGTGCTCATCGACGATTTCCTGGAGAACGCCACGGAGATCGACGTAGACGCGGTGAGTGACGGCAAAGACGTACTCATCGGCGCGATCATGGAGCACATCGAAGAAGCCGGCATTCACTCCGGCGATTCCGCGTGTGTGATCCCGCCCCAGTCGCTGTCCCAGGACGTGCAGGACCAGGTCAGGGCCATCGTCAAGAAGATCGCACTGTCCATACGAGTGATCGGCTGCGTCAACATCCAGATGGCCTACAAAGACGGCAGGGTCTTCGTGCTCGAAGCGAACCCGAGGTCGTCCCGGACCATCCCGTTCGTCAGCAAGGCGACCGGCATGCCGCTCGCCAAGATCGCCGCCAAGGCGATCATCGGCTGCTCGCTGAAGGAGATGGGCTGCACAGAGGAGCCGAAGCCGAGGCACGTCTCTGTCAAAGAAGTCGTCCTCCCCTTCGACAAGCTGCCGGGAGCAGACCCGCTGCTGGGCCCGGAGATGAAGTCCACCGGCGAAGTCATGGGCATCGACCTGGACTACGGCAGGGCGTTCTTCAAGGCAGAGCTGTCTGCCTTCAACTCGCTGCCCCAGGAGGGCACTGTATTCCTGTCCGTCCGCGACGCTGACAAGGAACCCATGGTGCACATCGCTAAGATCCTCCACGACAACGGCCTGGAGCTGATCGGCACCGAGGGCACCAAAAACTTCCTGGAGTCCCGTGGCATACCCATAAAATATATACTCAAGGTCTCCGAGGGCAGCCCCAACGTCATCGACCTGATGCGAGAAGGCAAAGTTCAACTGGTCATCAACACCCCGACCTCAAAACAGGCTAGGATGGACGGCTTCCAGATCCGGCGGGCTGCCGTAGACTACGAAGTTCCCTACGCGACCACACTGCAGGCGGCAAAAGCCTCGGCTGATGCCATCAATGCGATGGGAAGACGCAAGCTGACCATCAGGTCGCTGAACGAGTACCTGGCGATGGATAAGCCCGTGGCGCCCGTCATAGATACAAACAAAACTTAAATTAAAAGTTTTCAGGATTTGCCGGGAGCTTTTTAAAGCTCCCGGTTCACCTGTCAATGCTCGTGCCTGGCGACATATACATTGGTACGCTTTTTTTATAAACTGCTCCGGCTCTTAGAATATTTTTCGAAATCACCCGGAATCATGATAAAGAATCTGTCAAGGAATGATAAAAGCTTTGTACTTCCTGCAATAATCATGATATGTCGGCCGGATATACGGCCGGGGTAGTAACGGTTATGATATCATGGATTAGAGTGCCACTGGCTACGATTCTGTTCATCGGATCTGCGGCCTTGCTAATATCTCCGCAGTCACCGCTCCTGGGCTTGGGCGGCTACTTAGGTACTGTGGGTGCCCTGGGCTGTATCGTCTGCCTCGTGTACTCGTTTACCCTCTACTCCAACCTCGATGTCATGAAGCGCTAACGCAAGTGTTCACGATTACCTCCTGAGCGCATTGTGGGTAGATGATCGGTGCCGGGACGGAACCGGACCGATCCATTCTGATTTTTAATAAAAAAAATTAAGAGATAAGCTTAATAGCTTATCTCGATGTTGCCGCCCATGGTTTTCAGGCTGACGCTCAGGTTACCGGCTCCGCCTTCGGTTGGGCCGATGAGCTTGGTTCTGGCCTCTTCGGTAGCATCCATATGGATGGAACCGTGGTTTACTCTTCCGCCCATTGTTGACGCGTCAATGGTGAATAGCGTGTCCTGGGGCAGAGTGACCCTGATGTCGCCGCCGGCCGTGTTCGCGTTGATTGTGCCTGCACTCTGTTTTGCGTCGAGGACGATGTTGCCGCCCATGGTTTCGAAGACTGCAGTCCTGGCATTATACTGAGCGTTGACGTTGCCGCCCGCCGTGTTAGCCGTGACGCTGTCGTAGCTGACGCCGTTGAGGTCAATTTTGCCGCCCATGGTCTCTGCTTTCAGGCTGCTGCCCTGGATGTCTGGTACAATGACGTTGCCGCCCATGGTTTTCAGGTTAAGGCTGTAGCTGGCGTTCCTAGGCACTTTCACAAGCACGTGAGCCCCTCTGATCCCGATCAATGTGCTCGGGTCGTCAGGGAATTTTGCCGTGGCCTTGATCTTCAGCGTATCGCCTTCCATGGAATAGTTCGTCCCCGTAACGATGTCGTACAGGCGACCCTGCGTGGCGTAAACGTCATAGATCACTTCGATCTTGTCAGTCGTCGACTCCGATATCTCGATATTGCCGCCGATCGTGTTTACATCGATGCTGACGCTGGCGGCTCCATCATGGATGGTCTTGTCTTCTCTGTGTTCGATGGGGTTGTTGAAACTGGTCGTCTTGATGTTGTTGGCGAACATGCAAAAGCTGCATAATCCAATGCAGGCTAGCAGCACCACAAGAATGGCGATGAGCGCCAGGACCGCGATGATGATCTTGTCTATTTTCATTTTCTTCACTCTCTTTTTTCATTCGTTCTTTCTTTCGTTATCTGCTCTATCCAATCTTTCTTATTCGATCGTTATCCCACTGTTAGACGTGCGCAGGTACACCGAGAAGCCTTCATCAGGCATCCTGTCAGTATGTCCCACGATGTGGTTGTTCTCGTACGTGGTCAAGGCCATAGGAATGGCGCTGTGGGTGATTCTGCCGTTCGATGTCGAAGCGTCGACGGAGTAGCCCGCCGTGTCCGGGAGGTCCAGGGAGATCCTGCCGTTGGACGTGGTAGCCCTGAGGCTGCCCGTTGTCTGCTGAGAATCCAGGTCGATGGCGCTGTTCGAGGTCTCGAAGATGGCGTTTGTCGCATTGCACTTCGCGTAAACCCTGCCGTTGCTGGTTCTGGCATCGATGTTATTGTACTGGCCGCCGTCTACTGTGATCCCGCTGTTGCTGGTGGCCAGCTTCAGCTTCTCTCCGTTGAAGTCGCCTACGTGGACCATGCCGTTCGAGGTCTGGATGTCCATGTTGTAGGCAGAGCCGTTCGGGACATATATGTATACGTTACCGCCGTAGTTGCCGAAGCCTGTGGTGATCACGCTGCCCGTGAGGCGTCTGACTTCCACGTTCACGTCCAGGTTATCCTGGCTTCCGCTCATGCCGATGTTGGCGTTGATCTGGTCGAGCTTCCCCTCGGGAGCGTGCGCCACGACCTTGACGTCGACGTTATTGACGCTCGCCGGAAGCACCTCTACGACCCCGTTGAATGTACTGACGTCGATGGAGATGTTCCTGGCAGCTGCATGGCTGGAGTTATACTCCTTCTGCTCTGTCACGAAGCCGATACCGCTGTTCTGCACCGGGGCCAGCGACAGGAACGCGCATGCGCCTACCGCAGCAGACACGACTACCAGTACCAGTATCAGGGCCAGGATGCCGCCGATGACCAGTATTATCCTGTCCGCCAGGATGCTGCGGCTCTTCACCGGATACCCCGCTGCCATCTTGTCCGCGGGTCCCATCTTCGCAATGACCTCCCGGACGATCCCGTCATCTACTGCCATGTTCCTTTCTGCGGCCAGGGCATCTGCGCTGTCCAGTATGTGGGACCGCAGCTCTTTCTTGACATCTTCCCGCTGTTGATACCCCATGTCCTTTGTGACTCTGTTGAGATAATCGTCAATTTGCTTATCGTACATCTAGACATCACCTGCCATCTGAGATTCCAGAGTATCAAGCGCCTGGGTAACCAGCTTCAGCGATTCCAGTAATCTTTCTCTGATACTCCTGCCGTTTTCCGTTATTATGTAATACTTCCTTGGCCTCGGGCCGCTGGTCTCCCACCTGCTCGTGAGGATCTTCTCATCGTCAAGTCTCCGCAGTATCGGGTATAATGTGCCCTCTTCCACCGGGAGGCCGACATCTTTCAGGTGTTTGATGATGTCGTAGCCATACAGCTCTTTTTCCAGGAGGCACATGACTGCTACCTGAATCACGCCTCTCTTCACTTCGGTCTCAAACCGATCCATTATGTCGGCCATTGGTAATCACTCTTGATAATACTATTATGTATCCCACATCTAATTGTGCGACATACCATACTGTGCGTCTCTAAGTATAAATAATTTGCTCGTTAATCAAATGCTAAATAGAAGTATGGGTTAAATTGAGAAACATGCAATCCTGCCCTTCGTGTTTATAACCCGATTGAATACACTTTATACGATAAGAATAAACGTTGTACCTGTCCGGTATCCTTAGAACTTTAAATAAAAAAGAATTCCCATCCCTTAAACTGGCTATTCCATTGCAGGTGGCTCGTGTTTGTAGTCAGTGGAAGATTGGCTAAGTCCGTTTTTCTGTTCTGGGGTGAGGTATAATTATGACGGACATGATTGTCCGTGCGGACTTGAGTGTCAGTGGATTGCGTGTTTAGGCGTTTTTGCGGACGACGCAAGCACCGGGAGGAGGTTTAGTCGTCGATAGTTTAGCAACGACCAGCTTGCGAGCATCTGCGGGTAAGAATAGGCATCCACCTGCATTTATGGAGCCAGTACCCGAGGAGTACGTAATCAGGCCGGACATCAGCCGTCGCCCTCATACGATCTCCTTGTGGTAATATATGGTTGCGGTATATTTTGGGTAGGGGTCCTTGTTTCCCGTTTTTCGGAGTTGGCTGGTATGTTGTATGGATTTTGGAAATGGCCCGGAAGCACTGACCCTCAGGCTTCACGGATGGTGCTAAATACCACTGTTAGTATATATAGTTATCGATTCGAGCCAATAATTGCTTGTTTTATATCCGACATCTTCGGATTTCTTATGAAATATTTATGAAATCAAGCTCCATAAACCGTCTTCCATGCGAAATCGTTTTATATGGTACGACTTATTAGTATGCCAAATCCGGGGCATGCATGCCATTGGTATCAGCTCTGCGTCATATCCATTACTCTAATGTGGCGAAGCCACAGCCGTACAAAGCTTTATCTTCTCCCACATTATTTACGGTGCTGAGGAGTAGTATGGTCAAGAAGGTCGTTTTAGCTTATTCCGGAGGCCTGGATACCTCTGTGTGTATACCCCTGCTGAAGGAGAACTATGGCTTTGACAAAGTGATCACGGTCACCGTAGATGTGGGCCAGCCCCCCGAAGAGATTGAGAACGCGACGAAAAAAGCCAAGCTGATCTCTGATAAGCATTACACCATAGATGCGAAGGACGAGTTCGTCCGTGACTACATCTTTCCCATGATCAAGGCCAACGCGATGTATGAAGGCTACGTCATCGGCACCAGTATGGCGAGACCCCTCATCGCGAAAAAATGTGTAGATGTGGCCCGTAAGGAGAAGGCTGATGCCTTCGGCCACGGGTGCACCGGCAAAGGCAACGATCAGCTTCGGTTTGAGGCCGTTTTCCGGCAGACCGACCTTCCAATCGTCGCACCGATGCGAGACATGAACCTCACCAGAGAATGGGAGATCAATTATGCTAAGAAGCACAAGATCCCCGTCGCCGCCACCAAGGCCAAGCCCTGGAGCGTAGATGAGAACATCTGGTCCCGCAGCATCGAAGGCGGTAAACTGGAGGACCCGGCCTTTATGCCCCCCGAGGACATCTACGAGTGGACCCAGGACCCCGTGAAGGCCCCGGATAAGCCTGAGGTCGTCTCGATCGGCTTTGAGCAGGGCGTACCCGTATCGCTCAACGGTAAAACTATGAAAGGCGTCCCACTGATCTTAGCACTGCAAAAGCTGGCCGGCAAGCACGGCGTAGGCAGGACCGACATGATGGAAGACCGTGTCCTGGGCCTGAAGGCAAGGGAAAACTACGAGCACCCCGCAGCCACCGTATTGCTAACCGCACACAAAGACCTCGAAAAGTTCTGCCTGACCCGGGCGGAGTTGCGGTTCAAGGAAACCGTAGACTCTACGTGGGCCGAGCTCGGCTACATGGGCCTCGTCGACGAGCCGCTGTACGCCGACCTCAACGCGTTCATCGACCGCACCCAGGAAAGGGTGAACGGAACGGTAAAGGTAAAACTTTACAAAGGCAGCTGCATGGTAGTCGCCAGGGAATCCCCCACGGCGCTGTACAGCGAAGAACTGGTGTCATTCGACGGCAAGTCGCTGGACCAGAAGGATGCGGAAGGCTACTGTAAGTTCCACGGGTTCCAGGGCAGGCTGTACAAGAAGCTCTCGGAAAAACGGTAAAGTAGTACAGTAATGCTTATAATAGAGTGTGTACTATACGCAAGTCGCATCATATTTATCTAGGAGATATGAACATGGCAGATGGTAAACAGGTAACCAAGTGCGTCTCGTGTCAGATCAACCTGACTGGCGATGGCGCCGCTAAATTCAGATGCCCCGTATGCGGGGAAGACATGGGCCGGTGCGGAAAGTGCAGGATGCAGTCCAACCCATACGTGTGCCCGAAGTGCGGTTTCCAGGGGCCGTGAGCCCCCATGGCAGCCGTAATAGCGTCTCTCCGGATCATGCCGGACAGCGCTGATCGTGACTTAAACAAGCTGAAGGACGCCCTGAAGGCCGCTATGCCGGCCAGCGGAAAGCTTGAGAGCCTCGAACTGAAGCCAATCGCGTTCGGCCTAAAAGCTATCATGGCAGTTGTCGTCGTCAGCGACGAAGCCGGTGGAACCGAGCCCGTCGAAGAAGCCTTCTCCAAAGTCGAGGGTGTCGAGGGCGTAAGCGTCGAATCCGTAGGCAGGTCTTTCTAAGATTAAATGACGCCTGAGGGCCAGTGTCCTGCAGGCAGTCACCCTTTTACACTCGCTTTTGCTCGCGAATAGTATTTATACAACAAGTGTATTCTCTAGTTGCAAATTCGGGCTCTTAACTCAGGGGTAGAGTGCTACGTTCGCAACGTAGATGCCGCGGGTTCGATTCCCGCAGGGTCCATAAAAAGTTTTGAGGGGGCTCCCGGGGGACTTTTTCAAAAGTCCCCCTGGGTCTC
>CAZJRS010000042.1:1461-29981 GCA_964548585.1 uncultured Methanocella sp. | reverse complement strand
GCAGTACTGTCTGGCATCGGGGTCAATATGGTCATGGCCTTGCCGCTCTTCGCTGTACTTCTCCACGTTTGATTTTTCGCCGAAAAACGTAGTTTGCTGATGTGGCAATAAAAAATACGCTGGTATTCCCGGGGTGGTAGCAGTAGATGTTGTGCTGGCCGCAGATCGATGAGATCGTGGCCATCACCGATTGGAAAAAACGGTGTGCGTTGACGAGCACTTTTGGCAGGAGTTATTCTTTATCCTCGTCTGTCTCTTCCTCGGGCAACTCTAAAACCGGGCTGTAGAAGACAAAGTTGTACAGGTATATACAGAAAACCACGAACGAAGCGATAGCCACAACAACGAAGATAGCTGCCAGATAGGGGTTTGCCGGGTAAGTTAAGCCGGCGAGGATTGCCCCTGCAATCACGCCCAGCAGGGATAGTAAGCCGATGCGATTGGAAAATCTTATTTTCAACTTTTTCCGTCTCCGTCGTATGATCTGATCATATCTACATAAATCTTGCTTTGGATTCCGAAGCCGTCCTTGACTGCAAATATTTGGCTGCCTGGATACTGAGGCCCGAAGGGCCCTAGAAAAACGCTTTATCGATGAGCGCATAATAACCTGTGCTATGTTGACAGACATCGTCTTAAAGTTCCAGATCGCAGGCACCGGGGAGATCTTCGGCGACCTTATGGGGTTTACCACAGAAATGGAAGCGTTCCATAGCGAAGTCCGCCTCTCGATCGGCCAGATCGAGATCGAGGTAAACGAGATCTACTATGATGTTTGTAACCGTCGCCAGGTGATCGACGGGACGATTACCTGTATCGACGATGAGGATGCCCGGGAAGTGCGGGAAGAGGTAGTCGGTAAGCTGACAGGTGCGAACTATACGATCTACGACATCGGCGTCAACGATTCGGATGCTGACGAGAGTGTGGCTTTCGGCAACTGACGAGTGCGATCTCACATGGCAGATGATTACGACCCAGGGGTCGACGACCCAGGGGTCGTCAACACAGGTGTTGTCGATGCCGGCGCCGTCGATGTCGAAGCGTTAAAACAGCAAGTCGTGGACTTCATCTCCGGCCGAAAAGGGCATATTGCCGATCTGGATGAAGTGCTGGGGCTCATCGGCGGCGACCGGGACGGGGCGATGGCGGTTCTGAACGAGCTCACCGAAGATGGTCAGATCTCTGTCGTGAGCGATAGTGTTTTTCTCAACAGCGACAGGTACCTCCCGAAGGTGCGGTGCCTGATCTGTGACCGTGCCATCAAACGTGATGATCTGGTGCCATTCTACCGTGAAAAGCACTTTCCTTTTGTCAACTGGGGCTTCCACAAAGAATGCCTTGAAGACGGGGCCCTGGATGAAATGTTGTCATCCGGCATGTTCAAAATGGACGGCGGAAAAATTTTCCCGGGCTACGAGTATGGCGAGGACAAGAACCCCGTCACCATCGCGATCAAGTACCTGAGGTCTGAGGACTTCTTGTATCTGCTGGAGCTCAAGAGTCTGGAGGACTGAAGTGGCCTGCAACCTCCTGTATGACGATAGCCTCATGACTGCCGTACAGTTTTTTACCTTCCTATGCCACCGGTATCCGGACATGAGCGCATATTTCCAGCGTGACCTGGATAGGGTAATCATACCTGCAGTGGAGGGCTCTGAAGAAACCTTGCAGTCGATCCGGGAACTGGCCATGCGAAAAGGTCTCAACTGCAGTGAAGTTTGCGCTGCGTGGCCTGAATTAATCGGCTCGGAGATCACAGCTATGGCAGACACTGCGAACTTTCTGGTCATCGCCGAGATCAAAGGGAAGTATTCACAGCCTCGGTGATGCTGTGGGGCTAGAACCGACCATAGCAGTAAATCTCACTTCTTATCTTGCATCTTCCGATCTCTGTAGTCACTGATCCGGGCTTCTGCCTTCACAACATACTCGGTATCGATCTCGTACCCGACGAAGTGCCGGCCACATTCTAGGGCTGCCACTGCGGTAGTACCACTGCCCATGAATGGGTCGAGAACGACATCTCCCTCAAATGTGTACAGTTTGATGCATCGCTTCGGGAGTTCGGCAGGAAACGGCGCAGGGTGGCCGATCTTTTTAGCTGACTCGGCACCGAACGTCCAGACGCTTTTGGTGTACTCCAGAAACTCGTCCCGGCTGATCGTCGATCTCTTGTTCCTGTCCTTGTCCTTGTTTTTACCTTTTCCCTTTCCGGGCCTGGAAAATGATTCCTTTGAAAATACCAGGATATATTCATGCACATCTCTTAAGGTTGGATTACTCGCCGACAGCCAGCTTCCCCAGGCGGTCGACGGACTGGCTGAAGAGGCTTTGTTCCAGATGATCTCCCCTCTCATCAGGAATCCTAGATCCAGCATGTCCTTATTGATAAACGAGCTCAGCGGCAGGTATGGCTTGCGGCCCAGGTTTGCCACGTTGACACAGGCACGGCCTCCGGGTACTAGCACCCGGTAAGTCTCCTTCCATACCTGGGTCAAGAAGTCCTTGTACTCCTGCATCGTAAGGTCTTCGTCGTATTCTTTACCTACATTGTATGGCGGGGAGGTGACCATCAGGTTGATGCTGTTATCCGGTAGCTCTTCCATCCGTTCACTGGAACCGCAAAAGATCTTATCCAGCCTGTCCGGGGGCAAAGGATTTTCGCTATCCGCCACATTTTCCACCACCCTGGACCCATCGTAAAGGCGGCCGCCATAGAATCTGGACGAGTCGTGGCTGACCCTGCCAGGGGCCCCAAAGGCACTCGTCTCGGTCCCCGCGTTACCTTTACAACCCGGCTGTCCGGTACACTTTCGCCTGCCCATAGGTATCGTAATGATACTGGTTCCCTAACCGGCATAACGTTTGTTGTCAGGCGATTACGTTAAAGTTGATATACAATGGCCCCAATGGGGTGACTATATCGCACCTGTGTGCGAGGAAGCTGTAGCCATGAGCGGATGGACGGAGAAACACGAGGACAAGACGCGGGACGCTATCCTTGAAGCTGCTGAGCGCTTGATCTGTGAGAAAAGCCTGGAATTCATGACCCTCGGGGGCGTGGCACGTGAATCCGGTATTGCCCGGAGTACTTTATGCCAGTATTTCAAGAGCAAAGAGTCGCTCTGCGCGGCCTTGGCGGCCCGGATCGTGCGGTCGCTGAACCAGACGATCGAAAGCCACGTCACCGGCCTCAGGGGATTCAGGAAGGTGCGTGCATCATGCAAGGCGGAGGCATCTTTCCGACGGGATAATCCCGGAAAAATGAAACTACTTGCAGAGCTTAGCGCGTTGAAAATATCCGACACAAACGACGAAAATGTCCGGGAGTTGATCCGGCTTGTCGAGGCTAATCAAAACATACTCACCGACTCTGTCCGAGAAATTGCCGGCAGCGGGGCTCCCATTGTCGGCATCGATCCTCTGGCAACCGGCCAGTTCCTGCACATGGTATTGCAGGATACCTATGGCTCATCGCCAGTGCCACTGGCATTGCTGGATAAGCACGATATCTGTCATGGGGACTTCCTGACAAATTGCCGGGATCCGGTATACCGTTCGATATTAATGAGTTCGAATCACTGATTATATCCGGACATGGCAATAAATCTGTCAGGTATATCTCAGATCACGCGATTGTGATAAAAAGTTTAAATATACCAATCCCACAGTACTAGCCATGTCATTTAATCGGTTGATGATTGTCCTTGCAGTGGTACTAACAGTAAGTATATTATTTTCATCAGGGCTGGTGACCGCAGCATATCCGAAAGCGAACAAAGAATTCCCCCCCACGCCGCCCGGGGATAGCCCCGGAAGCGTGACCGGCCACGTCTATAAAACCGTCACAACCGATGCGGTACCTTTTGTCTATGTCGCAATTGTCAACGCAGCCGACCCAAAGGTGGTCTACGCTACAGGGGAGACTGATGACACCGGAAGGTTCCGGTTCAACGGCATTAGCTCTACCGGGGGAGGCAATGCTTACCGGATCATTGCCATGCATGAAGGCTTTACCGATGGAGATTCCGGGCCGTTCGCTATACCTTCCGGCTTAAAAATATTTCTGGATGTCAAGATCACACAAAACGGGGATGCTACTCCCGTACCTGGATCGGTAAAGCTAAATGGCAGCGTAATGGGTAAAGTGACCGAGGTCGGCACCAATGCAGCCATGTCTGATGCCAGTGTCAGCATTGTCAGCCCGACAAATCCCGACCAGGTTTACTATTCCACCACCACCGATAGTAACGGTATATATGTGTTTGAACAGCTCAACGATTTTACCACGTCCTACCAGGTCAGGGTTATCATGAGTGGATACAAAGACGGATACTCACTGGTTTTCCAGGTTGAGCCCGGGACAACCATCGATGAGAACATTGCCCTGGACCACAGGCCCGTTGAGATCACGCCATTCGCGGATGCAACTCCCAGGACTGATACATCAGAGCCAACGCCGACCACAACTGGGGCAGGATTGCCTATACCCGGGTTTGAGCTTCTGATGGCGCTGTTTGCGGTGACCATTGGGGCGGGTCTGGTATGCAGATATCAGAAATAATATTTTTTCGCTCTGTAGAAATCCTGGTTTTATCGCGTGTTCTCACCGAAGCCCAGGCCGTATGTTATCGTCAGATGGGGTTGTTTTCACCATCAAAGAACATCTGGGGAATTTTATCTGCTGCCGCCTTCTCCCCATATGTTTTAGGGTGTTTAGGCTGCAAAGGATATATCAGCTATTAGGGCTACACACAGCTAAACATATATTATTTGCATACACAACAAAACCATCTGGAGATTTATCGTGAGTAGATTTGGTTCTGACCCGCTCATATTTTTCAATTCCGTGTACCAGAATATTGCGCCTTGGGATATTGGCGCACCTCAGCCAGCTATGGCTGCTCTCATCGAAAAATATCCGCCCATAAATCCAATTTTAGATCTTGGCTGCGGCTCTGGCGACCTTGCGATTTATTTAGCAAAGTTGGGGCATCAAGTTGTCGGGATTGATTTTGTCGAATCTGCCATCAAGAACGCCCAGGACAAAGTTGCCGCTCTTCCCAGTGAGACTGCTCTATCATTAAGTTTCCAAGTGGCTGACGCTCTAAAGCCCTCCTTACTTCAAGAAAAATTCGGAGCGGTTTTTGATTCGGGCTTCTATCATTTATTTAATCCAGACCAATGCGAGCAATTAATCGATGAAGTTGCCTCAATCTTGAAACCACATGGTTGTTATTATTTGCATGAGTTTGCAATCGAATTTCCAGTACCTAACGTACCACGCCAAATTTCACTTGATGAATTACAAACACGTTTTACAGTTGAAAAAGGATGGCGTATCAAAGAAATTCAAACGGTAGAATTTCTGAGTCGAGTCGCTCCTCCCGTGCCAGCAACCTGCGCTTGTATAGAGCGGCTTTGGGTTTAAAAACCGCGCCTGACAAAGCGTGTACAGGACGGGTAACGTGTTATTTTTTAACCCACGGGTTCCGGAAGGATTTGCGGGAGAAAAATAGGGAAAAAGTGCTCCGAGGGCTTTTAATTAAGAGTTTATTGAGGAACTTATTACTTGGAAGTTATCTCTGTGTGGTGTCAGGGGGGCTTTTTGTAAAAAGCCCCCCTCGCGACCCCGCAAAAACATCGCTTAAAAAGTGCCCTTCGGGCTTGTTTTGGTGTCGAGACCCAGGGGAACTTTTGTAAAAGTTCCCCGGGAGCCCCTTCAAAACACTTAGTGCAGGAGGCCGGATTCGAACCGGCGAACCCCTTCGAGACAAGGCCCTGAACCTTGCGCCTTTGACCTGACTTGGCAACTCCTGCAAACGAAGCTTCGACATTGCACGAATGTGCACTGTCACAGCGTAGCCTTATACGCAGTACATACTATTTAAACTTTATTGGGTACTCAAACCCAGTTACGTCGTAGCACCCATACAATCACGATACCGGCCACGATGTTGGCCAGTAGGATGGCGATGCCGGTCAGGCTTGTATTCAGGCTTACTGACGGTACTGCAGGGAGTTGTACCGTGGGCAATAGTGGCTGGGTCTCCTGGTTCACATTCAACCCTGAAATGGTGATGTTGAACACCTTGTTCTCTCCGTAGTTAACCGGGATAGTGTTGTTATATTCAAAGTCGGCTCCCTTCATGTTTACGTTCAGGAGGCCGAAGGATACTTCTGCTGCATAATAGCCTGACTTGTCAGTCACGACGGACGTATTCGTGTCGTCTCCGGTAAAGGTGATCTGGTTCCCGGTGATCGGGTTTCCTGCGCCGTCACGGACGTAGCCCGAAACATACTCTTTTTCCTCAACTTTCGGTGTGGGAATTGGGGTCAATACGGGGCCGATCAATAGGTTTTTTGTGTCCTGGTTGAATTTCTCCGGTATCTGGCTTGTGCGGTTGAGGAACGACTTATTAATGTCACCCACGTATCCAAAATCATCTAGTATATTGACTAGAGTGCGGTTGCCGTATGTACTGCCCACGTACTCTATAAGCAGGAAGGCCTGGGTTCGGGCAGCTTTTGTCTCAGGTGAGCCTTCGTTATACACAGTCATGTTATCGTAAACGGATTCCAGCTCTGAGAGGGTCATCCACCGATCGGTCCTGGCGTACTCCTCAGCCTGTACTCTCTGCTTATCTGTGATGTCCGATGCCACGTAGGCGGCCAGGCCATCCTGGAACCACTGGGGAGGGCTGTGATAGACCACAAGGATGGTCCTCTCCATGATTCGGGCCATGTGGTAGGTCAAAATCTGTTTGTAGTTGGGTAGTAGCTCTGGGGATTTGATCGCTACGATTCCCCTTGCTCCGTCGTTAAAGTCCAGTGCGGTCGCGTTTTCCGGAATATCCCCAATGCCGGTGATGAACCTGAACTCGTTGTTACTTTCGGCGACTACCAGGGTTGTCTTATTGTGATAACCGTAGAAGAACGCGTCCACTTTCCCGTGTGCTCCCGTCGATTCATCAATGGTTTTGGTCAGTGGAATCTTTCCCGACGGGTTATACTTCACATAGAAATGGTCTGTCGAAAATGTGGAGAAATAGTCTGGGGCAGGCGGTAATGCAGACCCTCCCACAGCTACACCGGCCATCATCGCTAAAACCGCACAAATCACTACCAGTCGAACTGCTTTCAAAGGGATCGTGGGAAATATAAGTGCTGACTCTTTATATTCTTTATCTTAGGATACTGTAAACGATTGCCGAAGGCAAATAATAAATAAGATTCGTGCTGCATATCTTATTCGTTAGAAGAAGTTGTTTACTATGACCATTCTTATCGCACTGGCCGGAAAGCCGAATGCGGGGAAATCGTCGTTCTTCAAGTCCGCCACGCTGGCCGACGTGGAGATCGCCAATTATCCCTTTACTACTATCAAGCCGAACCATGGCGTATCCTATGTGAGGACACGCTGCGCGTCGGCAGAAATGAAAGTTGAGTGCACAAAGTGTCAGGACGGCGAGCGCTTCATTGCAGTCGAGCTCCTTGACGTGGCCGGGCTGGTGCCGGATGCTTACAAGGGAAAAGGGCTTGGGAACAAGTTCCTTGACGACATGCGCCAGGCTGAAGCCATTATCCACGTGGTTGACGCTTCGGGTGGTACTGACATGGAGGGAAACATTGTCCCGGTGGGTTCCCACGACCCTATGGAGGACATTAAGTTCCTTGAAAACGAGATCACCATGTGGATGTACGGTATCCTGAGCACCAACTGGATGAAGCTGGCAAAAAAGTCAGGCTCTGGCGGTGTCAGGGTAGAAGATGCGGTGGCTGAGCAGTTCACGGGCCTGGGCATCACCGATATCATGGCCCGGCAGGCTATCCACGAGATCGGGCTGGACAACAAGGCTATTGTCAACTGGAATGAAGAGGACATGGTGGGGTTGTCGGACATGCTCCGTAAGGTGAGCAAGCCCATGATCATCGCGGCGAACAAGGCGGACATAGCTCCTCCGGAAAACCTCGAGCGGCTTAAAAGCCTTGAACAGCAGGGCTACAAGGTTATCCCGTGCAGCGCAGGTATCGAGCTTGCCTTGCGGATGGCTGCCAAGAATAACTTCATCGAGTATCTGCCGGGGGATAAGGACTTGACTATCAAGGATCCTGCCAAGCTTAGCGCTCCGCAGAAGGCAGCCCTCGAAAAGATGCGGGACTTCCTGGTGAAAAACGGCGGCACTGGCATCCAGCAATGCCTGAATACCGTTGTTTATAGCCTGCTTGAGTATATCGTGGTTTACCCGGTCGAAGATGAAACGCACTTCACCAACAAGGACGGCGTCGTCTTTCCTGATGCATTCCTGATCAAGAAGGGCTCGACGGCAAAAGACCTCGCATACAAAGTCCATACCCAGATCGGCGACTCGTTCCTGTTCGCCGTCAACGCCCGGACCAAGATGAGGCTGGGGGAGAAATACGATCTGGCGAATAATGACATTATAAAAATCGTGTCGATCAAATAATCTGGCTTAGGCCCTAAGTATACTTAGGCCCTAAGTATGCTTAAGGCCGCTGGTTTACGGGCAGGAGCAATACCCCTGCCCTGGCGGCATTCACTTTATTTTAACCTGCTTCTTGTTCTCCCATATGCCATGCAGGTTGCATGATTCTCTGGCGATCAGCATTGTGTCCTGATCAATGGCTATCCGAAAAGTGACACGCGGGTACGAGTACTTGGGCTGAAAGTACGCTCGGGTTGTGCCCAGGTCGCCCCTGTTAAGCTCGATCCACTCGATAAAGTGGGCTAGTTCGCTCGGGTGGTCGATGCCTACGCCGATGTTGATTGTCACGTCAAAGGGCTTGCCAGGCTCTACCATATCCGGGCACTCGATCCTCGGCCAGTGTTTCTTCTCCAGGTCGGTCATACCGTCCGGGTTTTTCGGATAGTTGATCTGTTTAAAAAGGTCTTCGGTCTTTCCGGGTTCCGCTTTCATCATGTGCATCACCGTGCCCTTGGGGCTTTTACCGGGGCAGGATATGCCCTGGACATTAGAAAGTTGCCCAGACAGGTATAAATATGGTTCTGATAAAATTCCCGCCGGCTTTTCATCCTATGTGTATGATCCTATAGATCATCACAGTTCACGTGGAAAATGCAGAGAGGAAAATATTTAGGTGTGGCCTACGATCAATTGGGATATATGTCCCGATTCGGCGTATTATCTGGCTGGCTGGCTATCCTGCTGGTACTGCTTGCGATCCCGGTAACCGGGATGGCTCAGAACTCGTCTCAGGAGAACCTTACGCCGTCAGGCACCGAGCTGATCAATGTCTCCCCGGTTGTACAGCTAGCCGGTAGCAACGGAATAACCATCGCAGATGCTACTGATATCAATTACTCCGCTTACGATTCTTACTATGGTTCTTCTGCCCACGTATCTGTCGTAACCGCTCAGCTATTCTACAATGGTAAGCCTTACAATCGTTCCGACATACCAGTCACGTTTACCTCTGACAACGATTCGGTCGCAGTTCTGGAACCCATGGACCGTACCCGGCCGAGCGACTCGCACGGGCAAGCCAAGATTCTGCTCATCTCCAATAATACCAAAGGCATCGTGAATATCACTGCAAGCTCAAAGATCTCCTATAGTCACGAAGTCAGGGATACCTGCACGGTACACGTCGTCGGCTGGGGCACAGTCTCGGGCGTGGTCACTGATAAGAACAAGAACGGAGTACCCGATGCGAAGGTAACCCTGTGGGTCTGGAACGGTACTGCTAATGTCGGTATCATCAATACTCCTGATAATCCCCAGCTGACCAACGACGGCAGCACGGCAGCCATCGGTACGTACACGTTCTCCCGGGTACCCGTCGGTGTATATAACCTGACGGCCGAGAAGGATGGCCACGTCTACTTTGCGATGGTGTACATGAATGTGGGCACCTATACCGCTAACGTGGCGTTCCCGGACTACGTCTTCCCGGGCTTAATCCTGCCGACGCCTACCTCGACGCCTGTGGTTACCCCAGCTCCTTCTCCGACCGAGTCTACTTCGCCATCCGCAACGCCGGCATCGGGATTGCCAATCCCTGGAATGAGTGCGGTGGTGGCGTTGATCTCTCTCGTTGGCGCTCTGGCGGTTTTAGTGCTGAGAAAATAAAAAAAATTTAGAGCATATCAGGTTGCTTAACCTGGCTCTTCATCATCCGTGCACCGCATCGGACGCAACTTGATGTTTCCCGGGTGTTGATCTGGCTGCACCGGGTGCATCTGATTTTTTGCGATTTTAGGTCGGCACCGCACTTCAGACAGAACTGCGAGTCTCCGACGATCTTTTCGTTACACGATGGGCAAACTGGCGTGTCAGCGGTAGAGTTCTCTGTTTTTGGCTGGGTGGCTGCCGCATTTTGCAGTTCGATATCCGCTTTTGCATCGTTCAATGTGTTCCCTTCATCAGGCTGCACCGTGGCAGATGTCTGCGAGCGTTGCTGGGCTATCTTGTTGATATCTCTCGGCGTACGGTTGAGGGGCTTAATGTGCGGTTTTATAGAGATCTTTGCCGGGGGCTGTTTCTTGCTCATGTCAAGCGTTTTGAATTTCACGGCTGAAATTCTGACACCTTCCGGTATCACCGGTGCCTTGATAGCTTTTGACATCATGCTGGGGATTACTTTTTCGGGCTGATCGGGCTTATCGTCTGTATCGTTCTGCACCGGTTCCATCAGTTTGTTATCCATATTTTCCGTGAAGTTATCCTCAATCGTCTCTGTCGTCAATGCGACTGCTGATTCCAGGGGCTCTACCGGGGTCGACATCTGCGGTTCTATCGTTATCGGGTCTTCCACATATGCATTGATGTCGGTTTCCGAGATCATTTTCTCAATTGAATCGATGAACTTATGATGATCTAAGTTGCTTTTTTCGGCTCTGCGTGGGCCGACTTCCTCGACTTTAGGTCTGCTATCTGCCATTTCTGCCGGCATAGTTTGCCCATTTGTCTCGCGGATAACCTGCGGTTCTCCGACGACCTGACCCTGCGTCACGTGGCTTTCGATACCTGCGCTTTTTTCGGCAGTATCCTGGTGAAGGGGCACCGCAGTCTTCGAGTCTTTGCCTGCGTAGGCCTCCTGTACTTTGTACAGCTGATCTCTGTGCAGGTGCTTCATGCCAAGGGAATCCAGCAGGCTTTCGGCAGACTCTGAGAAGTCTATTTTCACCTGTGCTACCATGTCCCGTAGCTCAGCCTCTTCCCGGGATATTTTTTCTTCGGCAGGTCTGACTTCTCCGCTACCTGGCTCATCGTCCTGGTTGCCTGTGATGACTCCTGCAATTTCCGAGAAGTCGTCCATGATCTTATCCATGGCTTCGCTGTCGGTGTTATCTACCCGGGACTCGGCTTTTACCCGTGTCTGGCCGTTGCGCATGTCTGATTTTCGGGCAAAGTTTGCCGCCAGCGAGAGCAGACGGTTGTCGATACGGCTTTCGGTTCCCAGCTTTTTATCCGTGTCCGAAGCCTTTCGCCTCATAATGTCAGCAAACCCGCCGGTCGAATCAGATCTAAGCTGAGGCGCAACATCCGGCTCCTGCTGGTGCTGTGTCTGGTTTTTTCTAATGGTCTGGTACGCCTCTGCCGCCGCACTTTTCACTTCGGCATCGGGGTAAAACGTCGACAGGTGTAGAAGCGTCTTTTCCGCCTCTGCCATGTACTCAGGGTGAGTTTTAGCAAGCTGGGTAATAATACGAGCAGAGTAGACCCTGGTGGCATTATTGATACTGCCCAGCTCTTTGGTCAGGAGTGCCGTGTGTTGCTCAAAGAATTCCGGCCGTTCGGCTGCCACGTAAATGAGCACTTCGTAGGAAATGGCTGCAGCCGCGCCGCTGCACTCTTCGAGGAACGGGAGTAGTGCAGGGATAAAGGGCCTCGACGTGTCTGTGTTGTCCGATGTCCTATGATAAACGTACAGTGAAATCGCTTCGATCAACTGTTTATTGGAAGCCATCGATTTGTCTTCGACCAGTATTAGCGCCCGGTTATCCAGCGCACTTTCGATGTCCTCTCCCATCGGCAGATACATCATGAGCGATTTCAACGCATATGCTACTGCATTATTATTAGAAGAGTTCATGACTATGTCCAGGACAGCCCCGGTGATGCGTTGCAGCTCTTCCGGATCGGATTCCTCGTCCACGGCTACTTTCAGCTCGCTGACCACCAGATCGTCGCACTTGCCCGAAGCTAGCTTATCGATGAGTATGTCCGCTTTCTTGCGGGGTGCCTTCCTGGTATAAAATCTCATATGTGATCCAGCGTTATTGCCTGACAGCAAACATTATCACCTATGGGGGTGAACCACAACTGTTTGCTGATACAAACGTATTAGTGATCAATAACGCCTATTACGATAATATATTTGCCGGTTGAGAGTCTATATCTGAAAAATATGAGCGTAGAAAGTTTATTTTAAGATAAATATGAGAATACTAGGAGTTGACCCAGGCATTGCACTGGCAGGATTCGGCATAGTCGAGACGGGGAAAAACGGTCTCAAGGCCGGGAAGTACGGTCACGTCTCTACGGAAAGCGGCATCCCGATCCCTGATCGCCTAAAGATTTTATACGATGACATGTCTACAATCATAAACGGATATCAGCCCGACGTAGTGGCCGTCGAGGAGTTGTTTTTCAACCAGAACGTCAAGACGGCCATCGTTGTCAGCCAGGCCCGGGGCGTAATCATCCTCGCCGCAGTAAACGCCGGGCTGGAAGTGGCGGAATACACTCCGCTGCAGGTAAAACAGGCGGTGACTGGCTATGGCCGGGCGAGCAAGCAGCAGGTGCAGGAAATGGTGACACGCCTGCTGGCCCTCAAGGAAATACCGAAGCCCGACGATACCGCGGATGCGCTGGCAGTGGCGATCTGCCACGCCAACTCGGCAGAGATGGAGAAAGCAGGACATGATAGCACACATCGAAGGCAAAGTTGATTTCCGGTCTGAAGAAGTCGTGGTGATCGACGCAGGTGGCATAGGGTACGAAGTACACGTGCCGACACCTATCCTGGAGCAACTCCCTCCCGAGGGAGACAACTGCAAGCTTTACATTCACTCTAACTTCAGAGAAGAGGACGGGACGTCGCTGTACGGGTTCGCCAGCCTGCAGGACCGGGATTTCTTCCGGCTGCTACTGACCGTATCGGGTATCGGGCCCAAAGTGGGCCTCGGTATCATGTCCAGCGCCTCGGTCGGGGAGATCGCTGAGGCCATCGTGACCGAAGACCTGAAAAAGCTGACCAGTATGAATGGCGTAGGAAAAAAGACTGCCCAGCGGCTGATACTGGAGCTGAAAGAAAAAGTGGCTAAACTACGGATACTCCAGCATGCCAGAAAACCTGTGCAGGGTGATATGACCTCCGCCGATGCAGTCGACGCACTGGTGGCGCTTGGCTACAGCCGGCAGGTCTCGTCGGACGCCGTGGCCAGGGCTAGAGAGGGCTTTACCGCGCTTCCCCATGTAAACGAACTCGTAGTGGCATCTCTGAGGTACGCTGCGAAATAACGTGTAAGTCTGGCTTAGGTACTCATGATCAACGTTGACGAAGAACCGGAAATTGAAGAGGAACGCGTGGTCTCCCCGAAGGAGATCGACGGCGATAGCGAAGAAAAAGCCTTCGAAGGGATCCGGCCGAAGACCCTCGAGGATTTCATCGGGCAGCGGAAGATCAAGGAGAACCTGCGGGTCTTCCTCGATGCGGCGAAAATGCGCAGCGAATCCCTCGATCACGTCCTCCTCTACGGGCCACCCGGGCTGGGCAAGACGACCTTAGCCAACATCATCGCAAGAGAGATGGGCGCAAACATCCGCATCACTTCCGGGCCGGCCATCGAAAGAGCCGGCGATCTTGCCGCCATTCTTACAAATCTCAAGGAAGGCGACGTGCTCTTCATCGACGAGATCCACCGCCTGAGCCACGTGGTAGAGGAAATCCTGTACTCCGCCATGGAAGACTTCGAGATCGACATCATCATCGGCAAAGGTCCCAGCGCCCGTTCCATCCGGCTGGAACTTCCAAGGTTCACCCTGGTCGGCGCGACCACCCGGGCCGGCCTGCTGACCCCACCACTTCGGGACCGGTTCGGCATGTCCCTGCGCTTCGAGTTCTACACGCCAGAGGACTTGAAGACAATTATCGATAGAACCGCGAAGATCCTAAACATGGAAATCACGCCTGAGGGCTCAATGGAAATTGCCGCCCGCTCCCGGGGTACTCCCAGAATTGCTAACAGGCTGCTCCGCAGAGTGAGAGATTTTGCCCATGTAGAAAAGAAGACGGTCATCGACGAAGCCATTGCCAAAAAGTCTCTCGATAAGCTGGATGTCGATTTCCTCGGCCTGGACGCCATGGACCGGAGGATCCTAAAAACTATTATTAAGGATTACAGCGGTGGCCCGGTCGGTGCGGAGACACTGGCTGTGAGCGTGAGTGAAGAGACAGATACTATCGAAGATGTCTATGAGCCTTACCTGATCCAGATCGGGTTCATTAACCGGACTCCACGGGGAAGGGTCGCTACCCCGGCGGCGGTGGAGCACCTGAAGAAAATGGGCGTGCTCTAAAGCGCCCCTTAATCAGGGTATTACTCGCTCATTTTTAAAACAATCTTACCTCTCACATGCCCCGTCTGACTCAGCTCATGCGCTTTTGCCGCATCTTTTAAAGGAAGCACCTGGGTAACCGCCAGTTTAATTCTTCCCTCGTCGATCAGGTTAGCGATCTGCCTGAGCTCATCTCCATCAGGATGTGCCATGAAACCGGTCGCCTTGACTCCATATTTCTCCGCCTCGGCCGGATTATCGATGCCCAGCGTGGAGACCAGAACGCCTCCCTTTTTCAGGACTTTATACGAACGCTGCTGGGTATCGCCTGCCTGGGTGTCGAGCACTACGTCTACGTTCCGCAGCATTTCCTCGAACCGGGTCTTCTGGTAGTCGATCACCATGTCTACGCCGATCTCTCTCAAGAAATCCAGATTCCGGGCGGAAGCTGTACCCACCACCTTTGCTCCCTTCCATTTGGCCAGCTGGGCCGCAATGTGACCGACTCCTCCTGAGGCGCCGTGAATGAGTACTGTCTGACCCTTTTCCAGTCCAGCGATATCAAAGAGCGTTTGCCAGCCTACCAGTGAGACGAGCGGGAGAGCCGCTGCCTGGATAAAGTCGAGGGATTCAGGCTTGGGCGACAGACTTGACGCGTCCGCTGCCACAAATTCGGCATAGGTGCCGCCTTTTAACGAGCCCAGAAAACCATAGACAGCGTCACCTGGCTTAAAATCCGTAACACCAGTCCCGGCCTCTTCGACTACTCCCGCCATGTCTACCCCGAGGATCATCGGGAGCCTGTCCTTGAACAACTCCTTCATGTACCCCGAGCGAACTTTCCAGTCGATGGGATTCACTCCTGCTGCCTTAATACGGACTAGGACTTCTCCTACCTTTACTTCGGGTTTTGGTACGTCCTTGTACTTCAAAACCTCCGGGCCTCCGAATCCGTGCATTCTCACTGCCTTCATCGTAATTGCTGCCGACGCTCTCGGCTGCTCTGTCTGCATCGCTGACATGATTATCTCCGTGCCCATATGGGCACAATAAATGGAAAAACTAAATCCGGTTTTTTACTGCTCTTTTTTGAGATAGTATCGGTAAAAATCGGCCTTCGTACAATCTATAGGTAGTTTTCAGTTCTCTTCAGGATCGTATGGGGAAAATAGCTGTCTATAGGTGCCTCGGATACCTCCTCGCCCCCGGTTTTTGGATTTACGTTCACTTGAGGCCCGGGAGGTTTGAGGTCTGGGAGTGCCCAGGAGATCGCAGAGATTTTTCTCAGGCGGAGGTCTGAGAGGTCCAGAGATCAGAGAGGAGGAAGGTGAGGAGCGGGAGGTCCGGGAGAACTTATTTGATTAGCGGGTAATATCTGGAACCGGTTACTTGCCTTATAACCGTATCACCTGAATTAGGATATTGTTATTATTTTCACCTCTTTGATCTCCGGCCCCTCACCTTCCTCCTCTCGGACCTCCGTACCTCCATGACCTCCACCTGAAAAAAGTCTCTGCGATCTCCCTGGCACTCACAAACCTCCAACCTCTGGGAACTCCCCAACCTCTTTACACTGTTTCATCTTACGCACAGCGATCGTGTTTTGGTTATTATCTTATGTATATCGGGGTGCAAAGTAGCAGTTTTTAAAAAAGAATTAGCCGGGAATCCGGGTAAAAACCCTAGAATCCCAGCATATCTGCATAATTCTGCAGGTCCAGCAGCCCGTGGCCACTGAGATTGAACACAATAACCTTTTTCTCGCCGGTCTTCTTCGCTGCCCTGGCGTGGTTGATCGCCGAGGCGATGGCGTGGCAGGATTCGGGTGCCGCGATGATGCCTTCGGTCTCTGCGAACAGTTTGCCTGCCCTGAACGTCTCGTCCTGGGACAAGGCTTCGGCCTCGATGACCTTGTTCTTGTACAGCAGTGACACCTGGGGTGACATGCCGTGGTATCTCAGGCCGCCGGCGTGGATTGCCTGTGGCATGAAGTTGTGGCCCAGGCTGTGCATCTTGAGCATCGGGGTCATGCCTGCGGTGTCGCCGAAGTCGTAATCATACGTGGACTGGCCGCTCTGTGTGCCTGTCAACGAGGGTACGCTGTCGGGCTCGACGGCGATGAACTTCGCATCACACTTGCCCTTCTTCTGGTCGTGGATGAACGGGAAGGTGAACCCGGCAAAGTTGCTGCCGCCGCCGACGCAGGCGATCAGCATATCCGGCTTCTCGTCGATCTTTTCCAGCTGCTTCTGGGTTTCCAGGCCGATGACGGTCTGGTGGAGCATGACGTGGTTTAGCACGCTGCCCAGCGCGTACTTCGTTTTCTGGCCTTTGACAGCCATCTCGACTGCTTCGCTGATGGCGATGCCGAGGCTGCCCGAGCAGCTTGGGTCTTCCTGGTTGACCTTGCGGCCGTAGTCTGTCATGTTGCTCGGGGACGAGTATACGTCTGCGCCGTACATCTTCATGACGAACTTGCGGTATGGCTTGCTGTTATAGCTGGAGCGTACCATGAACACGGTGCACTTCATTCCATAGAGGGCACAGGCGGAGCTCAGCGCCGAGCCCCACTGGCCTGCGCCTGTCTCCGTTGCCAGGTTCTCTACACCTTCCGCCTTGTTGTAGTATGCCTGGGCGATGGCCGTGTTTGGCTTATGGGAACCGGCGGGTGACAGGTCCTCTCTCTTAAAGTATATGCGAGCAGGTGTGTCCAGTGCTTTCTCTAGCCTGCGGGCCCTGTATAGCGGAGATGGCCTGCCAATGGTGATTAGAGCTTCTCTGACTTCTTCCGGTATCCTGATGTAGCGCTCCTCTGACATCTCCTGCCTGACAAGCTCCTTCGGGAACAGCCCTTCCCACTCCTCCGCCTTCAGCGGCTCTCTAGTGCCCGGGTGGAGTGCAGGGGGCAGCTTTTCCGGAAGGTCCGGGGTTATATTATACCAGCGATCAGGGACCTCTTCCGGTTCCAGGGTTACTTTTATAACGTCCTTTGCCATACAATCACCAAATATAAAAGGTACAATTTGATACTATGATGTACATCTATGTACGATATGCCTGTATATAAATATACCCTTGGGATTTTATGTAGTTGTATCTCTGTTAGAAATTACTGATAGCAGGTACGATAAGCATATTCAAAATGACTGGTGGGGATCGACCCCATTTTTAAAAAAGGTCATGGTGAAGATGGCTCTATCCCCTCAGGGAGATTACAGCCACTCTTCAATGGCATACTTCTTATCAGATCTAAACGTGCAAAAGAGCTGATCGTTGACGTAGCACTCGTCTTCTCCGGTCAGGAGCATGATCTTCGCGACTTTCTCTTTTATGGAGAACGACAAGCGTATCTCCTTCCCGGTATCGGTGGTGGTGTAATAGCTTAACACCCGGTCAGTGCCGTCGTTAACTTCCTCCTCGCTCCAGTCGTCGAACGAAGGGACGATCTCATCGTTATTGGCCAGCATGGTGTAAGCCGCATTCAGCACAGCTTCCATGGACGCCTCCGAGATCATATCCCCGTTGAGCCGGTAGGCTCTTATTGTACTATCCAGCACCTTCATTGATACTATGTGTCACACTTTAACTATATAAATTTGATGCTCATGATAATAATGTTTTGATTATTTGGTGCAGAAAACAGGATATTATTCAGTGATAGCGCAATGTATGTAAAAAATTTTGACTTAGTTTAACAGGGCTTGTACACCTGACTTTTACATCCACTCTACCGTGATATGCACGTCAAACTTAGACAGGCATATGCCGGTCGCATCAACCGTGTCGAAAAACGCGTCGATCACAGCCCTGGGCTTGTGGAGGGTGTGGTTCTCTGATAAGTAGTCGAACATAAACTGCTTCGGGTACAGCACCGACGCCTGGTCAAAGCTGGTTTCTATCTCGTACGGGCCTGAGCCAAGTGCCGATTTAATCCCCTTTTTGATATTGTAGACCTGGGTCTCGAACTCATGCATGCAGGGAATGTCGTTTCGGTCCTTTTGCTTGACCATGAAGAGCACTTTCATACGTCTACCATTGGTATTCTGGATTCTCATATTCTTTTCGGGCGTAAAACTATATGGTCATAGGGATATAGCTTCATTTATGATCGAGGAATACCAGTCGGCGGCTACCTTTCTCAAGCCTTATATCACCGGTTCAGCGGGTGTTAACGTGCTCTCTTATCCCGGTACCAGGGAAGATTTTGCAGACAACCTGCAGAATCTCGGAGCTAGCTGCTGCCTGATCAAGTTTTCCTTAAAGTTTGAGGGCAGGCTCATCGATCTCGATCTGCTGTTCAACCTGATCGATATCGTTCGCACAACCGATGGTGCTGTCATCTTCTACAGCCCGGAGAGCCGGCTGCTGGACATGAAGATTATCCGACGGCCGGAGTAGAGACCATAAAAATTTTCTACCATTCGGCCTTAAGTATCAGCTATGCCACACGATATTCAGCTCTCCGACAAAGCCTGGTCATTCGTGGAGTCAAGGCGTGGCCATATTCCTGTTAATCAGTATGTTAGCATGCTGGTCGAAAACATCGCAGATCTCAGCGGGGAAGGAATTGCCACGGAGGACGGCAGCCGGATCATCGATGAAATCGAGGCTTACACCCCACCTCCTGGTCATGACCGTGTGGAAAAATTTCAAAGCAATCTTTTCGTACACAGAGAGATCCTCGAACGTACCATCGATTACCTGCGTGATGCATATCACGATCGGGTCCCCCGACACGTTTTTGAAGTGAAGTGCCGTGAGCGCGGTCTAAGCGCGCTGGAGATCCTGGAAGCGGAAAAACTGTACCAGCAGTGGCTGGTTTGACTAACATCGGAGCACCGGAAAACCTGGAGCAGCACGTGCAGCGAAGCCGGCACGGGCGTCGACCCTCGAAGAGCAGTAGAAACAACTGCAAATCATTATCCGGATATAGTATATCCAAATCCGTCAAGTTCCATACGTCAAACGGATAGCTACGGGCTTATCCGTAGCTTAAAGAATGCATATATAGATTGCACTTCCAGTATTGATCAGGTGAAATCATGAAGTTCAAAGATGGGTTCTTATTCGGCTGCGGTGTTTTGCTCGCGGCGTTCATCATCCTGTTCATCGTCGGGAACACGTTCGCTGCAAGCGGTTCGTCAACCGGTGTCAACCTCTCTGAGTATACTGGCACCATCAATGCCAACGGTAACGGCTACGTTTACGTGGAGCCTGATATCGCAAAGATTACCGTGGGAGTTGTCACTGAAGCCAGTACCTCTACACAGGCAATGGCGGACAACGCCAACCAGATGGATCAGGTTGTCAAGGCTATCAAGAAGGCAGGCATCGCTGACAGGGACATCCAGACGTCCCGCGTCTCGGTCGAGCCTGAGTACGCAAGTGAAGTCCGGGATTACGTATCCTCGTATTATTATCCGGCGAAGCAGAACATCTCCGGCTACAAGGCCACAAATACCATGACCATTACTGTGCGGGACACCTCCAAACTCGGCCCGGTTATCGACGCTGCCTACAATTCGGGGTCTAACGAAATCCGGGGTGTGGTCTTTATGCTCTCTGAGGATCTCCAGGCACAAGTCTATAAGCAGGCGCTTCAGGCTGCTGTGCTGGAAGCCACTGATAAAGCAAAGACCATGGCCACTGCTGCTGGCGTTACCGACTACAAGCTCAAGACTCTCACCGAGTCCGGCGCCTATTACCCGGTCTACTATGACAGCTACGCCACTAACGGGATAACGAAGTCTGAAGCTGCCCCAACCCCTGTATCGCCGGGGGAGCAGAAGGTGCAGGCTACAGTCAGCATGACCTACGTCTTTATCCCCCAGTAGGGGGGTGTGGGGCGGGTGATCAGCGAATCATCTCTGCCCCTGTCATCTCGCACACCATTTTTACTTTTATCGGCAAGCGCATCGTCCTGGGAGCCAGACAGTTAACCGGATAGCTGCGAGCTTGTCCATGTTTTTACTAATACCTAAATACGTGTCATACCTGAGATTGATCAGGTGATAAGATGCAGTATAAAGGTGGGTTCCTGTTCGGCGGCAGTGTGCTGGTCGCGTTGTGCCTGATGTCCGTACTGGCATGCGGTGCATTTGAAGCAGCCGGGGGTACGGGTACGACTGGCGAAAACCTTTCTCAGAAAATGGGCACAATCGATGTCAACGGAAACGGCATCGTTTATACCGAACCAAATATTGCGAAGATAACTGTGGGAGTGATCACCGAATCCGGTACATCTCAGCAGGCTATGGCAGACAATGCCAATAAGATGGACGGCGTTGTGAACGCAGTAAAAGGCATAGGTATCCCGGCCAGGGATATCAAGACGGCAACCATCTCTGTCGAGCCGGAGTACGCAAGCGAGAACCCGCCTCCAGCCGCTCATTCTTATCCTGTCCCGGCGAAGCAGAACATCACTGGCTACAAGGCTACCAATACTATCACTGTCACCATCAGAGACCTGACCCGTGCAGGTGCTGTCATTGATGCTGCCAGTGGCGCAGGATCCAATGAGGTCCAGGGCGTAACGTTTCAGCTGTCGGACGAACTTCAGTCCCAGGTATATAATGAGGCCTTGCAGAAGGCGATAGCCGATGGTACCGACAAAGCCCGAACTATTGCCAATGCGGCGGGGATTGCCAGCTATAAGCTGAAGAGTATCTCAGAGTCCGGGTATAGATCTCCTGTATACGCATACGAGGGATTAGGTGGCGCTGCGATGGCAAAGGCCGCCGCAGTATCCACACCTGTCTCCGCTGGGCAGGCGAAGGTGGAGGCTTCAGTGTCAATGACTTATATCTTTGTCCCACAGTAACTACTGCGGGATAGTTACCTTTTTATTTTCTTTGCCCTTGTGGTATACATACAGGCATGCGATGATCATCGCGGCGATTACTATGCTTATTAAATCATCCCACGATCCTAAGAATATGCCTGAAACCACGATCTCTTCCGGCCTGGTAAACAGAAACAGCGAGCTTGCCCCCAGGGTCTTTTCTCCCGTAAAATTAAAAACCTGCAGTGCCAGGAAGTCCTGGATGCAGTGGAAACCTATGCTGGCATACAACGATTTCGTGATGACGAACAGGTATCCCAGTAGTAGCGATAAAGTAAATACCCCTACAATATAAAGCGGGCCCAGTTCGGCGAACGGTGTCACCGAGTGGAATAGTGCAAAAATGACTGAGGTCACCAGGAGTCCGGCGGCAATACCGTACCTGCCCGTGAGGTTTTGCTGTATATATCCCCTGAAAACGGTTTCTTCCCCGATGCCCACGAACAGTGTGCCAATGGCCATGGCGATCGCTGATCCGATTACGGCTGAAGTGCCGTAAGCTGAAAACCCGGTCCCCTGGTACGACGCCACGCCAGTGAGCGTGATTATTCCCAGTACAGCCAGCAGGAAAAGCAGGTTAAGTGACGCTCCGGCGATGAATTGTCTTGCAATATTTCTCTCCGGGCCCAGTCCCAGTGCTTTCAATGGCTGCCTTTTCCCATCGACAAAAATGACAAACAGCACTGTAATGATCACCAGTGCAATGTTTTGTAACACCATGTACGAAGAGCTCACAAGGGCGTTATTCATCAGCGCATCCAGCGCAGTTTCCGCCGCTTTATACGAATCGCCGCCTGTCAGCACTATGTACCCAGCGACCACGACCAGTAGCAGCAGGCTCATCGCTACGAGCGTCAGCAGCACGATGACCAGCAGAACGACGAGTTTCGCAGCCATAAACAGGTTAGGATGGCGATCTGTAATCTCACGCATGGGTCATTCCCCCTTGTAAAAAAGTATGGTGGATTAATATAAAAATATATCACAGTGGATAAGGCTCCGGGTTACCACTGATGCCCGGCACATTTCCATATCACACGTTTATCTTCATCGCCAGCATACGGACCGCTTCGAAGATTTCCCTGGGATTAGCGCCCCAGTGTACCACTACGCCCGGTACTCCGCCGATCTCTGTCGGGCCCAGCTTATCAGACTGACAGCACCGCAGAATAAAGGGCTTTGTCGGTCTTCTGGTGGATAAGGGGCAGATGTTTACGTGCTCATACCTCTTCAGGGGGTACCGGGCTTCGAAGACGATCTTCGACGTGTTACAGCCCACCAGCTTGATATCGCCCTGTGGCTCTTCGTCCAGTGAGTCGAGGAACAGGCCGTTAAGCCCTGAGGCATGGCAGGGAAAGATCGTGGTGCGGTTCGGGTCCTCGTAGTCTTTCAGGTTCAGCACGTGGTAGTCGAAGTCGACCATGAGCTCGCCGAACATGCCAGCGTCGTCCAGCTTTTTAACGTTATAGGCCAGCCAGGCGGGCTCCGGCGGCGCCACATCGTAGACCTCCAGGGTAGTTAGCGTTCGTATATCCGGGTTCTGGATAAACGTGTAGTGCCGGTCTATGCCCTTGAATACGACAGTGTTGATGCCGTTGCGGCACTCCCGTGCCGCACGTCGGATCAGGTCAGCGCGGTTGGATATGTCGACCAGCTCTCCGTAAACGAGAGTATCCTCTGCCCGGGCAATTTTTCGAGTCCCGGTATTCTTCCTGATAAAGCCTTCTCCCTCGCTGCTGATCTCGTAGACCTCGCACCGGTCAGGCGTCTCAAAGACCAGCAGGTACTGCGATGAAAAATAGACTGCATCGCTCGGCTTGTACCCTCCTCTTATGTGCTTGCTAATGACCCCTATGAACTTACAGTGGCTGGGGAAAATCATGTATAGCCCTCCAGATTTTTCAGTATGGCAGACTGGACTTGCAGTGTGGAACCGTGTCCTCCAAGGTCTGGGGTGAGTACCCGGTCCTCGATTGCCCTATCAACCGCTCGCTGGATTGCAGCGGCATCTTCCATCTTGCCCGCCCACTCCAGCAACATCTTTACGCTCAGCACTGCGGCAAACGGGTTGGCAACGCCTTTACCTGCGATATCCGGCGCGCTGCCATGGACAGGCTCGAACAGCGCATACCGGTCGCCGACATTGGCGCTGGGCGACAGCCCCAGGCTTCCGATGAGGGCTGCTGCTTCATCCGATAGTATGTCCCCGAACATGTTAGTCGTAACGATCGTATCAAACTTTTCCGGTGCCCTGACCAGGTTGTAAGCCGCAGTATCGACGAGCATGTCCTCGAACGGCACCCTCATCGACCGGGCAACGCCGGTGCAGGCATCCTTGAAGAGCTCGTCTGCTCTCAAGACGTTTGCTTTGTGGACGATAGTAAGTTTGTTAATGCCGGGTTTCTGACAGGCGGCACGGGCGATCCTCTCGCTTGCTTTCCTGGTTATCAGCCGTACTGACCGGGCCTCGTCCTGCGTGACTTCTTCTATACCTGTATAGAGGTCTTCAGTATTCTCACGGTAAATCGTAAAATCTACCTTGCGTGGAGATATTGCGCACGAACGGAATGGCCTGATATTGGCATACAGGTCCAGCTCTTTCCTCAGCGTCAGAATGATGCTCCGGTAAGGCTTGCCCGGTGGGGATGTGATCGCCCCGAACAGCACGCAGTCACAGCCTTTGACCGTCTCGAGGTCTTCAGGTGTCATCGCGACCCCTTCTCGGATGTATCGCTCGTTTCCCACGTCGACGGGCACATATTCGACCCCTGGCAGCACTACCTTTAACACTTCAAAGGCGACCGGGACGACTTCCTTGCCAATGCCATCCCCCGGGAGGACCGCTATCTTCACCGCTGATTCCTCCTGTACGCTACCAGCCCTCCGGCATCGAGGATCTCCTGTAAAAAGTCAGGGAGCCTGGTGCTCACGTATTTTTCTCCACCTGCCAGCACGTAGCCCTGGTCAAGGTCGACCTCCACAAGATCTCCCTTCACCACCGCGTCGAACACGTCGGCCTCTACGATGGGCAGCCCGACGTTGATCGCGTTCCTGAAGAAGATGCGGGCAAAGTCCTTCGCTACTACGCAGTCGATCCCGGCATATTTGATCGCCAGAGGCGCCTGTTCCCGGGAAGAGCCGCAGCCGAAGTTGTGGCCGGCCACAATGATGTCGCCCTTATGGGGTTTAAAGGCAGCATCGATGCCCTCCATGGCATGCTGGGCAAAGACGTTGAAGTCAGCGCTCCGCAGGTATTTGCCCGGTATGATCACGTCTGTGTCCACGTTATCGCCGTACTTCCATACGCTACCCTTGAACTTCATATGTATCGCCTCGGGTCGGTGATCTTACCGTTTAATGCCGTCGCAGCCGCAGTCAGCGGCGAGCCCAGGTACACGTCCGCACCCTTGCCCATGCGGCCCCGGAAGTTCCGGTTCGTGGTGGCCATGCAGGCTTCGCCTTCCGCGAGCACGCCCATGTGCCCGCCCAGGCACGGTCCGCAGCCCGGGTTGCAGATCGTCGCGCCCGCCGCCAGGAGATCGGCGGCCACACCGCTCTGTACTGCGTCAATCATTACGCTCCGGGAAGCTGGTATGATCAGCGTTCTGCACTTCACTTTCCTGCCTTTGAGAATGGATGAGGCTGAGGCCAGGTCTTCGTACCGGCCGTTCGTACAGGAGCCTATTAGCACCTGATCCACGTGGGTTCCCTCCACCTCTCCGACGTCTTTCACATTATCCACGTCCGGGGGGCAGGAGACTTGCGGTTGCAGCTTCGACACGTCGAAGTGCAGCTCCGAACAATAACGGGCATCAGGTGAAGCATAGACCGGCTGGTACTTTTCTACAGCCCTGCCCTTTAGGTACGCGAATGTCTTCTCGTCGGGCGGGACTATGCCCGCCTTGCCGCCCATCTCTATGGCCATGTTGCTGAGTGTCATCCTGCCGGCGATCGACATGTGCTCGATGGCAGGGCCGTAGAATTCCAGCGCTTTATATGTGGCACCGTCTGACCGGACCTCTCTGGCGATGCGCAGGATCACGTCCTTGGGGGATAAGCCTGCAGGTAAATTCCCCTCTACGACGATCTTAATGGTTTCAGGTACCCTGAACCACAGCCGCCCGGACGTGTATATTTCCGCCATGTCCGTTGCCCCCACTCCCGTGGCAAAGGCACCGAAAGCTCCGTAGGTGCAGGAGTGCGAGTCAGCGCCCACGATGACTTTACCCGGCATCGCGAAACCGTTTTCGGCCAACAGCTGGTGGCATATGCCCTCCCCGACGTCGTATAGATTAGTAATGCCCTGCTCGGCAGCCCACTGTCTGATTTCCCGCTGGAGCAGCGCCGTGTTCTCGTTGTTCGCCGGGGCCAGGTGGTCAAACGGTATGATAATCCGCGACGGGTCCCAGACCTTTTCGCTCTTCATTTCCTTGAATGCCTTGACTGCGAGCACAGACGTGCCGTCGTGGCTCATGGCAAAGTCGATCTTTGCCACTGTAAATTCACCGGCTGAAACTTTTTTTCCGCCTGCAATTGATAATATTTCCTCGCTAATGGTTCCCAAGGATCTCAACACCTTCGCAAAACTTGATAGAAAATTATTAGTATGCAGGATATAAATCATTATCGTTGTGAGCGAAAATTTCGGTAGCGAAAATTTCGTCAGCAATTTAACCTATTCGACATGCGCCTGGAGAACTAGTATATGATGCCCGGATACTCGAAGAACGAGTGGACCAAATACATCTCGATGGATATGGGCGAGATCGAGATCTGCGACGTCACCCTCAGGGACGGCGAGCAGACGCCCGGTGTAGCGTTCACCACCGATGAGAAGATTGATATTGCCCGTATGCTCGACGAAATCGGGCTGGAGATCATCGAAGCCGGCTTTCCGGCCACTTCGCAGGGCGAAAAGGAGTCCGTCAAAGCCATCGCCGGGCTTGGGCTGGATGCGAAGATCTGCTGCCTGTCCCGGGCGGTTAAAGGTGACATCGATGCCGTCATCGACTGTGACGCCGACATGATCGGCTTGTTCATCGGAACCTCCGATCTGCATCGCATCTACAAGCACAGGAAAACTCAGGACGAGATCATCACCTGCGCCGTCGAAGCCCTCGAATACGCGAAGAAACACGGCCTCATCGTGAGGTTTTCTCCGGAAGACTCCACCAGGACCGATCTCGACTTCCTCAAGCGGTTCTACCGGGCGGGGGAAGAGGCAGGGGCTGACTATGTCAGTGTCGTCGACACCATCGGCATCATGACCCCGGCTACCATGAAATTCCTGGTGGGCGAAGTACGCAAGACGGTAAAGCTCCCGATTTGTGTTCACTGCCACGACGATCTCGGGATGGCGGTGGCCAATACTCTTGCAGCCGCCGAGGCTGGCGCAAAACAGCTGCATACGACCACGAATGGTATCGGGGAACGGGCGGGAAATGCAGCGCTCGAAGAGGTCCTCATGAACCTGCGCATCCAGTATGGCATCGACCGGTACGACACGACCAAAATCACCGAACTATCCCGGATGGTCCAGAAATACTCCGGCATCTGCACCGCGAAGAACAAAGCCGTCATCGGTGACCATGCTTTCGCCCACGAGTCGGGTATTCATATTGCCGCGCTCCTGGAAAACGACCGTACCTACGAAGTTTTCAGCCCCGAGATGGTCGGTGGCAAGCGAGAGTTCATACTGGGCAAGCACAGCGGCGGCAAAGCGCTCTGCTACATGGCCAGACAGCTGGGCTATACCCTGAGTGAGGCAGAGACTAATCAGGTGCTGTGCGAGATCAAGCGGCTGAGCGAGATGAAACGATCTATCCGGAGAGAAGAGCTCCGGGAACTCATAGACTGCACACTGCAAAAATCGAATACGGCAGGCGTCTTATCTTCTGACTGACCGCTGATTAATGGTCAGCGGCGGGGAACAGGACGACAAACCTGCTTCCCAGGCGTATCTTGCCCGGTATGCGGTCTTCGACCCATACTCTGCCGTTGTATTCGTCTATGAGCGTTTTTACCAGGTGCAAGCCTATCCCGCTGCCCCTGGCACGTGTCTGGCCTCTTTGCAGACGATCAAAAATGATCTTTTTTAATTCGTCCGGCACGCCCGGCCCTTTATCCTCGACGATGACCCGGTAATACTTCATATCTCCCACATATTCCTGTGTCAGCTCGATATTGATTTCCGGCTGGCTATGGGAATGCTTGATCGCATTGCTTATCAGGTTTGAAAATACGTCGCTAAGTAACTCGTTTGCCATCACTTTTGCGCCGCGAATCGAGCTACAGCGGATGGTAATGCTGCTGTCAACGATGCGAGAATATTCCTCATGCACATCATCCACTACCTTGCCCAGGTCCATGGTCTTAAGATGACTATTTCCGGTCTTGATTCGCTGGAGTTTTCTTACGTTATTGATCAGCCTTGAGCTTTTTTTAAGCGCCTCAAGTGGCTTTTCTATCCGTTCTACTACCTCCCCGCTAACGCCTGGCATCTCAAGCGCCAGCTCAAGGTTGCCCAAGGCAATCTGGTTGAGGTTGTTAATATCGTGGCCCATCAGGTCCACGTATAGCTCTGCCTGCATCTTCATTTCCGTCAGCGCAATTTCAGCCTGTTTGCGTTCGCGTATCTCGGCCCGCAGAGCTTCGTTTGTTCTCTTCAGTTCCGATGTGCGCTCGCGGAACCTGATCTCGAGATCATCACGGACCCGGGAGAGTTCCTCCTGCGAGTTTTTACGTTCAGTCACTTCAAACGCGCTCACCAGCATCGCCGGCTTTCCCTCATAATCTATTCGGCCTACGCTGACGTCTATCCAGATATATTTTCCATCTTTTCTTAATACCTTGACCTCTACGCTTTTTGGGACTGGTAACCCTATTAAATATTTATCATGGATCGACTTGATCACGTTCCGGGTACCCAGATCTACTTTACTGGCGATCTCGCATGTATCCATATTTTGTATTTCATCTTTTGAGAACCCCAGCATTCGCTCTGCTGCCGGATTAACATAACGAACCCGATAATCCCGGAAGATGAGGATGGCGCAAGAGGTAGTCTCTGTCAATACCCTGAACATCTCCTCACTCTCTCTGATTTTCGTTTCTATTCGTTTACGCTCGGT
>CAZJRS010000042.1:0-1361 GCA_964548585.1 uncultured Methanocella sp. | reverse complement strand
CGGTGATATCAACCATAATGCCGGTTATCCCTATCATCCGGCCATCTTCCCAGATGGGCCTGCTGGAAGTCTGTACGAAACGTACAGAACCGTCTTCGGCCTTAACTCTGAACTCGTATGGATCCATGACTCCGGGCGGGAGACTCTCAAAAGTTTTCATCGTATCCGACAGATCATCAGGGTGCAGAAATTGGCTGAAATGTCTGCCCAGGAATTCGTTTGCCGTATATGGGGCTGCAAACCGTTCAATCGCCGGACTAATATAAGTAAAATAGCCCCGGGTATCGACAGAATAGACCACATAGCTAGTATTCTCCACAAGGGCGCGGTATTTTTCTTCCGATCTCCTCAGCGCATCTTCGACATTTTTGCGCTCCCTGATCTCGGATTCTAGTAACTCGTTTGCACGGAGGAGATCTTCTGTCCTCTGCTCTTTTCCAACTTCTGGCTGGAGAATTTTTACTTCAATGCAACAATTTTTTTCGGGTGAAAAAAAATTTTGCTTGCCCATGAATACTCCGCCATGCAATTAATATCTACTGTATGACTGTAGATTATATATTACTTTTTATGGGGTTGTTGTGTTTTTTTTCAAAAGAGCACAAATCAGCGGTATTTACTTTTCAGGCAATACTTCTCAATCTCCACTTCAGGATAATCGGTTGTGAAATCACTGATGCTTCCGCAGAGCCTCTCCTCGATCTCTTTTAGTATCTCCGCCAGTATGGCAGCGTTTTTAGGCCCAATACTGTAATTGTCGTACCCGTCAAGGGTCCGGTCCAGCCAGGCATCGCACTTCGTATAGACCGTAAGCCTTGCTATCGGATTACTACCTGTCAGATCACTTTCGAGCCTGAAGCAAAGCGCATGAGGCACCAGCGAACGAACGATACCTCCTGGATTATTGACATAGATGTGGGACAACCCATACAAGTCAAGATAAGGTGAAAAATCCTCATTCCTCATTGAGTGCAGAGACCACTGTCTGTCCAGCGCTTCTCTGATAATGCCGGGCGGTAACGGTACCGGTCGATCGAACAGCGTATGCTTGCAAGGGCTCTCGACCTGCGTCGGGAAAAACAGGTTTCCCGTGATGCCTATGAGATCGTTGATGATGTCAAGCAGGCAGCCGTGCCCGAACACCCGGATCTTCTCCGGGCTCAGGGGTACTTCCACCAGCCATCTACCGACGTAGTTGTGATGCCACCCCCACGGAAACGTGGTGTAGCTCGCATCCAGCTTCTTGTCCACGCTGAACCGTAAGAGTTGCGGGGAAAAATTGTCTTCCAGCGTTTATGGCGGCGCCATATAACAAAACTACTGTTGACCCCAACGGCCTCAGTTTTAGGACGCAAAGCATC
>CAZJRS010000041.1:0-30452 GCA_964548585.1 uncultured Methanocella sp. | reverse complement strand
GCCTGATGCCTGTCATCGGATCTGTTTATGGAGGGCTGAACTGATAATCATTATCATTGCTGTCTGAAATCACCGCTCATCTTCCACGCCGGGATCACCTCGATATTTTCTAACCTCTCATCCTGGTCGAGGGTTACGATCGTTCCCTTTTTGATATCCAAAGTTTCCATGGCCTCCCTCAAACCCTTTACCTCTCTTTGCAGGTTGTCCTCATCCAGCCTGTAGCATACCTGCAGGGCACGTAAGCCTCCTTCTCTGTCTTTCACAATGAAGTCGCACTCACTCTTTTCACGGAAATAGAAGATCTCCTTATAGCGGCGCCTCAGATGTAGATATACGACGTTCTCCAGTATCCTGCCCTTATCCCTTGAAAATGACACACTGTTAGCCCTGGCCAGGCCATGATCGATGGCATAAGCTTTCCGGGGGTTCATGACCTGCTTCTTGTAAGAGTACGAGAACCTCGGCACCGTTGATATCAGATAGCTGTCCTCGAAGTACGAGACGATGTTCGAGACGGTAGTCGCAGCGCCGATGTCGAAGGCCTTTTTCAGGCCGTTGTACGAGAACTCGTTTCCCGCGTTCGTCATCAGGTAAATGGCCAGATTCTTGATCAGGACCGGGTCTTTCAGGCCGTATCTGACCACGATATCCTTGATGATGATATCGTCAAAGATCTGCTGGAGCATCATGTCGCTGTCATACTTCAGATAGCCAGGGAAACCGCCGCTTTCAATGTACTCGTTGAAAGTATGGGGCGACGGGGACTGTCTCTTCAGACGTAGAGTCTCCCCGTAGGACATCGGAAAGAGCTCGTACGTCAAGTGCCTGCCCGTCAGCTTCGTACCCAGCTCCTTGCTCAGCAGCGACGAGTTGGAGCCGGTGATGAAGAACTTACTGCCCTGGTCCAGCTTTCTCCTGACAAACCTCTCCCATCCCGGGACGTTCTGGATCTCATCGAAAAAGTAATGGCATGTGCCCGGGCTCATTTCCTCGAACACTTTGTCCAGCTTGTCGAAATCGGAAACCTCAAAGTTGATCGCCCGTTCGTCCTCGAAGTTGAAATAGCAGAAGTGATCGATCTTTTTCATGATCTGCTTCAGTAGTGTGCTCTTGCCACATCTCCTCGCCCCTGATATGATTACAGCCAGCGGTGAATCCGTGTCGACGGAGTCGAGGATATCCCTCGTCGTACCGGGGTCGAGACTTGTAACGTCTTTATGCTGTATCTCAGCGATTTCCCTGATTGTTTCTTTTAGCACGAGAATATAGTTTCTTTTGCTAAAAGATAAAACTTTCTTTTAGTAAAAGAAACATTTGAGAAACGCAGTGTTCCGGGCATAGTCGCAGAAGTTAGAAAAAGGAGGCGCTTATTTGCGCCCCTGCTGTTTTACGATTCTCGCTATATCCGTGCCCACGTCGGACGTGCCGGCACTGCCACCAAGGTCGTAGGTCCGGACCTTCTTCTCTTTAAGGTTCTGCTCTATAGCCCTGACGATGCCGTCTGCCGCCTGCTTTTCGCCCAGGTGCTCCAGCAGCATGGCTCCTGCCCAGATCGTGGCGACCGGGTTGACCTTGTTCAGGCCTTTGTACTTCGGTGCCGAGCCGCCCATAGGCTCGAACATGCTGGTCCCCTTCGGGTTGATGTTGCCACCGGGGGCGAGGCCGAGGCCGCCCTGGATCATGGCGCCCAGGTCGGTGATGATGTCGCCGAACATGTTGGGGGACACGACCACGTCGAAGAACTCGGGGTTCTTGACGAACCACATGGTCACTGCATCGACGTAGTTGAAGTCGGTCTTGACTGTGGGGTACTTCACCGCGGTCTCGGTGAAGATTTCCCGCCAGAAGCCGTAGATATCGGTCAGTACGTTAGCCTTGTCCACGCTTGACAGGTGCTTCTTCGGCCTGCTGTTGGCGAGGTCGAAGGAGTACTCGATGATCCTCTTCCCGCCCTCTTTCGATACGACTCCGAGCTGGTAGGCGATCTCGTCACTGTCCGTCTCTATGTCGAGATCGAACTTGACCGAGTACATCCTCCTGATAACCTCCAGCTCCTGCCGGCAGGCGCCTTTCTTGACCCGGCCGCCGATGCCCACGTAGAAGTCTTCGGTGTTCTCCCTTACCACGTAAAAGTCGATGTCCGCCGAGGTCTTGCCCTTGAGCGGAGTCTCCACGCCCTCCAGTAGTTTTACCGGTCGCAGGTTGACATACTGGTCGAAGTAGAACCGCATGGTCAGCAGGATACCCTTTTCCAGGATGCCCGGCTTGACTTTCTTCTCGTCGCCGATCGAGCCAAGGTAGATTGCCTTATACTTAGAAAGTTCCTTGAGCGAGCTTTCGCTGATCGTTTCCCCTGTATTCACGTAGTGATCCGCGCCGAACGGCATGTCGATCCACTCTACGTCGAAGTTGTACACTTCCTGGGCTGCCTGTATGACTTTACGGCCTTCGGCGACTACCTCGGGCCCGATGCCGTCTCCGGCGATGACGGGTACTTTATATGAAACCATTACTTTGCCACCTTCTTAGCGATCTTCTTGCCACCAACCGCTTTCTTCTCGGTCTTTTTGGATTCTACCATCTTTCTGGAGTACTCGATCAGGCCGCCGCTCCGCACGATCTCCATGAGGAACTCGGGCACGGGACTGGCCTGGTATTTCTCCTTCTTTGTTTTATTCATGATGACGCCCTTCTTCTCGTCGATCTCCAGGACGTCGCCCTCGGAGATGCGGTCTGTGTCGGGGCATTCGAGCAGCGTGACGCCGATGTTGATGGAGTTCCGGAAAAAGATCCGGGCGAAGGACTTCGCGATGACACAGCGGATGCCTGCGCCTTTCAGTGCTAGCGGAGCGTGCTCTCTGGAGGAGCCGCAGCCGAAGTTATCGCCGGCGACAATGACATCGCCTGCTTTCACTTTTTCCCTGAACTCCGGCCTGAAGCCCTCGAAAGCGTGCTTGGCCAGCTCTTTAGGATCGTTGATGATGAGGAAACGACCCGGGATCACTGCATCCGTGTCGATGTCGTTACCAAACTTCCATACCTTCATGGTTACACGCTCCTCGGGTCGGTGATCTTCCCTCTGATGGCCGATGCGGCCGCAGTCGCGGGCGAACTCAGATACACGAACGCATCCGGGCTGCCCTGCCTGCCCTTAAAGTTTCTGTTGGAAGTGGCCAGTCCTACCTCGCCCGGTCCGAGCAGCCCGAAGGAGCCGCCCATGCAGGGGCCGCAGCACGGCGACTCGACCATGGCCCCAGCGACCATGAACTGCTCGACGAGGCCGGCCTTCAACGCCTTCATGTACTCGGTCCTTGAAGCGGGAATGACGATCATACGAACACCCTTAGCGACGGGCTTGCCATCCATGATCTCGGCCGCGATCTTGAGGTCTTCGAAGCGGCCGTTGGTGCAGCTGCCCAGGAACACCTGGTCGATCTTCTTGTCCTCTACCTCGGTCACGTCCACCACGTTGTCCACGTTGTGCGGACAGGCGACCTGCGGGGGCATCTCCGAGAGGTCGTACTCCCTGACGTCCGCGAATTTGGCATCGCTATCGCTCTTAAGATTCTTGTCGAGCTTGTAGCCTTTTACTCTGGACTTCACGTACTCCTCTGTCTTCTTGTCCGGCTCGATGATGCCGGCTTTGGCGCCCATCTCGATGGCCATGTTACTCACGGTCATCCGCTGGGAGATATCGAGTTTCTCGATGACTTCGCCTGCGTACTCGCATGCTTTATATCTCGCGCCGTCCGCGCCGACGTCGCCGATGAGCTTGAGAATGACATCCTTACTGTATACACGATCGCCTAGTTTGCCATCTACTTCGAACCGTATGGTTTCCGGAACCTTGAACCACAGCTTGCCGAGCGCAAAGGCTGCGGCCATATCTGTGGAGCCAATGCCCGTAGCGAAGGCGCCCAGCGAACCGTATGCGCACGTATGCGAATCCGACCCCACGACCAGCATGCCCGGCTCGACGTGGCCCTTCTCCGGCATGACCTGGTGGCAGACGCCCTCGTAGACATCGTAAAAGTTCTTGATCTTCTGGTCCTTCGCGAATTTGCGCAGCATGATGTGGTTCTGCGCCGCGTTGAGCGAGTCAGCCGGCACCTGGTGATCGAAGAGGATGACGATCTTCTCCGGATCCCACACATTCTTCTCCTGCTGGTTCTTCATGATCTCGTAGAAGCCCTCGACCGCGAGCGGCCCGGTGATGTCGTGCGTCATCGCCCGGTCGATGTCGGCCAGCACGAAATCGCCGGCCTTCACGCTCTTGCCAGAGGCCCTGCCGAAGATCTTTTCGGTGATTGTAAGTTTTGCGGCCATGGTAATGCAAGGCCAGATTGGCCACGCTACATATAAATCTAATCGTTGCGGCCTGCTGCCGTCAGTTTTTAGAAACCAGTCTGTAATGCAGAAAAACGGCATGCACAAACCTATATATAGAAAAATGACTAACAGTCATCATATGACTAACAGTCAATGAATGACTTAAAGTCACCGGCAGGTAACATAGACATGACCACGATAGAGCGCAAGGAACAGGAGAAAGAAGCGCGCAGAACCACCATTCTCGGCGTAGCCGAGAAACTCTTCTCCACAAAGGGCTATGACGGTGTCACCATGGATAACGTAGCACTGGAAGCAAAACTGGCCAAGGGTACACTCTACCTGTATTTCCAGAACAAGGAAACGCTGTACCTGGCAGTGGTCACCCAGGGCACTTCCCTGATGGGGGAAATGGTCGAGAAGGCTATGGCTCTGGAGAAAAAGGGGATCAGCAAAACCTATGCAGGAGGCCTGGCATACTATGAGTTCTCGAAAAAATACCCCTTCTATTTTCACATGATGATCGATGCCCGGCAGCGCTACCTTTCCGGAACGGCCGACGAAGTGACCCGTAGCGAACTGGCCCGAAAGCAGCAGCACATCTGGCAGATCACTGCCGATGCAGTCAGGACCGGGATCGCCGACGGTACGATCAAGCCCTACGCCGAGCCTCGCAAGACTGCCACACTGCTGATAGAAACAACGACGACCATGATCCGGTCTTCCCATGAAGTCCCGGCCACTATGGGCGGCTCACCCGCCATGAGGGACGAGATTGTTTATTTTACACTGGACATGCTGCGGCACTCCATGGAGAATAAGAGCACACCGGTGAAAGGTGTCTGATGACAATTTTTCACGCGTTAAATCGACAGAGTTAATATAGACGAAGGCTTACTTCCAGCGAGTGATAGCTCATGTCCGACACCCTTGACATCTACGAGAAGCTGGGCGGTAAGATTTCCCAGAAAGAGTTCAACCAGATGGTAGAAGAGAAGATGGAGGCGATGGGAGGCCTCTGTGACGAGCGTACCGCGGCCATGCTGGTGGCGCACGACCTGGGCGTGGAAGGCGCCGGAGCTATCAAGATCAGTGAAATTTCCCTCGACAAGCGCAACGTCGAGTTCGTGGGTAAAATCACCGGTGCGTACCCGCCGAAGGAGTTCAGCCGCCAGGACGGGACTTCCGGCAGAGTCTCCAACATTATGGTTGCTGACGAGACGGGCGAGATCCGAGTCGTACTCTGGGATGACCTGGCCGACCTCATCAAGACCGGTGACATCAAGGAAGGCGACGTGCTCCGTATCAAGGGCTATGTCAAGGAAGGGCAGCAGGGCGTCGAAGTGACCATCGGCCGGGGCGGCGGGCTCATGAAGGATGACGCGAAGATCACCGTCAAAGACGCGATGGTCAAGATCAGCGAGCTCAAAGTCGGCATGGGTAACGTAGGCACCAGAGGTGTGATCCTGTCCAGGCAGGAGCCCAAGACCTTCAACCGCAAGGACGGCTCCACCGGCACGCTGGCCAGCTTCATGCTCGGGGACGACACGGGTAAGATCAGGGTTACCGCCTGGGACTCTAAGATCAGCGACCTCGACCCGTTCCAGCCCGGGGAGAGCATCGAGCTGCTGCACGCCTACACCAGAGAGGCGTTCAACGGCGGCGTCGAGCTCCAGATCGGCAGCAGGGGCATACTCCGGCAGTCGGCCGAGCCCGTGAAGTTCGATGTGCCCGTGACCAAGATCGGCGAGATCGTGCCGGACCAGTCCTATAATGTCAAGGGCACAGTCACCGGTATCGACGGCGTGCGGGAATTTACGACCAAGGATGGCAAGCCCGGGCGGCTATGCGGCGTCCACCTGTCCGACGAGACCGGCCGGCTCCGGGTCGTGTTCTGGGGCGAACTGGCGAACTTTGCCGAGGCACTATCTGTGGGCGATCAGATTCTTGTGACGGATGTCCAGTCGAAGCTGGGCATGAAGCAGGAGATCGAGCTGTCGGCGAACTGGAGAAGCACGGTTCAAAAAGTCAATTGAACCGGTTGAACCTCAACCCGCTTACCTCTTTTTTATTTATCACCGCAAAAATAGCGTTATCTCATTCACCAAAAACCCCACGAGTAACCCACAGCCGACTGGCAATTGTGATACAGTGTCAGGTTCGCCTTATTTATAGTACCCAGATTGGTAATCGTCCAAGTCGTGTTATACATCGCCGTATAATTATAGGGCTTGTTCAAAAATGATGTACCGTTGCCACTTCTGGTCTCGGTGATTAACGGAGCTATCCACTGATCTCCCGGCCGTAAAATGATGGACGAGTTTTCATAGCTCCCGTAGACGATGCCATTTCGATCTATATTCTGTACGGTGAACCCCGATTCTCCTGTGTAAGGGAAATCGTATACGCCGTTGATTCGCAAGCCCGTCCGCGTGTCCCTGGGTGCGACATTACGATATATGCTCGTGCCGTACAGGACTTTAAAGCTCTCATTGACCTGGGGATAGTACAGGTCCTGACCACCGTTTGTCCAGCTGCTGCCTTCTGCCGGGTTGCTGCCGGTTGCGGAGCCATCATAATTAAAGACCTGGGGAAGCGTGATATGAGGCATTGATAGGTCCTCCCCGTCGATCACGGTACTGGTAACTATCAGCCGCTCTTCGATCGCCACGTAACTGCCATGCGGCAGCGAGTCACCACTACCGGATACACATCCGCTTACAGCGAGCGTATTTAACATCAGTGTCAGCAAGATCACAACGAACAAAGGCCTGGCTATCATAAACCATGGTATCAACAGCTTACTATATAACATCTTATTATATGTGCCTCCGAACTTTGGCATCCAAATCGCAAAGCAAATAGCATTAGAGATATCATTACTCTTCGATCTTTCATGACTGCCGTGACATATCTCGAGCTCGGCCCCGAGTCTATCGACCTCATCAAGCCCCTGTGGGAGCAGCTGAACCAGCACCATTTGATCAGGTCGCCCGATTTTCGCCAGCACTACGAGCAGATGACCTTCGCTATTCGCAAAACAGATCTGCTTAAAAAGGAGCGGCTGTGTATCATCCTCGCCCTTTCCGATCGTGCCACAATCGGCTACTGTATCTGTACTATCGCAGGTGAAACCGGGGAGATCGACTCCATCTTCGTCCAGGATGAATACCGCCGCAGCGGCATAGGCGAGCAGCTGATGAACCGGGCACTTGCCTGGCTGAAAGCCGGCGGTGCCAAAAAGAAAATTGTGGCAGTGGGCGCCGGCAACGAGACCGCTATACCCTTTTACGAGTCCTTCGGCTTCCTGCCCCGGATGACGGTGCTGCAACTGGTGGAATATGACGATGCCCGGGAGAACGATATCCCGGGACCATGAAACTATTTATCTCAGGCAGCATATGGAAGTGTTGATATGGATACCTCGTGGCTTGCAGGCCTTCCCCTAAGTGGTTTGTGGGATTGGCTGGTGTTTAACGCTCCCAAAATATTTTTGATCCTGGCGATCATAGGGGCGGTACTCGTCGACCTCGTGCTCGGGGCCGCGCTGATCCTCCTGGGCGCTGCACTCGCCGGCTACCTCGTGTTTAATGCCTTTAAAGACTTCATCGAGGGCCTGATCAACCAGCTCATCCGGGATATCCTGGCGGAGCTGCAGGGTTTCATCGGGGCTAAGACGGGAAAGCCGGCCGGCTATACCAGCTTCGCGCTGTACGTGGTAAAGTTAGTCTACTCCTTTGTATTTGGGATCTATAACTTCGCCCAGAAAGCGATCATGGTACTCATCATTCTCGGCGCAGGCTTACTGGCAATGGCGATCGTCGTATTCCTGGTGGTTATGAACAGCGTGCTGGTGTACGTCGTGTTCGCGTACGTGCTGTAATCCACACTTTGTTTTTTAGCCCTTTGATCGGTTACTGCGATCACCCCTGTCAATATCGGGTGTCAGGGGAACTTTTTGTAAAAAGTTCCCCTCGCGACCCCTCAAAAACATCGCTTTTTAAAATGCCCTTCGGGCTTTCTTCGGTGTCGAGACCCAGGGGGCCTTTTGAAAAAGTCCCCCGGGGCCCCCTCAAAACTTTTATCCGATGAACTCCTGTGTCTCGGTCCTGAGTATGTTGTACTGTCGCTCCTCCAGAGTCAAAGGATCCATGCATAATATCACGACGCAGTCGCTGGGCATGATCCTGTCGTTGAGGAACTGCACTAGTTTTAGCACAGCTTCGAACCCGTTGCGGGTCATGAGGTACTCCAGCCCGTCGATGAGGACCAGCCCGTTTTTGGTTCCTACGATGAACTTGCCGAGCGTCGCGCCTAAGCCGGTCAGGTTGTCGGGCTTCATGGTGATCTCGCCCCGGGGGTCGTCTCCGCCGGTGAGCCAGAGGATCGGGGTCTTCTCCAGGCCGTACTTTTCCCGGATTTTCACGGGGTTTTGTCTGGTGATACACAAGCCCTGGATGTTGTGCTTTACCTGGTCTGCGAAGACTTCCATGCACTGGTTTCCGTTGCGTCGGTCGAAGAGGTAGATGTTCCCCTTTTCGAAGTGGTATCGCTGGGCTGTGTCGACGGCTTTTTCCATCAGCGGCGTGATCTTCAGCCCGGTGATGGCGGACAAATCCTTTAAAGTCACGATGAAGCCGTTTTTGTGGCCGTCTCTGATGATCGTCGACGTCGAGATGTTTAGCGTGATCACTGTACTGTCCTTGCACTTGAAGTCCCTGACGTAGTTTTTGTTCTCGCCAAGGTCGACGCTCGCCTCGTCCGGCAGCAGCGACGTGATGTGCCGGCCTTTTACCTCGTCAGCGGTATACTTCAACAGGCGTGAGGCGCTTTTGTTGAACGAGATGATAAAGCCTCCCATATCCACGGTTAGCACCGCGTCTGGCGAGTCGTTGATCACGTCAGCCAGATAGCGGCTGGTGTCCTGCACGTTTTTGAACAGCCGGTGGTTCTCTACTGCGATGCCGATCTGGGCTCCGGCGCCGATGAGCATGGCTTCCCGGTCAGCTTCGACGGGCTCTTCCGCCGTCGTATGGAACGCCATAATCCCTATCAAAGCCCCCTTCACAGTGATTGGTACCACCTCACTTGCGATCATATCTTCAAATATCGCGGGGACTCCCCTGGAAATGTGGCATGTCTCAATTGCCAGGTCCTGGAGTACCTGCCGGCACCGGACCGCCTTTTCCGACCCCGGCTTCGCCACAACGGCACAGAGTTGCGCGTAGTGAGGCCCTTCGATTTCCAGCAGGTAAAGTACTCCAAAGTCCGCTTCCAGCAGGTCCATAGATCCCCGGAGGACTTCGTTCAGCATCTCTTCCATGCTCCCGGCACGGTTGATCGCCGAGGTGATCGCATTATATATGACAAGGTCTCTGTTTTTCCCGCGCAGGGCTTCCTCAGCTCGCTTGCGCTCGGTGATATCGTTGAAGATGACCACCACGCCGGTGGTGTGTTCTTCCGCATCCTTGATCGGTGTGGCTTTACAGTACACGGGTGTCTCTTTCCCGTTCCGGGCCAATAGCAGAACGTTAGGGGGTATCTCTACATCTTCTCCCCGGAGTACTCCTTCTACCGAAGCTTCTATGGGCTTACGGGTATCCTCTACGATGATCTTGAAGACCTCGGTGAGGTTGCGGCCTATCGTTGCGCCCTGCATCCACCCGGTGAGCGCTTCGGCCACCGGGTTCATGAACTTGATCTCGCCTCGGTCGTCGGTGGCGATCACGCCATCTCCGATGCTTTTAAGCGTCGTGGCCAGCCATCGTTCGCTGTCCTTGATACGAGAGTCCATGCGGTACTTGTACAGTGCCATCTCTATGTTGGTCAGCATCTCCCGTTCCTCGAACGGCTTCAGAATATAGCCGAAAGGCTCGGTCAGCTTGGCCCTCTGCAGAGTATTGGCATCTGCGTATGCCGTGATATATATGATGGGGATGTTGTAGAGCTCTTTGATCTTTCCGCCGGCTTCGATCCCGTCCATGTCCCCGCCCAGAAATATGTCCATCAGGATCAGGTCCGGGCGTAAGCGGCCTGCTTTCTCGACCGCTTCTTCTCCTGATGAGGCCGTCTCCGGTACTTCGTACCCCAGGCTGGAAAGCCTGCACTGCAGGTCCATTGCCACGATGTGCTCGTCTTCCACCACAAGAATTTTTACCATTTACTCACCCTGATTAACTCCCTTAATTCTTTGTATTCTCTTTAAAGGTAATCATAAATGTTGCTCCCTTTTCCGGCACTAGCTCGATGGTGCCTTCCAGCTGATCGACTAAGGTGTCAACCAGTTGCAAGCCCAGCGAGCCGGTGTTTCTGTAGTTGGTGCCCTGGGACAGCCCGATTCCGTTATCGCCAACGGTGAGCCTGTATGCCCCGTTATCCAGAGCCATATCTATATGTATTATGCCCGTCCTGCCATCCGGAAAAGCGTACTTTAGCGAGTTGCTGACCAGCTCGTTGATGATCAGGCCGCAAGGTATCGCCGTGTCGATATCCAGCGATATTCCTCTGATGTCCATCGAGACGCTCACCCCCGGGTTGCTGGTGTATGAGCGGACCAGGTGGGTTGTCAGGCATCCTACGTACTCGCCAAAGTCCACGCGGGAGAGGTCACTGGACTGGTAGAGCTTTTCATGGATCAGTGCCATGGACTTGATGCGGTTCTGGCTTTCTTTGAACGCCGCAGCGGCCTCCTTGTTCAAGTTGCTGGACTGCAGGTTGAGCAGACTGGAGATGATCTGGAGGTTGTTTTTCACCCGGTGGTGGATTTCCTTGAGGAGCACCTCTTTCTCCTGTAGTGAAAGTTTGATCCGTTCTTCTGCCCGTTTCCTCTCGATCATCTCGGCCTGTAATGACTCGTGGGAACGTTTCAGCTCCGTGATGTCACGCATGACGATCAGCCGTCCGGCACGCTTTTCTCCGTCGATGGGTAGCAAGGATATGCGAACATCCAGCCATCGGGAACCCTCCGGGCTGTCTACCCGTATTTCTGAAGGCGTGCCGATTGTCCCTCTATGGCAGTGATTACAGAGGTCCGGCCAGTGCCCCAGCACCTCGTCCGCCGGCTTTTCGCCGCTCTTGTTTTCCGCGCCGATCAACTTTCGGGCTGCCGGGTTCATTTCGGCGATTATGCCCCGGTCATCGATCACGATCACCCCGTCGCACATATTGGTAATCAAGGTCTCCCGGGCTATGGGCAAGATATTGAACAGGCGATTGCTGAAGATGAGCCAGGCTAACAAAAATCCTGTCGCTGTCATCGCCAGCGGGGTTAAATCAAAGTCCGTCAGCGGCTTGACATTAATTACGTATGGCATGCTTCCTGCCCAGATGAATGCTACTCCTGCCAGTATCCCGAGGATCTTGAGGCGCTGCCAGCCGGAAGCTCGAATGGCAGTTGCAGCCAGTACGCCAAATCCCAGGAGGAGCAGCGTATAGGAATATATCGTGTGGATCCAGTAAATGACCCCGTGCTGGTATACGGGGATCGCTCCCGGTATATCGGATTCGAGGGTGATCTGGGGCCATACCAGTCCGTGGCAGCCATTCGTCATCACGAAGGCGATTGTAACCACCGGGATAATGCAGAGTAGTGCAGTTTTTCCCGGGGTGATCCACGCATTCCGATGGCTGTATTCCAGCGTGAAGAGCAGCCATAGCGGGCCTATGAAAACGACACTCAGGTACGAGAGCTGCGTGGCGAGTACTTTGGTCTGCAAGCCGGGTAATGTCATTTCCAGGCAGTTCATCAGTGACCATTCGGCGGCGCACACCATCAGCAGAATAAATACTGTCGCCCCCGGCGCGGAGCGTCGCTGCCAGACGTAAACTGCCAGCACCACGGCTAAAACCGTCACCACCAGCATCGTGATGGCATACGGGTAAGCTAGGATCAGGCTTATACAATTCATGATCGATCACCTTGTACCCAGTACGTTGTCCCTCTCACCGCTCCGCTTTCTCTAAAACTAATCGTGAATGTTGTCTCGGAGGTCTTATCCAGCTTCATTGAGCCCTGGATCTGATCGACCAGCTTATTGACCAGCTGCAAGCCTGTAGAATCCGCCTTCCGGTCATCGGCGCCTCCCCCGATGCCGATGCCGATGCCGATACCGTTATCGCTTACCTGCAGCGTGTATATTCCGCAGTCCTCCTTCAGGCTCACTTTTACCATGCCTCCACGCCCGTCAGAAAACCCGTGTCTGAGAGAGTTACCGACCAGCTCACCGACGATCAGGCCGCATGGTATGGCTGTTTCGATGTTCAGGGTCAGGTCTCCAATGTCAGTGATAATACGTATGTCCGGATTGGCCGCGCAGGAGCGGGACAGGTAAGAAGTCAGGCTGTACACGTAATCGGCGAAGTCGATGCGGGAGAAGTTCGGCGAGCTGTAGAGTGTCTCGTGGATGAGCGCCATGGACATGATCCGGTTCTGGCTCTTGCCTATGGCAGCAGATACCTCCTCATCGCAGTTATGCGATTTCTGCAGGTTGAGCAGGCTGGAGATGATCTGCATGTTGTTTTTGACCCTGTGGTGGACCTCTTTTAGCAGTACATCCTTTTCATGCAGCGATACCTCTATCTGCCTTTCGGCAGTCCTGCGCTCCTCGATCTCTCCCAGCAGCGACTCGTTGGCCCGTTTAAGCTCCGCCTGCTGGCGAACCAGATCAGTGATGTCCCTGGATATGCCAAAGATGGCCTCGCTACCTCCCCAGAGCCCAGGCGCCAGGCGAGTCTCGACCCTGATCACTTCACCGGTTTTGGTCGTCATGGTGCGGGGCCCGACACTCCGGGCTCTGTGTATCTTCTCATCGACGGGCGGTCGCCCTTCGGTATTTCCGTCTGCCCTGTTCAGGTTTCGAAGATCGTATCCGACCACGTCACTTTTACCGTAGCCCAGGCGCCTGACCACGGTTTTGTTGACTTCAAGGATCTTCAGGTCGTTGTCAACGACAAAGATCAAGTCGTCTACCGTATCGAAGAGCGCCTGGAGGTTGCGCCGGGTTTCTTCCAGGGCTTTCTCGTCAGTCTTGCGCCGGGTGATATCTCGTAATATCAGGATCCGGCCTGTCTGCATTCCGTTGTTATCCAGGAGTGGGGAAACCCGGGCGTCAAACCAGCGGGTGTACTCCTGCCGGGCTTGCTGTACTTCCGTCGTTTCTCCGGACAGATCCGGGAAGATTGCCAGTAGTTCAGGCCACCCCGCGAGCGCCGATACTACCCGGCTGCCCGGAGACACCTTGCAACCTATGTGCTCCGCCGCAGCCGGGTTCAGGTCGATGATTCTGCCTTGTTCATCGATGACGAGAACGCCGTCTTTCATGTTCGTGATCACGGTCTCCCGGGCTACAGGAACCAGGTCCAGCAGCTGGTAGCGGAACATGCTCCAGGCGTAGATCACCCCCATGATTGCCAGTGTAAAAGGCGTCGGGTCGAAAGCTGCGTACTGGTTCAGCCCCAGGAAGTAAATCAGGTTGCCGGCAAAAGGTATCACGGCACCGATCAGAAGCGTAATCGTCTGGAGGAAGTACTGGCGGTACGTCCGGATCGAGGTGAATACCAGCAGTATGGCGCCTACGACCATCAGCGAATAGGAGTACGCCATGTTTATCCACATACCGGCCCCGAACTCGTACACCAGCAAAGCCCCGGGCTCGTTCGATACCGGGGTGATGTTCGTCCAGAACAGGTGGTGCCAGTCATTGGTGAAAACCAGGCCGAGAATGATGATTGGCACGATCCAGAGTGTCAGTAGTTTTCTGTCAAGGCGAACGCTGCGCTGGTTGTAAGTGACGTTAAATAACACCCAGAGCACCGGTACCGGGACGATGCCAAGGTAGGTCAGTTTGGAGAACAAGGTCCCCATCTGTATACCGGTGGATACCATCTGTAGCAAGTTGCCGATCGCCCAGACCGCCGCGACTGCCATGAGCAGTGAAAAATAGTACCCGCCCGGGGAGTCCCGGCGTCTCCAGGTGTACAGCGCCAGCACTACAAATACCAGCGACGTCACACTGAACATACAGGCCAAAATCATGTTAGTCAGAAGCACTGGCTTATGCCTCCCGGTGAACCCGTTTCGTGGTTCGAGTCAAGGATGATACTCGCTGCGGATTCTCCGACGATCCTGTCGAACCCCTTTCGCCCTGTCGCCAGGTAGTGGCACACATAACCACAGCTTCTATGTGGAGCTTGCATCGATCTCACCCATCCTGGATTTCGCTCTCCACGTCTCTTCAAATGTGATCTCGAATGTTGTCCCGGAATCCCCCGTCTTATGGATATCGCCATCGATCTGGTCTACCAGCATGTTGACCAGTTGCAGGCCTAGCGTGCTGGTATTGCGGAAGTCGAGGCCGGCCGGCAGCCCCGGGCCGTCATCGCTGACGATCAGCCGTAACCGGCGACCTGATCGGCGCAGGCTAACTCGTATATCCACTGTCCTATCCTCCAGGCACGCGTACTTCAGGCTGTTGGAGACAAGCTCACTGATGATCTGGCCACAGGGCACGGCAGTATCGATATCCAGGGGCAGGTCTTCCACCTCTACGCTTACCATGATGCCTGCGTTTTTCTTGTACGCATTTTTTAGGCTGTCGACGAGGCTATTCACATACCCTGCGAAGTTGATGTGGGAAAGGTCCCTCGATTCGCAGAGCTCCTCGTGTACGAGCGCCATGGCCATGATCCTGTTCTGGCTTTCTCTGAGAGCTGCGCCAATCTCTTCTCTGCTCTCACCAGATTTCTGGAGATCGAGTAGGTTTGAGATGATCTGCATGTTATTATTGACACGGTTGTGAATCTCTTTCAGCAGCGCTTCTTTCTCGTACAGCGAGCTTTCAAGCCTCGTTTCAGCCCACTTGCGTTCCTCGACCTCCTCCAGCAGAGAGTTGTTCAACCGTTCAAGCTGCTCCTGCCGGTGCAAGAGCTCTGTCACGTCACGGGATATGCCGAACATGGCCTGGCGGCCGTTCCACAGGCCTCTTGCAAAGTGTGTCTCGACCATGATCACCTCTCCGGTCTTCGTGGTCAGGGCCGAAGTCAAGTAGCTCGACAGTCTGTCCAGTGATCCGCTAATCGCTGCTTTTCCTTCCTCAGTGGCGCCGGGCTGCAGGCTCATCGCATTCATGCCAAGAAACTCGTCCCGGGGATACCCAAGGCGTCGGACGGCGGTCTTGTTTACCTCCAGGATCCGGCCATCCTCATCCAGGACGAAGATCAGGTCGTCTAATGTATCGAAGAGCGTCTGAAGGTTGTGCCGGGTTTCATCGAGGGCTTTTCCGTCCGACTTATGCCGGGTGATATCCAGCAAAGTCAGGATCCGGCCAGTCTGCATACCCCTGTTATCCAGGAGTGGTGATATCTGGGCGTCGAACCAGCGGGTGCCATCAGGCCGCTCGAGCCGAACCTCACTTGGCCGATCGCTCAAGCCCCGGTACGAAGCCAGTAGCTCCGGCCAATCCTCAAGCGCCAGTGTAACCGACATGCCCGTGGGATTACGTGCGCCCAGAAGATGACGGGCTGCCAGGTTCATATCGATCACCCGGTCCTTCTCATCGAAGACGACTACTCCGTCAGCCATGTTCGCGATGACCGTTTCACGGGCCACGGGCACGAAGTCGAACAGCTGGTAGCGGAACATGCACCAGGCGAACAACAGTCCGATCAGGCAGTTGGAAAACGGGGTCGGATCGATACCATTGAGCGCGGGTATGTTCAGGACGTATATGTTGAGGAAGTAGATGACGTTGCCTGACATGGCGGCTACAGCACCCAGCAGCAGCATGATGGTCTGCTGATAATACCGCTTATAGGTGTTGAGGGATGTTTTCACCAGGATAATGGTCCCCGCTATCATCAGGGCATATGAGTAGACGGCTAACAGCCAGATTCCCGGGCCATGCTCGTAGATCAGCAGCGCGCCCGGCACATCCGAGACCGGGCTGATGCCGGTCCATATCAGGTGGTGCCAGTCATTGGTCGCTACCAGGGCAAGGACCAGTCCCGGTATCACCCATACGAGCCTCACCAGCTTGCCGTTCAGCCGCCGGCTACGCTGGCTGTAAACTATGTTGAAGAGCAGCCAAAGCGGAGCTACAGATACGATACCCACGTAGGTCAGCCTGGCGAACAGGATTTTCAGCCAGAACTCTACCGAGGCCATCTCCATCATGCTACCGACAGACCATACCAGTGCGGATACCATCATCAGCGAGAAGTATAAGCCCCCCGGAGCGTTCCGCCGCCGCAGTACATAGAGCGACACCAGCGCGATGACGACTGAAGTGATACAGTACAAAGCGACGTACGGTGTGAACTGGAAGCTCATGGCCGGCCCTCCGCGAACTGAATGGTGAACGTTGAGCCCGGGCCGTTCTCCAGCTCAATCGTCCCCTCGATCTGGTCGACCAGCGTACAGACCAGCTGTAACCCCAGAGATGGCGAATTGCGGAAATCGAGCCCCTCCGGCAAGCCAACTCCGTCGTCGCTTACCGTCAGCACATATTTGCCTCCGTCTATAACCATCCGGATTCTAATTTCTCCGGCTTTGCCATCCCTGAAGGCGTACTTGAGCGAGTTGCTGACCAGCTCGTTGATGATCAGGCCACATGGGATGGCCATATCGATACCAAGCGAAATTTCACTGATATCTATAGAAATATGCACGCTCTGGTTGCTACTATACGATCGGGCAAGGTAAGCGGTCAGGTTGCCCACATACCCGGAGAAGTCGATATGGGACAGGTCCCTCGACTGGTAAAGCTTCTCGTGGATGAGGGCCATGGACTTGATGCGGTTCTGGCTCTCCATGAACATGGCAGCACTCTCTTTATTCATGGTGCCTGACTGTAAACTGAGTAGGCTGGAGATGATCTGTAGGTTGTTTTTCACCCGGTGGTGGATCTCCTTAAGCAGAACTTCTTTCTCCTTCAACGAACTGGCCATCTGCTCTTCGACTCGTTTACGCTCCGCCACTTCCTCCTGCAGGGCGTGCACGACCTTCGCCAGATCTGCAGTTCGCTGCTGTACCCGAATGTCCAGCTGGTCGTTGGCCTGTCTGAGCTCTTCCGTCAGCTTCTTCAGATCGGTGATATCATTGCCTATCGAGAGTATACCTTCGATCCTGCCATCCTTGTCCAGGATCACTTTGTTCGTCCATGATACCCATACGCGCTCACCGTTTTTGCGCACATTCTCGTTCTCGTTCTGCGCGAAATTCTCCGGGTATCTCAACAGGTTCCGGACCATTGCCTTCAAATCCGTCCCGGCAAGGTCAGTCGGTGGCACGATGGTATCTATCACGTTCCGACCCATCACCTCCTCGGCGGAGAATCCGAAAAAGCCGGAGGCGAATTCGTTGAAGTAGGTGATGTTGCCATGTATGTCAATGCGTAATATGACACTGTTCGCGTACTGCACCAGTTCCCTGTACTTCGCCTCGCTGTACTGAAGGGCTTTATTGGACTTCATCAGCTCTACCGTGCGCTGCTTTACTCTCGCCTCTAGCTCGTCGTTAGCTGCCTGCAACACCTCTTCCACGTGTTTACGTTCTGTAATGTCCTGGACGTTGATGATGCGATAAAGCACTTTGCCGTAGGTGTCTTTCACCACGCTGATATCGATGGTGACTGGAAACGCCAAACCGTCACTGCGTACGTGGCGGGACTCAAACACATAGTGGCCCTCGGAGTCCGCCAGGTTCATGTGCCTGTGCAGGTCCTTGCGGTACATCGGGTCGAAGATATCCTCAAACCGCATGTAGCTCAGGTCCCTGGCATCATACCCGTACATCTGGGAAAATGCCGGGTTGACCATGTCCAGCCTGGTGTCTTCCGGTCCGGAGATCGTGATGGGTATCCGGGCCATCTGGAAGATGTCCGCCCACTTACGCATGGTACCCTCTATCAGCTTTCGTTCACGTACGTCTCGGGCGACTCCGTGAAAGCCGATGATCCTGCCCTGCGGATCAAAGGTCTTCGTACCGCTCATCTCGATATCGACCAGCCGGCCCTCCTTGTCCAGGAGCTCCAGATCGATCAGAGATATCGGCGAGTCTGTCTCGAAGAGGCGGATGTTCCTGTACTTCAGCCCGGCGGCGGCTTCGGTGCCGATGAAGTCGTAGATCGACTTGCCTATAACCTCCTCAGGGCCGTAGCCAAGGATTTTTGTTACGTTAGGGCTGATGTATGTGAACTCGTACTGGTTGTTGACCTCCAGCACGATATCGCCGATGTTTTCCACAAGGCCCCGGAATTTCTGTTCGCTGGCAAACAGTTTTTCCCTGGAGCTCTGCAGCGAGTCCAGGGTCGAGTTTATCGTCTCCGCGAGCAGCGATACCTCATCGTTACCGCTCACATGGACCCTGGTGGACGGATCGTCCCTGGCTCCGATGAGGTGAACGGTTTTACTGAGCTGAGCGATTCTGGATATGACCGTCTTTTCGATCAGGAACACGGTTATATTGATGAAGACGACTCCCGCAAAGATCAGTGACAGTATATAATAGATCACGCTGTTCTGGCCTTGAAGGTACATGGACCGGGGCTCGTCGACCCGCAGAATTAAGGCAGGCTTCCCGAACACGTCATCGATGATCGTGTATCCGGCTACCCGGGTGTCGTTGATCGGCTCTACGATGACAGAGCCTTTTTCCCCCAGTTTCGGGAGGGCGTTCCTGTAATCTTCCGGCAGGGCGGTGCCAGAGTATGGCATTAGTTCCATAGACAGGCCGGTGATGTTGCCCAGAGTCCGTATCCCTTTTTCATCGAGGAACCTGCCCATGATCATGGTGCCCCTGGTAGGCGAATTTCCGTCACTGCTCTTGATTGGGTAAGCGCTCACTAGCATGGGCTTATCGTGGAGCAAAACCACGCCGTGGATGCTATCGTCCTTTCCCGACCGGAGCAGCGGACTGCCTTGCTTCAGCACTTCCCCGAAGCCGTCCGGCATGTCTACGAATCGTTCATTGTCCAGGTCATACGTACGTGCATACCGGATGTTATCGGCAGAATCCAGAAAGAGAACTATGTTGAGCCGCTGCATCTCGAAGGTCGTATCGACAAGATTGGACGTGACATACGGCGCATCCTCAGTGATATACGGTTCGGCGACGAACCTGTAGGTGTCATTCCAGTAGGCGTAGTCGACATTGATGGTGTCTAGCATAGACAGGTCATAGTTAATCGCCCGCAGTGAGCTGTCCAGTTTGCCCGACACATCGGCTTTTTCCATGCTGGAATAGCTGCCCATGAGTATTACCTGTGATGCAACATACATCAGCAGGACCATTCCCACCAGCGTAATACAGATGATGACAAGCGTTTTATCCAGTAGCTTCATTCGCCCACCGCCGAATCGGACGTGACTTTCAGAAGATTATTTTGAGCTCTTTTTTGTTAATAAGATTAATTTACCGGCTTTTTAAATAAACGTAATCTATCTAACCCGTAATTACTAAATTGATACTTATCCGGGCTGCTTTACGGGGGATAGGCGGATAACGGACACTCATCTCCCTGTTCCGAAGTCATATGTATCTGGTGTGTGAAGGCATGCGCTTCTCCTAATTTTCCCGCGGAAAGTATACGTAAGATCGCCGTGCAGGTGGATGGAATCAAAAATTTGCACACCCTCGCAGCATAATACTTTCACTGCGCTTACGATAACGTTCTATAGGCACAAGCTGTATTTCATTTAACTAATAGCCGTGAGGTTACAAAATGGCAGATAAAGAGAAACTAACCGTAGAAGATTTACCTGGCGTGGGACCTGCTACCGCCGAAAAACTCAAAGAGGCAGGATATACATCCATCGAGGCGATCGCTGTCGCATCGCCGTCCGAGCTGGCAGCCGCAGCGGAGGTCGGCGAGAACACTGCAGCGAAGATCGTGGCCGCTGCCAAGAAGTGCTCCAACATCGGCGGCTTCGAGACCGGAGACACCGTGTACGAGCGGCGTAAGGGCATCGGCAAGCTCAAGACGAACTGCAACACGCTGGACGAGCTCCTCGGCGGGGGCGTAGAGACCCAGTCGATCACCGAGTTTTACGGTGAATTCGGGAGTGGCAAAACCCAGGTGGCACACCAGCTTGCAGTCAACGTCCAGCTTCCCCCTGAACAGGGCGGCCTCGGCGGCTCCGTCGTGATGATCGACACCGAGAACACCTTCAGGCCGGAACGCATCGCCCAGATGGTCAAGGGACTAAAAGGCGGCGAAAACCTCGACCCGGAGGATTTCCTGAAGAACATCCACGTGGCGAGGGCCTACAACTCCAACCACCAGATTCTACTGGTGGAAAGCGCCTCGGAACTGGCCGAAAAGATGAGGGATTCGGACAGGCCGATCAAGCTCATCATCGTGGACTCGCTCACCGCCCACTTCCGAAGCGAGTATGTCGGCAGAGGAACGCTCGCAGACAGGCAGCAGAAATTAAATAAGCACATGCACGACCTGATGCGGTTCGGCGACATCAACAACGCCGCCATCATGGTGACGAACCAGGTACAGGCCAAGCCCGATGCGTTCTTTGGAGATCCGACCCGGCCGGTCGGCGGCCACATCGTGGGGCATACGGCGACCTTTAGGTTGTACTTGAGGAAGTCAAAGGGCGAGAAGCGGATCGCGAGGCTCGTGGACTCTCCGAACTTACCTGAGGGCGAAGCGATCTTCTCGGTGACGACCGATGGGCTGAGGGACTGAACAATTTAGTCCCCTTCTTTCTTTTTCTAACTCCAGTTCATTACAAAAGAATAGCGTTCGATGCAGGTTTTTAGGGCTTGTCCTCGCCTCAGCGAGGATGCGAGCGCGGCCCCGACGTCGTAGTACCCTAAAAACCGGAGTAGCCCGCTATGCGGGCGTCGAACCGCGAGCAATTATTGAACGATTTTTAACTCTAACTCGTAGTCTATGAACTCGTACTTCACATCCCCAAGAGGGACTTGAAGAACCCGATGATGCCACTGAAAATATCTCCCGACCCCTCTTCACTCGTGGAGTTCTGCGTCATATTCTCCGAAGAAGCTGTGCTATTGTTAGTCCCGTTTAAGCCAGATCCGGAAATATCTGCTACACTCGCATTACCGGCACTTGCATTCGCCGCCGATGTCGGCGCAGCCGTCACTTTTACCGCCCCACTCTTAGGCGAAGCAGACAAGGTCGTGTCATTTGCTCTCGGGACCGGCGTCGGCCACGGCGTGACCGCGGGCCAGTGGACATAGTCCGGCATGAACACGTTCGCTACGGTAGTATTTCCCATCTTCACGACTGGTTTAGCGATCCACATATACCCGTCAATCTGGACGATGATCGAGTAGTTGCCCTGCTCGAGCTCTGTGTAGACATACGATCCGTTCCGGTCTGTGATGGTGAGCCCCATGATTGTACCGCTTGCGTCTTTCAGGTATACGTCTGCGTCCGGGACGAGATTGTTCGCCGAGTCGTAGACGGTGCCGTTGATGGACCCTGTGGGAATGACAGTGGGCTTTGGAGGGTTGCTGGCGACGGGTATGGTCGTGTTGTTCGCCGGCGAGGTGGTGTTGGTCTTCGCTGCCGTAGCTACCGCAGTACACTGTAGGCCTAAAACCACGATCAAAACGATTAGTATGCTGATTACCAGTATTCGTGTTTCTCTCATCTGCCGACCACCCCGGTATCGTTTAAAAAGTTCACCGGCAACACTTAATAACTTTATCTTACAAATATCGTAGCAGGACGGGCCCTTCCTTGATCGAAACGGACACCATTACCCATGGGGCGGAGCAAATCACCTTCTTCATCGCCCGCAGTCACCAACGCAAGACCGCCTGCATTACCGTGTACCCCTCCGGTGAGGTGAAGCTGTCAGTGCCAGCCCGCACCAGCTCTGCCCAGGCCCGGCATTTCGTGGAGCAGAAAGCGGGCTGGGTCGTCAAGAAGCTCAAGGAATTTGAGACCCGGGGCTGCCGGGATTCCTCCAAGAAGTATGTGGACGGCGAAATATTCCTCTTTCTTGGCCGGGAATATGCCCTGAAAATTTCCCAGGGCAATGGCCCTATCGTCACGCTCGGAGACCGGACACTGAACGTGATCGTCCCGGATCCGGCCAACACAAAATTAGTCAGGTTAGCCGTATTCCGCTGGTACTGGTTCCAGGCTGAAATGATCCTCCGGGAAGCAGTCGCCACTTATGCACGGATGCTGGGCGTTCCCGCTCCTGTCTATAAAGTGAAAAACCAGTCCAAACGGTGGGGTAGCTGTACCGGGAGAAATCTCCTCAACTTCAACCTGAAAATCGCCATGGCCCCCCTGGCGCAGATCGAATACGTAGCTGCCCATGAGGTCTGCCACATCAGGATAAAAGATCACTCACCCAGGTACTGGGCGCTTTTAAGGTCGATCATGCCGGACAGTGACGCCCGGAAGAAGGCGCTGAAAGTTGATGGGTGGAAGTACGAACTTTGATCCTTAGCGCCCAGTCTTCCCAGACCTCGTGTGATGGCTGTTCAAAGAGCGGGAATGCTACATTATCCCGTAATACCATCTATGAGGTGAGGCTTCAAAATGATTCTGAGGATACTGGTAGGCGCCGTCGTCGGCGCGGTGTTCGGCTATATCGTGGGGTGGGTTGTCGAGATGTTTACTAATTTCAACGCGGCTCTGCTGGGTGGCCTGCAAGCGCTGACCGGAATTAGTGGCATAAAAACTTCAGCGTTGCTTGCGGCCATAGGTTTCATCCTGGGCATCGTGGGCGGTCTGCTTAACGGCATGACCTCGCGCAGGCATAGATACCGGTACTAAGAGTAACCCAAAAACGAAGTATTTATATACCCCATGGCCAGTGGTTATCAAATAACCATAGCTGGCAAGGTGTGAGACTGCAGTGTCGATAGCGGAACGGAAAGAGCGGGAAAAGGGGCAGCGACGTGACAACATTATCAACGCTGCCGAGAAACTGTTCTTCTCCCGGGGTTACGACAACGTCTCGATGGACGACATTGCTAAAGATGTGGAGCTGAACAAGGCCACGCTCTACCTTTATTTCAAGAACAAGGAAGCGCTGTTTTTTGCCGTCGTGCTGCGCGGAGTAAGGATTCTCAACGCACTGGTCAAGGAGAATGTGGCTAAGGCGGGTACCGGCTCGGAAAAGCTCTGGGAGATCGGGCACGCGTACTTCTCGTTTGTCAAGCGACACCCCGACTATAACCGTGTCTATAACTACTTCTACTCCGGGAGGTTCAACCTGGCAGACATGATGAACGTCGACGAGTTCCAGATGTTATCCGCGCTTGACTCCCCGCTGAAGGCGTGGAAAAACGCTGACATAGCTGCCAATCGGGCAAACCACGAGGTCGCAAAGCAGATCATCGAGCTGAACAACGAGATATTCGTCATCACCCGGTATTCCATCAGCGCGGGCATCGAAGAAGGGACATTTCGAGCGAACCTCGATCCAGAAGAGGCGGCCGTCGTGTTTACGCTGCTTCTCGAGAGCATCCCCGAAATGCGTCCAGACCTGAAAAAAGCACTCGACGGCAAGGGTATCGACCAGCTGAACTTTTCCCGGGACCTTGGTAACTACATCAACCATATGTTCATGGTAAAAGCTGTCCCGAGCAAAAATAAGCGTAATTAACCCCCTTCTTTCCTGTGGAGATTAATCCGGAGTTTTTGTGGTCTTTATAACATGTATGACCACTTTTAAGTCAAGACACTTTAGCTGGCAGAAGCCATTTATCAGACAAGTTTTCTCATAAATCGGATCGTATGGTATCATCCTGTCTATCCGTATGCCACTTATATACAGTCAATCTTTTCATGGGACCTGCATATCAGGCGATTTTTAAAGAGTACCAAACGTTTATATATAAAAAATAACCACTGGTTACATGATAACCGATGGTTACAAAATAACTAATGATTATGATGTAACTTTCGGTTGAATGCCGCTGCATGCCGGAAGTATCGGTGATCGATTCTGGCATTGGCAAGGAGGGACATTATGAGCAAAGCATCAGAAAAGGAGACACGTGCTGTCGTGTTCATTGGTGGGCAGATCAGGACTATGGATCCTGAAATGGGTCAGGTAGAGGTCGTCGTCATCCAGGGCGATCGTATTGTCGAAGTTGGTGAAACCAGTCTACTGAAGTCCTATCCAGCTGCAGAAATTATCAACCTGAATGGCAGTACTTTGATACCAGGGTTCATCGATGCACACAACCACCTGTCATTCGGGTGTTTTTTGCCAGGGTGGGCGAACCTGAGGGGCTTGTTCAAAACGGAAGAGGTTCTACATGCGATCAAGAACCATGCCCAGGCTCATCCAGATGCAGCGTGGATCGTCGGTTTTCCCTGGATGGACGTGGAGCAGGGCGGAGCCGCTTTCACCCGGCAAGATCTGGATGAATCCGGCATCGACAAGCCAGTCCTGCTGATCCATCACAGCTTCCACAAGAGTGTGGCGAATACCCAGGCGCTTGATATGGCAGGCATAAGTGGGTCGTCACCGGACCCGCAGTGCGGGAAGATCGTTCGCGACAGCGATGGAATGCCTATCGGACTACTATTTGAGCAGGCAGAGGCTCCGCTGTTCAAGCTTGCGCTGGAGACAAGTCCCGGGGAATACGCCGACCTGATCGAGGCTCGTGCCCGGCAGCTCCTTCCCTTTGGTATCACAGCGGTCCATGATCCCGGGGTTACCCCTGCTGCAGATGCCGCTTATCGCCTGTTGCACGCAGAAGGCCGGCTGCCGGTTTCCGTGCTGATGATGCCCCATGGCGAGACCATGCTGGATAACTGTCTGAGCAGATGCTTCGACGGGCCGATCACCGGCACAGGTGATGAACAGCTAAGGGTTGGTCCCGTCAAGCTGTTTGCCGACGGTGGCATAGCGGGCTCTATGACCTTCACCGGCAAGATCGGAGGTACTCCTTACACCTTTGCAGCCCCTCGCGATGATTTTGAGGGCATGCTGACAGAGGCGACTCGGCGAAGGTTCCGCGTATGCGTTCACTCGATCGGGAACGGGTCGACGGAGGCTGTCCTTTCGGCTTTTGAAACCGCCGCCCACCAGGCTCCCCCCGGTTTTGAGATGAGGCCCCGAATCGAGCACCTGTTCCTACTCAACGAATCCTTGATCAAACGCCTGGCATCCATGGGTGGATGCACCGCAGTACAGCCCTGCTTCTTACAGGGGTCGCAGCGATTGAAGCAGGTGCCTTTCGAGGGCTTAAGCTGGTTTGCTTTCCGCGACCTGGTGAATTGCGGAGTCACGGTTGCCGGCTCCAGTGACGACCCCGGCGGCTTCATGGACGGTCGGGATCCTATCAAGAGCGCAGTGATGGGCGCCACCATGAGCGATGGGGCCGGTAATGCCCTGTTTCCTGAGCAGGGTATGCCCTTTGATCGGTGGCTGCAGATATTCACCGCAGGTGCCGCCTTTGCCGGAGGCCAGGAAAATGAGAGGGGCATGCTGAAAAAAGGGCTCGTGGCAGATCTGGTGATCCTCGAAGGCGAGCTTGACCCGAAGAACCCACCTGTTGTGGCAGAGACATGGAAAGACGGCGTGAGGGTATATGCACGTCATAGCTGAGGGATTATCGATTCATGCAGTCGACATTATTCGAGAACTGGATCGATAAGCCGCAGGTGAGGGTTAGCTGGATATCATTTCCACGAGGCTATATCCGCCCATTTTTTACAGCTGGCTCGTAAACAGAATTCCTATCCGGATATCGTAAAGTTTTTTGCCTTATACTGATCACTATTAGTACTCCCACTGCCTATTATCAAGTTCATAGCAGCGGGCACAGGCGATACACGCCGCCCTTTATATTCATACCTAGAAACTGAGGCTAAAAAATGTCGAGATTCAACACACCGATATCCGGAAAAAAGAACGAGAACGGGCTGATGCAGATCGAAGTCTTCCCCCTGAGGGTGCTCAACGTCGAGACGGCTCAGAAGCTGATTGACGAGCTGAACACGATCGGCGGCATCACTAGAATGGTCGTACATGGTCCCAGGCTGCCTAAGGAAACGGTATCTGACCTGCTGGAGGGTAAGTTTGACACCAGGGGAAAGACGTACCTCAACATCAAGGGCGAGAAGGTCGAACTCTCCGTCCAGGTGGGAAGGATCTGGATCGAGATCGATAACATCGATGCCATAGAGCAAATCCGCAAAGCCGCAGAGACGGTGCTACCGTTCCCGTTCGAGATGTACGAAGGTGTCTATATCCGGACGAAAAAGACGCTCACCGACTACGTGCGCAAGGGCGGAAACGTCGACGAGATCAGCGTAGGGCTGTTCGACCCGAAGGCGAAGCCACAATCGTCGTGCTGCAGCCACAAGGGTGCTGACGAATAAACGGCATCAACTATTATCAGTCAGTGTATCTGGGTATGCCGTTTGCTTGTAGAGCTGTACCGCAGACCCCAGGTGCCTGAATCATGCTTTTTTATTTCCGGTCTCTCTTCATCGCCGAGCTCTCACCGTTATATCCTAAACCATTAAATATAATCGAAACTTACTACTTGGTAGTACTGCCTTAGTGCGTTTTTCTGAACGGTTACTGTATAGTCTCCATAAATGGCTTCTGTGAAGGATGCTGAGGTTCTCAAAGCTTCGTTTTACCGATGCTTTACCAACTTCACTCTTAATGCCTCACGGCTCTCCGCTTTAGCTATTCATGCGCACCAATTATTATCCACATTTAGCGGACGCTATCAACTAACAAGGAATTCCTATGCTTGAATCAACTCAAAATCCGGCATCTTTACCGGGTATCACTTACAAGAACAAATACGCAATCATGGCCATCGTCCTGACCGGAGTCCTGATGTCAGTGCTTGATGGTTTCATGGTAAACATAGCGCTGCCGACGGTGACTGCCTGGTTTAACGCCAGCGTAGCACAGTCGCAGTGGATGATCACAGGCTACCTGTTAGCCATGACCAGCCTGTTCATCATCTTCGCCAGAATTTCTGAGTTTACCGGCAAGACCCGGCTCTACCTGGCCGGTTTTTGTCTCTTCACCCTGAGCTCTCTGGCCTGCGGATTAGCTCCCGACATGGGGCTTTTAATTCTATTTCGTGTACTGCAGGGCATCGGCGCCTCAATGGTTGCCGGTATCAGCGGCGCCATCCTCTTCGAAGCTTTCCCGCCTGAAGAACGAGGCAGAGCTATGGGATCCATAGCAGCCACCTATGGATTCGTCGCCTTGATCGCCCCGGGCATCGGCGGCTTCATCGTGGACAATTTCGGCTGGCAGGCCATCTTTTTTGTCAACGTGCCCATTGGCATAGTATTGATCGCCTGTGCGGTGAAATACCTGAAAACACAGGAAACGGTCGTACAGCGCCGGGAAATGGACTGGATCGGAGCGGTGACGCTGGTTGTATCAGTGGTTTCGTTGATGATGTTTGTCAGTGAAATGTCAAATGGCCTGACGATCACTTCTATATCTGCCGCTTACGGGATCGTTTTCGGGCTGTCGCTCGGTGCCTTCCTTCTTCAGGAATCCCGGTGTAGCAAGCCATTGCTGGACCTGTCCATCTTCTCAGGTAAAGCGTTCACGCTGCCTGTTATCAGCATGGTAATATCCTATGTGGCCATCATCATGCTGGCAGTCCTCGGGCCGTTTTATCTGGAGGGCGTCATGGGCTATACGGCAACCCAGGTCGGGTTGCTGTTCATGCTGTCTCCGCTGGCTATGATCTTCGCCGCCCCAGCGGGTGGGTGGCTGTACGATAAGTACCGGTGGAAGTTCACCGCTGCCGCTGGTATGCTGATCCTGGTGGCAGCCTGTCTGCTGCAAGGTTTCGCATTTGCGTCGATCAGCATAAGCCTGATCGCAGCAGCTTTGATCTTGAGAGGCATCGGAGATGGCTTGTTCCAGAGCTCCAACAGCGCTGAGATCATGAATGCGGTTCCCCCTGAGAAGTTCGCGCTAGCCTCAGGCATAACGTCTACCGCCGGCAACCTGGCTAACGGGCTGGGAGTGCTGGCGGCCAGCATCCTGCTGACCCTGGGGATGGGCATCGGTGGTTATCACGGGTCTGTGCTGACGGCAGGCCCATCGCTGCTGGCGAATACGATCGGTGCTATTATGATCGTAGCGGGAGGGTTGTGCGTCGTAGGGGTATTGTCATCTGCGCTGAGGAATGTCTAAGCGGCATTCCCTTCTATTTTTATTCCATCAACTGTCACCGATATCTTTTTAATCATTTTATACAAAAACTATACTGGAGATGACAATATGGATCCTTTATTAAAGAAGCTGGGCTGGAGCCCCTTTTTCGGAAATCATTTTAGAGAGTACGCAGGAGTATACGAGCCCGGCAGAGTCTCGACCGTACACAAGACCGGCTATCAAGTCTACACTAAAGACGGCGAGATCAGGGCCCGGGTCTCAGGCAACCTGCGCCAGGGCGGCGATCAGCCTGCGACCGGTGACTGGGTGGCTCTCTCGAAAGACGTTACCGGACTGGCTACGATCCATGCTATCCTTCCCCGGAAGAGTAAGTTTTCCCGGAAAGACGCGGGCCGGGTTACCGGCGAGCAGGTGCTCGTCACCAACATCGACACTGTATTCATCGTCACTTCACTCAATAAGGATTTCAACCTGAGGCGGCTGGAGCGGTACCTCGTCGTCGCCCGGGAAAGCGGCGCGGAGCCGGTGGTGATCCTGAGCAAAGCGGACGTCTGCGACGACGCAGACCAGAAGCTGCAGGAAGTGAAAGAGATCGCCCCCGACGTGACCGCATATGTGATCAGCTCCGTAGCGGACAGGGGCCTCGATCAGCTGCTACCATACATGCAGGAAGGTAAGACGGTCGCCCTGCTGGGCTCCTCCGGCGTGGGCAAGTCGACGCTGATCAACGCACTCTCGGGGCGGGAGCTGCAGAAGGTCGGAGAAATTCGGGAAGACGACAGCAGGGGCAGGCACGTCACCACCGAGAGAACCTTGATCATGCTCGAAAACGGCGGAGTCATTATAGATAATCCTGGTATGCGGGAACTCCAGCTATGGGACGTCGGAGATGGGCTGCAGAGCCTGTTCAGCGACATCGAAGAGCTTGAGCGCCAGTGTAAATTTTCCGACTGTCGGCATGAGACCGAGCCCGGCTGCGCCATCCGAAAGGCGCTTGGTGACGGGACTCTGTCAGAGACCCGGCTGGAGAGCTACCGGAAGCTGCAAAGGGAGCAGCTCGCCATTGAAAGAAAGAAGAACCCCGAGCTCAATATCGCAGAGAAAAAGAAGTGGAAAAAGATGGTAAAGATCGCCGGGGCGATCAAGGAGAGCAGGAAACGAGGGGATTTCTGACCTTTCCAGTAATTCAGACCACATTTGTGGCCACGTTTGTGACCACAAATGTGGCCACATCTGCGATCCTTGGGGTCGCCATTTCCGGAAAACCGGTGTTATCGACTGCTCCGGCAGGTCCCTCCTTGGTCTAAAGCTATATATAGCCTGAAAATAACCATTGGCTATACAGTAGTATGCAGCTATAGGCTTAATGCGAGACCGGCACAGGTGAAAACGATGTCAGTATCGGAATGGAAGGCAAGGGAAAAGGAGCAGCGGCGCAACGACATCATCGACGCAGCCCAGAAACTGTTCTTCTCGAAGGGCTACGAGAACGTCTCAATGGACGACATAGCGAAGGAGATCAAGCTCAACAAAGCCACCATCTACCGATATTTCATGAGCAAAGAGGCGCTGTTCTTCACAGTGGTCCTGCGCGGAGTCACAGTCAACTACGAAATGCTTCTTGTCAGTGTAAATAACGCTGGTACAGGCCTGGAACGTCTGGCTGTCATTGGAAACGTATCCTTCGATTTCGCGAAACAGTACCCTGACTATCACCGCCTGATCAGCTATTATTTCTCGGGACGGTTCGATTTGTGCAAAATGGTTGACAGCGATGATACGGCCATGCTGCCTACCAGTACGGGAGAACGCAACTGGGTCAAGTTGTCGGAAACAACTGATAGTGAAGTCGTCCGGGAGATCTCCCGGCTGCGGTGGGGGATGTTCGAAACCATGCGCAGTGCGGTACAGGTCGGCATGGGGGACGGGACAATCCGTCCGGGCATGAACCCGGGAGAGCTCGCCGTTTTAATATCGATCATCTCCAGCGGCCTGGT
>CAZJRS010000040.1:25417-31016 GCA_964548585.1 uncultured Methanocella sp. | reverse complement strand
ACGGCTAAAAATGACCTGAATCATGTCACCAGGGTACTGCTCAAGTCATTTGGCTCCGACGCTGTCATGCCGCTGGCAAGTGCCCTGAACAGCCCGGATACCATTGTGAAAGCGACAGCCGCATCCATCCTGGGAGAGCTGATGGACAGCAGGGCGATCGACCCACTGATCGCAGCTGTCCGGGACCCAGATAAAATTGTCCGGCTGGAGGCGGTACGAGCCCTCGATAAATTTGATGACCCCCGGGCCATCGAAGCGCTGAAAACAGCGAGGAAAGACTCGTCCTGGGAGGTCCAGGCAGCCGCAGCCAAGGCCCTGGGTGATTTCAGCAGCGATCTGACAGGCCTGGATGGGCAGACTGATGTGCCCCTGTCTAATAACTTCCCGATGGATTTTTCCATGCCGCAAACCGACGGCGGAACGATCATCGAACGGGAGGTGGTCCGGGAGATCGTCAAAGTGCCTTGCAAGTACTGTGGAACACTCGTCGAGATCACCAGGACGACATGCCCGAGCTGCGGGGCGCCGTTCAAATTTTAAACTGGTACGGGAATACTGCATACGAAGAAATTTATTTAATTAGGGTTCATAGTAACGAAGTATCTGGTATAGAGGGACTATCTTGAGAACTAATTCTACGCTTATATTTATCTTCATAACGATCATCCTTAGCTTAACAGGCCTGGCTAGTGCTCAGAGTCCCACTTCGACACCGCCGATGAATCCCGTTTTACAGGGCATGTGCTGTGTAAGTATGTTCGGTATCGTCGCCATAATCCTGTATCTCCCATACCGCTCCAAAAGTAAAGCGGAGGCTGTAGAGATTGAAAAAGTGTATAAAGCTAGGGCAGAGCGCGACTATTCTCAGCTCGTCAGCCTGATGAAGAGCAAGTACCTTGGGGCGAGCTTTGCAGCTGCCACTGTGATTGAGGAGTGTGGCGAAGCTGCCATTGAGCCACTGCTGGTACACCTGCCGAACCAGGGCTACTACAAGATCAACGTGATGAGAAACGCCACGAAGCCGATCAGCATATGTGTGGGTACGGCAGGCAACAACACTCATATATCGGTCGATCTCAGCCCGCAGATAATCCCGTCGCTCATCCGGTGTCTGGCACTGCCAAAAAACAGCGCCTACTATGGTGCAGTATCATTGATCAAGGAATTTACTACCGTATCTGTCGTCCCACTGATCGGTGCCCTGACGGACCCCGACCCAAACATTCGGTCTTCGGCCGCTTCTATCCTGGGTACGCTCTCAGATATCCGGGCAATTGAGCCTTTGATAGCGGCGCTCAGGGATAATGACCAGGATGTCAGGCTCGAAGCTGTCCGATCTTTGGACTGCTTCGATGATCCACGGACCATCGGGCCGCTGAAAGAATTGCTAAAAGATCCGAGTCGGGATGTCCAATCTGCTGCATTATCTGCGCTGGGGGATTTCAGCACCGAGTTGACCGGACTACCAAAGACCCCCTCCAAGCCCGACAGGTACAATGACTCTGAGGGTGGCGGTGACGAAGTCCCCTCGGAAAGCGTTGTCCGGGAACGTGAGATCATCAGGGAGATCGTCAAGGTACCCTGCAAGTACTGTGGAACACTCGTCGAGATCACAAAATCTAGCTGCCAGAGCTGCGGTGCCCCGTTCAAGCTCTGAACCAGACTCATTTTCACCTTCTGCTGTCACCCGTAGCAGTGACAGCAGCTTTTTCATAATCCACGCTATTCTACAGGTGGAGCTAGTATGGCAAAGCTTGACTTTAAAAAAGAACGAAAAGACTTGTACAATCCCCCGACCAAGCCAGTAATGGTGGACGTCCCAGAGCTACAATATCTGATGATCGACGGGCAGGGCTACCCAGGCACCTCTCAGGAATACCAGAATGCAATGGAGGCACTTTTCCCCCTGGCATATACACTGAAGTTCACGATCAAAAAACAGCAGAACATCGACTATGCAGTCATGCCACTCCAGGGTCTCTGGTGGGCGGACGACATGACAAATTTCTCGGAGCATAAGGATGCCTGGAAGTGGATCTCAATGATGATGCAGCCAGAGTTCGTGACACCCGTTCTCTTTGCCGAGGCAGTGGCCGAGGTAAGGAAAAAGAAGGCGCCCATAGCACTGGATAAGGTGCGCTTTGAACGGTTCACCGAGGGACTGTCAGCCCAGATCATGCACATCGGGCCTTACTCGGAGGAAGGGCCGACAATAGAAAAACTGCATGCCTTTATCCGGGAGAGCGGTTACGATATGGCCGGAAAACACGACGAGATCTACCTGGGCGATCCACGCAAAGCTGCTCCTGAAAAGCTGAAAACCATTATCAGGCAGCCCGTAGTAAAGTGTTAGACTGCTGACTCCAGAGTACTCGTTCTATGACAAGGGGCCAAAGAATTCTAATCGGGCCATAGCAGGATTCCTGGGTCCGATCATCTAATGTATTGGAGATCTCGGATACTGGAACGGCCCATAGCTTAGTACCGCGGGTGTGTACGTCGAATTGTTCGTCTGGTTCACCTCGGAGCAAGAGTAAACGGCGTATATCAGAGGTTGTGCGCCGTCGGGTACCGGCCCCAGCGCTTCGAACTGCATGTCGACCACGATTGACTTCCTCCTTTCAGGCTTCCATATCTTGCCGTTGATCTTCACAGTGGTATTGCCTAGCATCCAGCTGTCCTTGTCACTGTAATTGATCCAGTTGCCGTTAACCGGCAGATGTCTGGTGATACTCCCATACTGAGCCAGTTCCCGTTCAAAAATACCTGCATCCTGATCTGTTGTTTCTGAATATGCGCTGAAGCGCACTTCTTTCGACGAGTTCACCTGTACCACGTTATTGGCTAACTTGCTATAGCTTACACCAAAATTGTAAAGCGTCCGGTTATGGCTGGTTATCGAGATCATCTTTCCAGCTTCTGTCATCTTCACAGCACAACACCACTCACCGCAGGTCTCGTTGAGCTCATCATCGGTAAAGACCTGCTGCCCGTTCACATAGGGGATGGGAACCAGTACCTCGACGCTGCCGTCAGAGGTGCAGCTGTTCAGGTCCTGGATAGTGACCGTGTAAGTGTATTTAGCGGGCACATGGTTGGTGGTCCCCGAGAGCACAAGCGATAATATCAACATGCAGTATAACCCGGCAACTATAAGCAGAGCCATCACGATTACCAGCGCCATCATCAAGACCGATTTTTTCACGCTTGATAGATTGCCCGAGTCAGGTATTTTCATTCCGCTGATATTAATATCTCATCGCAATATAAGGCTTTTTATGCAGGCGGAATCACCCCAGCCAGTGACCAATCATAAGCTCTTATACAATCTTTCCGTCATCGCCGCCACATTGCTCCAGTTGTAAACCCGATCTATCAGTTTACGTCCCTGTTTGCCCATCCATCTTAAAGCTCCTGGTTTGTCTATCACATCGGTAATACACCACGCGATTGACTCCGGATGTTCCCGGGCTTTGATGCCATTGACGAAGTTATCTATGATGGGCACTGCATCAGTACCGATAGCGGGCTTGCCCGCGTCCCAGGCTTCCAGGACGACGATTCCGAAGGGCTCGTTTCTCGAGGGCACCACAAGTAGATCACAGGCGTTATACAGGCCTGTCAGCTCCTCGTCTTTCACGTATCCCAGGAACCGGCATGCTTCGGCTATGCCCAGCTCGTTCGCGCGCTGCTCACAGACTCTCCGGCGATCACCTTCTCCGGCAAAAACGAATTTCATATCCCATCGCTGACGCAACACGTGGGGAACCGCCTCTACGAGGATGTCAGGGCCCTTCTGGTACTTCATCCTTCCCACGAAAAGGGCCACAGGCGCAAGCGGATGAATCCCGTACTTCTTCTTGATCTCTCCCGGGTCAACACGGCGGCGTAATTTGCCCGGGTAGATGCCATTCGGAATCAGGTGCAGCTTTTCTGCAGGGATACTGTACAGAGATCGGACTTCATCCTTGAGGACGGGCGAGGTGACGATGATCGCCCTGGACTCGTATCCAGCCAGCCACTCCCGTCGGGAAATCTCTCCGTATTCGTAAGAATGGACGTGCTTGTTTCCGTTCCGCCCCCATTCTGTGGAGTGGAACGTGAATACGAAGCTACGTTGCGACTTTCGCTTAAGCTCTGTCATCGCGGAAACCGGGTGCCAGTCATGGGCATGCAGCACGTCGAACCTGCCATTCAGCCGTTCCACTGCTTCCAGGCGGTCAGCCATATCGCGGCACATCCCATCCATCTGGCCGAGAATGCCTCCGCCCCAGTTTCCCTCCACCCGCTGATATCGTACACCTTTGACCACCTCGTACGGGCCGTAGTTCCTGTCTCTCGTGAACACATGCACCTCATGACCCCTGGCTGCCAGCGCTTCCGCTAGTTCGGACACGTGAGGCGCTATCCCCCCGACTTTCATGGCATGCAGGCTCTCCCAGGAGAACATGGCAATACGCAGAGATTCCATGGCATTCTTATAATTTACAGGTAAATATATAAAATTCATATCCGGTTGCATCAGTTTATCCTGAGTATAGTATTAATTTTAAAACGCTAAGCTGCTAAGCTGCTAAGGAACTCAGATTTTCAAGATGTTTCAGTGATCTGTGAGAGGCTTGCCTAGTAGGCCGGAAAAGCATTTATTGTCAAAAACCCCTCTCTGACACACGATATCATGAAGACTACTCCACAGTGCGGACCATGTCTGCTCAACCGCGTACTCTATGAGGCAGAGCTTTCGACCAGCGACCCTGAGATGCGGTTCAAAGCGGTACAGGGCGGCCTCGAGTTCCTGCACCAGAATTTCAAGTCCGGCGCTGATGCAATCGGGATCTCTACTGGTATTCACCGGAAAGTCTACACCATACTGGGTGATAAAGACCCTTACCGGGAACTGAAGGAGTTGAGCAACCGGCTCGCTATGGCCGCCATACCCTTTGTGAGGCAGCAAATGGCAAACGCTGACCCAGATGAACGATTTCGGCTTGCAGTGCTCGCCACGATCATCGGCAACACCTTCGACTTCGGGGTACAGGGGCACAACGTGGAGACCGGCGACTTCATGGCGTTCTACGAACGAATGGTGAAGCAGGGACTGGATGTTGATGACAGCAGCGCAATCAGAGCGCTGGCGAAAAACAATGATGTGCTGTACCTCGTCGATAACTGCGGCGAGATCTACTTCGACGAACTGCTCATCGAAGAACTGAAAGCTCTCGGGGCCAGGATCACCCTGGTCGTCAGAGGCGAATATATCCTGACTGACGTCACCATGGAAGACGTCGAACGCATGGGCCTGGACAAAAAAGTGGACCGTGTGCTGACAACGGGCTCCAATGCCGTAGGCGTCAGCCTCGAAGAAGCCCCGCCCGAACTGCTCGAAGCGCTAAAAACCTCTCCGCTCATCATCAGCAAAGGCATGGCCAACTACGAGTCCCTCGGCGACAAAGGGTTCAGAAATATGGCTTACTTACTCAGGGCTAAGTGCGAGCCAGTCGCCGAATCGATGGGTGTCAAGAAAGGGTACAACGTCGCCATGCTCGTCCGCTGAAGGCTGCACGACGTCGACCAGTTTTTACCACAACGGCACGACGTC
>CAZJRS010000040.1:0-25317 GCA_964548585.1 uncultured Methanocella sp. | reverse complement strand
GACCCGTTTTTACCACAACGGCACGGCGGCACAACGTTTTTACCACAACGGCACGACGTCGACCCGTTTTTACCACAACGGCACGGCGGCACAACGTTTTTACCACAACGGCACGGCGGCACAACGTAACAATAGTTTATTCATCAGTTATTAATCAAGCGTTGTGTCGTGGTGTCGTTGTGGTTTTTGGTTTATCGTTGTGTCGTTGTGTCGTTGTGGTTCAATCCGTGTAGTGCCTTGGTGGTTTATTTTTGGTTTGCCCGAAAGTTCATCTTTGAATGCTGTATATAATACGATGAATGGCAGTGAGTAAAGAGTACAGGGAATTTCTGGATCTGGTCCGGGAGTTGAGCACACTTGAGCAGGTGGCGGGCTTACTGGGCTGGGATGAGCAGACATACATGCCGGCTGGCGCCTCGCCGGACCGGGCGCAGCAGAACTCGGCAATCGCCGGTATTATCCACGAGCGGCTGACGTCTCCGCGGATGGGTAAGCTGATCCGCGCGTTGAAAAAACAGGAGCTTTCTCAGGACGGGACAGTCATTTTTCGGGAGGTCGAACGGAAGTGGAAGAAGGCGTCGAGCATTCCCGGGCCGCTTGTCAAGGAGATCAGCAAGACTGGATCGCTGGGGTTCGAGGCCTGGATGAAGGCCCGGAAGAACAATGACTTCGGTCAGCTGGAGCCGCTGCTGGACAAGATGATCGACCTGAAGCTGCAGGTGACTGAGCACATCGGCTATGAGGACAAGCCCTATGACGTGCTTCTGGACGATTATGAGCCTGGCATGAAGACCCGGGATGTTGAAGCTCTCTTTAAGAGGCTCATCTCCAAGCTGGTTCCCATCTCCAGGAAGGTCCTTGATGCGCCGGTGCCGAAGAGCGTGATACCTTCTGGTAAATACTCCCTTGAGGATCAGAGAAGCTTTATGACTGTGCTCGCCACCGGCATGGGCTTTGATCTGAACCGTGGCCGCATCGACCTTTCAGCCCACCCGTTTACCTCGGGCGGTGGCAGAGATGTCAGGATCACCTACCGTTACCAGGAGGACAACCCGTATTTTGCCATCTTCCCGATCATCCACGAGGCAGGACACGCGTTGTATGAACAGGGCTACCAGGAGAAGCATCTGGGCACACCGCTGGCCGAGGCAGTATCCATGGGCCTGCACGAATCGCAGTCACGGCTGTGGGAAAACGTAGTCGGGCGCAGCATACCTTTCTGGACACACTACTATCCGGTGATGCAGCAGGCATTTCCAAGATTTAGGAAGGTGGCTTTGGGCGACTGGTACAGAGAGATCAACCGTGTCAGCCGATCATACATCCGTGTGGAGGCAGACGAGCTGACCTATAATCTGCACATCGCACTGCGCTTCGAGGCTGAAGCGGCGATCTTTGACGGGACGCTTAGGACGAAGGAAATTCCGGAGTTCTGGAACGAGCGGTTTGAAAAGTACCTCGGACTCGAAGTGCCTGACGACGCGCAGGGGTGTCTCCAGGACGTCCACTGGCCCAGTGGCGGTTTTGGATATTTCCCGTCGTACACGATGGGAAACCTCTATGCGTCGCAGCTCTGGGATACCGCTAAGCGACAGGTGCCTGACCTCGAAGGTCGGATTGCCGGCGGTGACACGGGCGCATTACTTGGATGGCTGCGTAAGAATGTACACCAGCATGGTAAGCGATACAGCACCGCAGAACTGATGAAACGCGTGACAGGCAATCCGGTTAGCGAGGACTACTTCGTCAGGTACGTGAAGGAGAAATACGAAGGACTTTATAATGAAGTACCTGAGCCGAAAATCGCTGTGCGTCAGTGACATGGCGATTTCTCTTTCTTTTTATCAAGTCACGAACAACGCGCTGTGTTTTGAGTAACCCATCTGGTGACCACAGCACAGCGTTTCTTTTTAAAAATCAGGAATAAAACTTATTTAATGTGCAGGAGCGCTGATGCGGTTCTTGTCGCTTAGCACCTCATCCCATAGCCACTGGTATGCCATGGGATTATTCAGGTAATCGAGTTTTTCGATGTCCCGGACCAGGCCATACATCTCTTTGCCCTTGGCGAAGCCTGCTTTGCCGATGTTAGTGGGCTTCAGGTACCGTACCTCGGGCTGGTGATCGCACCTGCCGTTCCTGATCATCTTGCCGTTAGCGAGCTCGAAGTAAGCGGCGCCGCCGCATTTTCTGTAAGGCTCGTAGATCGAGGTAAAGTTTCTGGAAACCCAGTTTGCCATCTTTAGCTCTTTGTTCGACGGGTTAATGGTCACATGGCCGTAGTTTGGCGGAATGATCACTTTATCGCCATCGTGTGCCTCGATCAGTACTACATCTGCGATTTTACCACCGTCGCAGCGCTGGATCAGGTAATGTGCAGTACCATGGAGCACCTCGTATACCTCCGGGTATGTCATGCCTGTGCTGGCGATCTCCGGGTGGTAATGTCCTGCGGTTTTAATGTACTCCGAGCCGAGGCGATTGGGTGGTATGACCGTGATATCGTAGCGCAAGCCATGATCAAGCATCAGTGATCGGTCCTGGCGGCTCATGGCCAGGTCCCTGTACATGTAATACAGTATCTCGTCCGGCGCACTTTTCAACCAGTCAATATCATAGATGACTTCACGCATGTCGCTGAGCCTTCGTATGTCCGGCTCAACCTGCTTTCCACCGAATTCGAGCGTCCTGTCCATGTTGTGCACACCAGTTTGATATTATTATTCCCGTCTATAAAACCTTTGATACCCCGTCTGCGGGGATATGCCATAATCGCTAGCGGATAAGTCAACCGAATAATATTTGAGCTTTCACATCTATTTGACCATATTATGGATGGTATTGATCAGGACAAGGTATTTTTCGTATGTAAAACTTGCGGGTACGTGTTCCAGGAGAATCCGGATGCGTTTCCGATCAGGTGCCCCCAGTGCGGCAGCGAAGATTGCATGAGGACGTAGCGCCTCAGGGCCTTCTTTAAACCGGCCATATTACTAGCCGAACTTCCACTGCTTTGGGCATTTCCATATTTGACCAGTAGACTGATTTGTTTACACTGGTGTTGTTGTTTAGTATGATCAGCTTGGTCCCTGTCCCGACATTATCCATCGGTTCACCCTGAAATATAATGGTATGGGTATCGTAAACCGGATTGCCCGTTGCCAGGCTCTGTGTATCGTTATAGTAACGAAGTTCCATATTATATTGCAGGTTCTTATCAACAAGCATGCGGGTATCATTATTGATATCCTTGATTGAGGGCTCGCTAGCATTCAGATTCTCGTTACCTATCCGTTCCGTGCAATTCCACCTAGACACGTTTCTCAGCAGACTGCTGGAATGTTCGCCCGGTCTATCCTCGGATGCCAGTGTGTTTAAGATATCCTGTGCCTTTATGTCCAGCTTAGTCACCCTGATCTTTTCAGTTTGAGGCGAATCAAAGGTGATTGCTGAGAATACGACGCCCAAGGCAATGATCAGAATTATAGCGGATACTACGCCTTCTATCGTGAACATCTGGCCATGGTCGTTTAAGTTTTGCTTTCTCATGATCGCCACACCTTGAGAGTCATCAGTCCCATTGAGTTGTAATATCTATATCTGGTATTGTTAATGGAGTACTCTTCTACTGGATATGGGGCGGAATGATAAGCTAGTATATTAAGCCCTTCGATCTTGATTAGTGTCAGGTCTTTAGGTATTGCGTGGTTCTTTTTTATGGTGTCCGTATCCACGACGATGTCCAGGATGTCCGAATCTGTCAGGCTTAGCGTTGACCGATCTTCATCTTCCACGTAAGAGTTATTCTTATATATGTAGTAGTCATGCGCTATTTTGCCGTTTCCATCCAGATAGGCGTACTGAGCGTTGAAATTTAGTGACGCCGTCGTATTTCCCAGGTAGTACTTTACGTTGATGTTGGGGTTAGAGATCGCCGGGTGGACTACCCTCACGCTCACATCCCCTTCGAACCTTGGCGTGGCGTTCAGATTGATCTCATTGCCTAGTGAACCTGTAGCAGCATCTATGTTGGCTGGATCATCATCATCGATGAACAAACCTTCTCCTTCTCTTATCAGGACGACTCTCTCGAGCAATTCTACGCTATCGGACGTATCATTGGAGCTTTTATTAAAAATTTCTGTTTTGTATACGACGCTACCACTTGAGGTGACTGTATCAATCGCAAGCGAATAATTATAGATCATTGTGCCGTTCAAGCCCATTTTATCTCTGCTGACATTATAAGGTATGTCTTGCAGCGCCTGGATCTTCTTTATCGAGAGCACGTTTGGCATTCTTTTATCCACGGCCAGGCCTACTCTGGTGACATTAACCCGGTTAGCATCATCTTCCCAGTTGATATATGAAATGTTGCTATCGAGAGATACATTTACGTACCAGCCGGGGTCCTCTGCCAAAATACAGCTTGTCCTGTATGCAACCGAGCTGAGATCGACCGAGTTAGTCTGGTACGGCAGGAATATGCCGGGAACCGCGTAAATGACATATATGAACGCTAATATGAATACAGTCAAGCCTATAAGAAAGTCAAAGTTCAGATTTGCAGTCCAATCCCCGGCCATACCCTCTTTCATCTTCTCACCGCTACCTTTCATACCAAGCTGACGCTGATGTTGTACGTCCCTATGATCACATTCTCTACGTTTGCCAGCGTATAGTTTGTCCAATGAGCATCATCGGTATCATGGAGAGTCATGGCCGGTTTGAAATCATCCTCAAAGTAGCCCTTCCATGCTCCGCCATAATCGCTTTTTACACAGATCACAGCAACCTGACTGGTAGATGAGAATGTGACCCTGGAGAAGTCCATATACTTCGACTGGATGTTGCTCACCCCTCCTGACTGGCTCGCAGCCGCGCAATTCTCGTTCACCACTGCAATCATCAATGTCTTAGTGCTTGGCGAGTAGAACATACGTGGCGGTGAAGTCATAATCGACCCTGAAGTACTGTACTTCTTGACGATCGCGCCATCTTCTATGCATATACTCTGACCGTAATCCGACGATTGGAACTCCAGTGCACCTATCGGCATCTCATAAACACGACCATCATACTTCACAACAATCATCCGCCCGCTATCTTGAGCGGAATATGCCTTCAGCGTGCCATAGTCCAGCTTGATGCGGGTGGTCATCACCGGAGAAGCCTGAAAAGCAGTATTTTTCAAGTCAGATGAGACGACACTGAAGCTTTGTTCCAGGCTCTGGAAGCTTATGCTTTCTTCTGTGTCAGCAATGATCTGGTTCCCGGTAAGCAGGACCAGGCCTATACATGAGACAATGAGTCCGAATACGAGGATGTTGCCAAGGGTTTCCGATACTGCATTGTTGTCAAAAGGGGAAGTCATCACTATTATCACCTGATGTCGCTATCGTAGATTATTCCGTGATACAGGCTCGTGCTTGAGGTTGTACCGTTGATCGGTATGGTGGAGTTGGCACCGTTCAGCGATATTCGGACCGATTGGGGCTTGCTGTCTGATACGATGTTAACCTCCCTGTCCTGGCTGGTGGTACTTGCTTGCATTACCGAGATATTGTACGTATTCCCTGCCACAGTGTAAGGGACTTCGAAACTGGTTGATAGCTTGCCATCATCCGGTGCGATGAGGTAAGTGTCGATGATCATCGTGCTGATGCCATTGCCGATGTCTTCGAACTGATTCTGAGTCACAATATATTGAGGCGTCGCGATAAACAGCGGGTTCACATAGATGATGAATAACGTAAAGATGCCTGCAGATATCGCAAATGTAATAATATATTGTATGCTTGATGTAACACCTTTATCATCATCGAAAAACATAAGCCTCATGGTCAATCCCACTTTTCCAGTCCTACTATTGAATTCTCCGAATAGAATGTCTTGCCATCATCATATACGATGATTAGAGACACGTTGTCGATCTTTGCGTTCGGGGTACTGTCATTCATATAAGGTACATAGATCAAATTGACGATCGTGCTATGAGTGGAGTAAATGTTTTTGGTTTCTTCTATATACCTGTTATACGACGTATTAAAATGCTGGTTCCGGCTAGTCATGTTGGCCTGGGAGTTAACATCATTTCCGATGATAATCGCTTCAGTAATCGACTGGTAACGTAGGTCTCGTATGGCATCTTTAGGCACTGCCATGACTGAGCTAGTTGAGGAGTGTCCGGTAAGCATCGCTGTGTTCAGAAGAAAAATCAGGGCACCGAGTGCGATCGAAATGATCACAGCAGATAATAATATCCATTGTCCGCTATCCCCTTTAGTCGACATAAGTGACACCTCCGATCACAGCGCGTGTGATCCCCATGTCCGTGATGACCAAATCCGCTGCGCTGGCAGTGCTACTTCCTTCACTGGTTACCTCATAGAAGCTTTCTATACCGTTGAAATGGTACGTAAATGTGTAATAATCATCCATGTTACTATTTTTGACATAACTCAGCTCGAATATCCTCTTCATTATCTCGGTGCTGTCCCTCACCACTGTGTCATTATTGACGCTTACCTCAATACCGCTCAGGTTTCTCTCAACGATGCTGGATACTTGTCCGTTTTCCACGCCTGCGATGAGTACACTATCGTTAGAACGTAGCACGATGTTCCACTTGTAAGCAAGGCCATCACGGTTCACACTATCAGTTGTTGCCACGGACAATAGCCAGGCACTATTGGAACGCTGCCATTCTACGCTCCGGGAATCTTCCATTATGGTACTCAAAGCTCTGGACATCGATACCAGCGTCCTGTCATCATCCACGCTCGTATCCACCGATACTTCAGAATCTGGTGTTACCGTGCTACCAGGGTCTTGCACAAGGATGTCAGACTCATTCTCCGCCATAATGTCCGAGGATGAATTATTGACGGTAATGCCACCCGCATTATCCATCCCATTAATTAGAAAGTTAAGTGACAGGACAATAGTAAAGCCGATTAGAATCAAGAGTGCGAAGGTTAACAGGGACCTCAACTTTTTTACATACCACGATCTATCGTCCATTGATTGCATACCCCCCGATTAATTGCACTCTATCCTTTCACCAGAATCTCTACCCTGCCCCGGGGTCAGATTCTTGAATTGTGATGAATGATATCTTTTTTCGTTATCTACTGATTTCCAAGATACCTTTGAATACTTTTCTACTAGTGTATTATCATCAACTATTTAATAACTGTGAATACAGGCGGTTCTATATTATTACTTTGGTTATTTTCTAATAGAAATAAAAACTGAGAGCAAGGACATATCATGTTCTGATATGTCCCATACTTTCAGGGATCACTAGAGTCTTCCGTTATTACTAACGATACTGATCTGACCCGGAATATACTCCATCTGAATGGTCCTACTCTCTTCTGCATAGAATAATGAATCGCTTGCACGAATACGCAGCGTGTATTTTATGGGCTCAAGCTGTATGTTGCTGATGTCCCAGTCATAATTGAAGCGCTGCTTGGTTTTATTGCTGGAGAAACCCATAGCGATCAGCTTGTAATCATTGGTGCCTGCCGGCGCATATTCCAGCACCTGGGTGTAATTGTCTATTGTGTTATTATAGTTCACATCCCAGGTAATGGGCATAAAGCCGTAGTTGATTTCGGCGTTATTTTCCGGAGATACAATGCTAATGCTCAGATAGTTCGGATCTGTCATGTTATCCGTCAGGTTATCGTCGACCAGCACATAATCGCTGTGGAAGTAGACGGAATCCCACTCCGTGACGTTGCTTTCTCTGACCATCTGGAAAACCCCTATACTGGTGTTTCCTATTGGGTATGCATAACCTCGCTTATCCGCTTTCAACGTGTAGTTGAGAGTCCAGTTTTCCCCCAGTCCGATCGGCGTGATATTCCAGTTATATGTATTGTAGTACTCGCTAACCGAGGTGTTAGGCTCGCTGCTCTTTAGCGTAGACAGGTTTCTGTTTACCATGGTGAAAGCTGTTCCAGGTACGTAAGACAGGTTGTTACTCCAGGAGGCATTGAGATTCTGAGACTTGTTCATATTGACGTCAATGTAACTGTTCGACGTGGACACATTCTGCTCAATCCGCCTGCCGATATCCTTAAACGCTTCGTTAAGCTCAGAAGCGTCTTTCACGAAGTAGTAATGGCCTCCGGTCTCGCTCGCAGCCCAGCTCAGGAAGGTTTCGTTGACTTCACTGTGATCGTTACCAATGCCGATCGTATAGAGCGTGATACCATTGGTCACCGCCCGGGGGACTTCAGCTCTCTCAATATACGCTTTATCCTCGTCACTCCAGCCGTCGGTCATCAGGACTTCCACATACATCTCGTCAGGCCTGGTTTTCGTGTGGTTCTCAAATTCCCATCTCGCGTTCTGCATGCCCAGGCCGATAGCCGTACCTCCGAGTGAGTTAGATGTATTGATCTTATTCAGGACTGCGCTCTCATTACCTGCGTACCGTTTCATTGAGACGTCTGTGGTCGCAGTGCTGTTGAACGTTACCAACCCTACATAGTCATATTTGCTTGACAGGTTGTCTTTCTGCAGGTAGGTCAGGAAAGTCTTGGCACCCCTTTTGGCGGCAGAGTCGTTGTCAGACCACTGGCCGAGCTTCATGTCGTCGTAGATCGAGAGCTGGATATCATTGTAAGTGCCGGGGTTCGAGCCTGAACCAGTCGAGAACTTACGCTTCACCATGATATCATAGCTCCCTGCCGGCAGGCTCTTTGACGAAGACGTCAAGACCTTCTGATTAAATGAAGAGGTGCTATAGCCCCAGTCTCCGGGGTCCGTGTTATTGCTGGGGAAGTTCTTGTCGTTGGAATAATAGCCGCCGAAGTACGTGTGGTTGAAGAACCAGGTACCGTAAGTCGAGGTGCTGGGGTCCGGATCTGCGACCTGTACGCCTCCAATGTAGGGCTCCACCCAGTATACGTCATTCGTCCCATAGGTCGGATCCGAAGTTATGGGGTGCCGGTGAACTTCTCCGGCTTTATAAACCAGGATTGTTGGTATAAATCCGTTGCTGAACCGATTTGTTCTGTTATACATATAGAAGTTCGGTGAATACGACTTGTCACTAGCCACTGTGGGCGCAGTAATGTCATACGTGAACACGTAGCTCCCTTCAGGAGGCACTTCCACACCTACAGGAATATACTGCGTTGCTACCGTGAATTTCGAAGCATCTGTACTATAAGGCTGCAAGGTATACGATGCATTCTTCCACGTGTAGCCGCCCATATTTTTCATTGTGACCGAGACCGTCTGGGTGCTGCCGGACTCCATGGTGTTTGCATATGTACTTGTCACCACATTTGCGATATCCGCATTGGGCAGTACCCGGACTGCTATAGACGGTGTCTGGCTGCCGAACGATGTCGTTCCCTTCTTCATGCCGAACTTTAAATTGGTGTATTTAGTGATTGACGTCTTCGTCGGTGCAGTCATGGTGAATGTAAATTTCACCGTCTCTCCGGGTGCCACATTGTGGGGGACCAGAACGGACTGAGCGCTGCTACCGAAATTGGTGGCATCATTCAGTGCGGTCAGCTGGTATGAGCTTCCGCTGGTCCAGGTGGTCGTGCCAGTGTTTTGCATAGTCACATTCACTTTGTAGCTATTGCCAGACCACATGTCGGACGGTATGTCGTTGCTGATGTACGTTGCACCGTCTACGGGCGAACTTGATGCACTCACCGTGACAGTCTTAGTGAATGAATCAGCGAAGTAGCCAGTGCTGTTATGCATCTGGAATGTCAGCGTATATGTTCCCGGAGTAGTTGGCGCTTTAAGGTTGAATTTGAAGGTCGAAGTCGACGAAGTGTTTGTCGGCATGAGCTTTGTTCCTACGGGAATGTCCGACCTGGTAAAACCGAACGAGCTCGCATCGGCTTTTCCGCCCATATAGTATCCTGTCGCGTTCGTCCAGGTGGTGCTGCCGTAGTTAGTGAACCTTACGTTTAGGTTATTATACGTGGTGCCGGGCGTCATAGTGCTGGGTATCGAATCCGCGGAGTACTTTGCATAATCACCTGGCTGAACGACATACACTGTTCTAGAGTACGCGGTGCCGAAGTAGCCGGTGCCCCATCTCATCTGGTACGAGGGTGAATAGGACGTGCCTCCGGCTACATTTGGCGCTGTCATATCAAAGGTGAACTGTGTCGTACCCCCTGCGGTGATGTTTGCGTCATCTGGCGTCAGCGCCATGACAGGCGTTATGCCACCGTTGAACGTGCTGGCAGCAGAATTATACCCGACCAGCGAAAACTGGTCATCGTTAGTCCATGGCACTGTTCCCGTGTTTTGCATTGTGATCGTCGCAGAGGCTGTCTCTCCTGCGACAATGTATGCTGGTACCGATGTGGGAGAAACCGGGGCAGCGTTAGGCTTCTGCTGTGACATGCCGGCCATGGTGGAGGTCCATGGTTCCAGTCTAACGATCATCCTGGTGTTGATGTCATGATCGTAGGTCGTCAGGTACTGGTAGGTGTTATCTGGTACTATCGTAGCCGCTGAATAATTGGCGACATAGCTCGGGCCGAACCAGCCATACCATGGATCTCCCATGCTGCCCGACCTGTCCATTACTAGCATCAGATCGACTGGAGACCTGCCCGATTTCCAGCCTACACCATCGATGTTAATTGTTACGTTGACTGTCTGGTTGGGTCTGACCTTTCTCGGTAAGACCGTTGTAGTAATGTTCAGGTATGACTCGTTGGTATACCTGATGGATACCGAACCGTCCAGCCTCGTATTATATGTGCCATTATACGTTGTCGCATTAACATAGACATAGCCAGAGTTATTCAGCTCGGTGCTAATGTACGATTGATCATCCAGGGAGAATGTGGTGGATACTTCGCCTTTTGTCGGGCCAGCAGCATCTGTGATTCCCTGGTACGCATTCAGCGTACCATAACCTTTGCCGGCCGGATGTGGCGTTCCCGGGTCTAGAACGCTAAAGTTAACGGTCTGGTAAGGAAGCACGTGATTCCACTTATCCATGACTGTGGCCTTTACTAACGTTCTGTTAATATCATAACTGATTTTTTCGTTTTTAATGACATCAGAGCTTGCGATAGTACCTGGACTCGCTGTGAGTTCGATGATTGCAGGTGCTCCGACAAGATAGTGGAGGTTGAGGGTCAAGTTTGTCGATAGGTCGTCAGGTGGTGATACTGTATATTTTACACTACCATCATAGTTTGAAGGCATCGATGCCATCTTAGCGATACCGTTGGCATTCGTCCAGCCCAGCATCGTGTTCCCGTACTCATCGGTGAACTGCAACTTCTGGTTATCAATATTATTGCCGCCTTTATCGACGGCTCTGACGATTACTTCATGGTGATCTTTACCATTTGCATATACCGAGTCGTTGGGGATTTCCATGAATACGCCCGGCTTCTCGCTATCCGCGCTGACGATCTGCCGAAGAGACTCCAGGTAGATGCTGCTCGGGCTGTCGGCTTTGTTATATATGATACAGGAGCTCATCAGCGACTTAGAAGGGATCTGAGCATAAATTACGTTAGCTGTGCTGAAGCTGAGTGTGTCGGGGCTGGTGAGAGTCAGGTTTTTAACGGGGTATGGGCTCAAGCGAGCGTCTGTATATACTACGTAACCATCTGTATCCGTCACTCCGGTGAATGAGTCAATACTATTGTTAGCATACAGAACGTCGATGTTGACTGTGATGTCTTTGATCGGATTAATAGTATAGTTAGTCAGATTAGTATAGTTAGTCAGCCTGGTAGCGACTGTAAACGGTTCCCCTGCTGTGACCGTCGTCGAGCCAACAGGCAAAACAGTAAGTTTATCCGGGTATGATAACGCATATACGCTTGTAACAACTATTCCTGGTACAGTGAATAATATCAATACTAATAATAATAGTATGATTATTGAACCAGCCCGCAGCTTATACATTAAAGTTCTCCCCTTTGAATACTCCTTTCAATTGCTATAGCTTTATTGGATTCGATATATAACACTTACCTACTACATGTTATCATTTGCATATAAAAGTCTAAATATAAAAAATTTTTAATATTAAAATTAATTATAAAGTTTTTAATTCTTTATATGCGAAACAACCTGATTCCGACGTAGCCTTATGCTTTCATCAACTGATGAATATTATCTCTTTCACTACTCCGTATGTCAGCTGGTCTTCCATTGTGTCGTAAGGGGGTATAAACCTCGTTTTATATTCCATTCCGACCTCCAGATCTACCAGTCTATCCATACGGTTCAGGTTCCGGGCAATTTGATCCTCTGACAAACCTGTGTCATCGACGTAAATAATACCTCTGTCCGTTGTGTTGAATGCCACAATCAGGTGATCATAGCCACCGTTTTCGAACTTCACCAATACCAGGTGTGACTTGATGCCTCTGCCTACGGCATTATCATGCAGTGGCACTGCAAAGTCAGCACATTCGTGTTCGTCATCGTAAATGCCATGCTCCGTCTGGTCGTCCTTTAAAAAGCTGATTAGCGAGCCATACTTTGGGTCTACGCAGGTGTTTTTTTCAGTGATGTTGATTTGTGTTCCGTTGGGGTAATATACCGGGAGATACAGGAGATATGTGTCTCCTGTTACTTCATCTCCTGAGCTATTATCCGTCGTAATCGTGCCAATATTGTTTCTATCGGTGTCCGGTATACTATCCTTTTCTGTAACCGGGGTGGACGATACCACTATATAGGCCAGAGATACTGTTAAGATCAATAATATTATAGAAAATCCTAGAAAGAATATAGGCGCCCTTCTTGGTTTTACTTGCTTTGTGATATGTATAGTCGGCATCATGGTACGCCAGCCTGTTGGCACAGTAACCCGATAGGTATCGTTGTTTTGAATGGTCAGGTTTCATACTATAAAAGTTTATGTGGTAGCTGAAAACCCCTTAACTACCAAACTATCTTTATTTAAGGCACAGCTTCACCAGCACGCACACGATCAGCAGTGTCCCAAACAGTAGCGGTACCAGCGGGTTTTTCAACAATCCGATATTGTCTGTAAAAAGCAATATACTGATCAGAATTAGTAGTGCCCCCGCCAGTAGGCCTGTGACGTCCAGCGGTAGTACCATTGAACGAGGGATTTTTTCTATGCCTGTAATTGTAACCGGTTTTTCGGCTTCCATTATCCTCGTTTCTCTCCCATTTGACATATCTCCATTTTGATCTATCCTGATTTCCCTCATGGCAGGCACGAAGTCGTCTATCTGATCCTTATCTGTTATCTGCTGATCAATAGTCGGTTGCAGTATTCCTGTTCGAACATTACCAGCCCGCTGGTCTATTGATAAACTCTTTTCTATCGCACATACTCTTGCGTTCAGGCCTCGTGTATTCTGTTCAATGGCCATGACCCTGCCCTCTATGTCCGATCCCGATAGATCTTTGTCTCCATTTTTTAACATTTTCTCAACACATTGAAATTTAGTGGTAAACTATAAGTAATTTGCGTAGTATTGTAAATAAGTATGATCCAGGATGACACCGGTGCTGACTTTCTCATTGCGAAAATGGGTGCTGTACTTGTCGTAGCTACGGTCCTGATCGTAATACTATTATCAGGTATAAGCGATCTTTCCGGTACATTTTCCACGATCAAGGCCCGGGGTGAGGCTCAAAAAATTTTTGAGTTCTCGAGACTGGCCTATTACACAGAAGTCGTCGACAGTACGACAGACCGGTCACTTACCGTTTCTATTCCGTCATCAGTCCGTCTGCTCGCATTTGGCGCCATTTCTGCCAACGGGACTCTTGCCCGGATGGACAGATCGTATTACATCGAATACACGGATGGCAGGATAGAATCATACGTGTCCGACGTACCTTTTACATGTGATGGCACCGAAGGTCCATCCGATCTACCCGTGCTACTATACCCGGGGCACTACTGCCTGAAAGCCCGTCCGGTCAGCCTTAACGGTAGTATCATGGCAGGCATAAGCGCGGAGGCCGCATGATCAGAGATGATCGGGGAAGCGAGGAACTACTCCTTGGTATGGGGGTGCTTCTTGCGTCTGCCATCCTGCTTCTCGTGGTCTTCTCACTGTTTCGTTCTACTTTACCGGCTGATAGGTCAGTAGCTCTTCAGCTCTGCGCATCTGATGTCAGCGGTGACATTGCTACAGTAGCGTCATCATCGGTACCGTTTTCCCACGTTGAACAGTACCTGTACAATGATATCCGCATATCGGTCTCATCTGACTTTGTCAGCGCAAATGACTCGTTCGGAGACTGTTTTGCAAAGCCGCTTCCAGTTCGAGTAACTCCAGGCCGCTACGCCAGTGACAACATCTCGTGGACTGATCCGTCTGAGTTCAGGGCATTCCTCAACATGACTTATGGCGCTGACGGATCCGAACGATCTCCCATCGACTCTGTCAACGCCTCCGGCCTTAACAATGTACTGGTAAGATCCCGCTTGTCTATGGTAGCAACCCCGCTAGTGGTCGATCCGACCCGGCCTCTCATCATCGATAAGCAGTTCATCTATCTCCAGAATAATTCCAGCCCTGCAAAGGAGGGTATTCCCTATGTATTCGTTTATCAATGATGATCGCGGCATGACTGAACCGTACACGGATCTACCAGCCATAGGAATTGTTTCCATCGGTATTCTGCTGTTCGGATATCTGATGGTATCCAGCTATCAATCCTATTCATTATCCGCCTACTATGCGGCAGAGAAAGATGACCTCCGGGCTATTGCCCTTTCAATAATCAGCGATCCTGCTATTGTCTCAGACGGGTTCAGTGGTCTGCTTGATGCAAAGAAGCTCGACAACTCGCGGGCAATGGCTGAAATGGCCGGGAGGTACGGGAATCCGGGGTGCCGCATCATGGTTACGATCGAAGCCGGGGAACACGACTGGAATGCTGGAGAGCCGGGGAGGGGAAGATCCGGAAGCTATCGTCTTCCTGTTTGTGTCCGGTTGAACGATGCCACCGCAGTACCAGGGTTCATAACGATAACCTGCTGGGAGAGGTCTTGATGGACGACCGAGCCTATTCTACTACCATGGACGCTCTTCTATTCCTGCTTATGATTTCCGTCTGCGCCGTGATCATGAGCCCGGTCATCACTGGCCATGGTGCGGAGCGTGCATCTGCTGACCGGAGCCTGCGTGAGCTGGCGTCGAGCACTCTGGTCTCTCTGGAAGTCGAAAAGGTGGACTACTTCGAGTACCGTATCCTTGGCGACCTCGCCGATCAGATCGCATCTTGGGGCAGCATCAATGTGACAAACGATTACCTGTACGGGGAAGTAACCCGGTCTGTCCTCGGAAGAGGCACAAGGCACAGGACTGTCATGGGCCTCGCGGCCGAGAATGCAGCCTGCCAGTTTGTGCTTCACATAGCTGATCATCCTCTACGTCTAAATTTCCTGACCGTGGAGTACGACCGGGAAACTAATCTACTGATTGAAAAGACAATTCGCTCTAGGATCGATCAGCGGTACGGGTACGAGTTCACACTTCGATGGGCGCCTTTTACCGGAGTACCACTTGAAGGTAGTGTTGAAACCGGCAGACCTCACCCTCCCGGCGCCATGTCTGTGCAGACTTTTGTCACGATGCCTTATACTACTAACATCACCACGGAATACCTGCAAAAAGTCAATGATGGCGATCTTGAGGCGATCAACAGTAGCATTGCGGCATACCGGATTGATAAAGATCGCCTGAAGTTGCATTCCAGCATCAGTCAGTCGCTTGAACAGTGTCTGGAGAACACCACCCGTGAGGCTGTATCAGAGATCTGGGACAACACTCTGGGCTCGGGTCGGGCGACTGATGAGCGCATTGACCCGGCACTTGCCCTTGGGGTATTCTCTAATAACGAGACGCTGAACGGAGAACTTACCCCGAATGTGGCAAGCCTCGGCGAAGACGCTATAGTACGGATTGTGGTGGAATCCAACCGTGAATCCCTGGATGCTTTTACCACCAGCTGTCTGCACGACATCGAGGCGGGGGCCGATTATCCAGAAGTTCTCCACCCTATCCTTACATGGCTGCACTCACGGTACGATCCTTCCCGGGCCAGAGCTACGATCTCCGTATGGGTGGGCCCATGATCCGGGATGATCGGGGGAGGGTGCCTTTCGTGGCAATTGGGGTGCTCCTGCTGCTCGTGTCCTCAGTCGTGACCGTCTTCCTGCTGGGGGCGGAATCCCGATCGATATCTTCCGGGGTATCCGAAGACCGGGAACGGGATATCAGCCCTGCTTTGTCACTTGCCATGTCTGACATCGGTAACGCACTGAACTATGCTGGCATGTATGCCGAATCCGAGATAGGCATGTCCCCGGTGATCAATGCGAGCCCGGGCATACGTCCGGGCGACAGCGCTGCCGTGATCAACGAAGGCCGGCTACGAAGCCTCACTTATCACCGGCTTGCCGCATACCTGGAATCGAACTATGCAGGCAACTTTGAGTACGGAGATTACAACGTCAGCGCACGAATCGATGGCGATGAGCGTACGATAGAGTTCATTCCCCTTAACATGACGCTTACGCGAAACCTGGAGCATCCGCTATTTCCTTGCAGGCAGAATTATGCCGCATACTACGTAGTGACGGCACCAGTACGTCTGACCATAAGCAAGCGGGGCAGCGACTATACGTTCACCCAGACCCGGACGATCAGAACGCTGATCACCTCCCGGTATCCTCTGCTGGAAAGTATGACGGGTGAATACGAAGAGCGTTTAAACGGCACCGTAATGACTACCGACCTCACCGCAGCCTCTTACGCTTACACCTGGGCGAGAGGCTATGCCCAGTATACCCTGGGCATGCCGCTGAATATCGTAGATAATGGCGATATGGCGCTCATGGCCAACGGCGCTAACCTTCTGGAGCAGGGATTCGAGTTCAACTCTGTCGACCCTATCAGCCTGGCCAGCATGGTTTACCATACTTCCGGAGCCGACGCTCATCCATCGAAGCTAAACAACTATAGTATCACGAACAACAGCCGTAAAGGCCTGCCTGAAAATCAGACTACCAGCCCGCCCCAGTCCTATAATTTTACCATTGACAGCATGGTTGACAGTGCATACTGCAATGTCAGCTTCGGGGGCTATGCAGAGAACTGCTATACAGGCGCGTATCAGGTTTACTTATTCCTGAATGTCACCCGGGACACGGATTACTACCCCCGGGAAAACCGTTCTACGATTATCGAAGAATCTTCCATATCCCGGATGATGGTGCCCTTCTATTCCGGGGATCAGGTCCCACTCACCCGCACCTTCCGGGTCTACGAAGACAATACCAATGGTCAGGGATTTGCCGACCGGGTGACTGTGAACTACGTCGTGCGCCGGTATTCCTCTCTGGAGTTCTACGGCCAGGGCCACTATATGGAAACTGCGAGCCGGCTCGACGATCCGCTGCTTCGGCCTGCCTTCAATGATGTGGAGAACCCGGGTACTGCGTACGCGTATCAAAAAGAGCTGAGCTTTGGCCATAAATCCTTCAAAGACGATAATCTCGCGGAACTGATCACCAACTATGAGGAGTCTTTTGACCCGCTCGGGGAAACAGGCTCTTTCAACCGAACCTTGTACGCTATGCTGGATAGCCGGGGTAGAGTAACCACCTTACCGACAGTCTATACAAATCCCTCGCACTCGTTTGTCTGTGGTCCTGACAACAGTAATCCTGTGTGGGTAGAGATCCAGTCAGACTACGAGATGAGTGACCTGTGCAAAGATCTTAAGCGTGACATACGTGTTTCCCTTGATCCTGCTGCTTATGGCAACTCTCCTTCGGTTATGTCCACCGCGGCATATACTGAACTAAAGCGGCAGTTCGACGGACACTACGACAGTTACCTCGACCGCCCGGCATATGCCTCTACAATTTTGTCCCAGGACGGGTCGAAAACCTGGGTATACAAGTCCTGTGGCTCCAAGGCAATCTTCTACATCCGGCGTGCTCTGCTGGAAGACGTGCGCCTGCAGCTGAGCAGCGCAGCGAATCTCTCTGCCAGCACCATCAACCAAACCATCGATTCCCGGATGAATGGCACCGGGCTCAACTCCTCAAACCTTGACACAGGCGCAATCCAGTCAAGAAATTACCTGAGTAACAACTTCTACATTCAGTTCGGCCTCCCTATGGAGCTGAACAGTAGCCTTGAAGCAGCTGACGGGTATCCGTGGAAGGAGAGCGTAACACTGGCCGTGGACCAGTCCCCCGATTACCTGAGTACCGAACGGTATGTCGACCCGGAAACCGGGTACACGACCCGGCCTTTGAAACTCCGAAACATCTGCCTGTTTGCACTGCCCGCAGGCTTCCTCGATACCGGAAAGCTAAGCGAAGCCATGGCAGGCCCAATCCTGGACAGCATAGATACTCTGGCTGAAGCGGCTATCAAGACCGGGAATGAAACTGTAATCGCCGAGACCAACGCACTGATCGATAATATTGCCGCAGGTACAAAATACGAGCTAAAAAAACAGATCGACCAGAATATCCGGGCGGACCCTGAAGCCGGGGACAGCATCACCAAAGCCAACATCGACCAGGCTGTCGATGACGCATATGCCCGTAGAGACAATAACGCCTCTCTGATTGTCAGCGACCTTAATAACGGAAAAATACAGCAGGAGATCGCCGACGAACTGGTGAACGCCAGCATCAGCACAATCGAGAAAAAAGCCCATGACAAGGCTGAAGGCTATGTCGACGAGTATACGGATTACGTCTCCCGCCGGGTAAAAGACGAAGTCACCCGGGCCGGGCAGACTGCGATCGCATCCGTTATAGACAGTCTGAAAGGGCAGGTTAAATCAGCGGTCAGCGACTTCAGCCGAGCCGGTGTCGAAGCAATTGCCCGCGGCAGTACAGAAGCCGCCCTTGGCCAGGCTATGTCTAAAGTTCCTTCGGGGGTGCCTTTGCTACCACCGTATGGCTGGTGGGCTACGATGAACATCTGGTACATCGAAGTCCAGGGAGACATTCCCTCTTTTACTGTGTATGACGCTGACAACGAGGCTGTTCCTAACCCCATTTTCGGGCATGAAGCGCCATGCTATACTCGTAGATGGCAAACAGTGACTGCTTCAGACGGTACTGTTCTGGGGCGCAATGAACCAATCAGGTTCTGTACCAAGACCTGTACCTTCATACTCGTGCCGCCCGGCCCTCAGGGCGTTGGCGATAAAGCCGGCGAGTGGGACGAGAAGAGCGAGGGCTTCGAGGAGGCTCCGACGTGTCCGTCATAAGATCTCTGTTGCTCGTATTATTGCTGATTCAATTACTGATTACCTGGGTTGCCCCGGATACCTGCGCCCGGAGCATCAAGGCTTATTTCAACGAGCAGGAAGCTACTATCGAAAACATCTCGCTACACGTGGGCGAGCCGTTTACCATCGATCTGTTCATGCAACCAGACGACGATTCCTTTGCATACGCCATGCTCACCGAGCCCGGGCGCACTATTGCCTACGATCGTGTCGGAGGGGATGCTATAGGCGATACGGTGACCAGAGAATGCAGCGTATCACAGCCAGCTTGTTTCAACTGGACTCTGGCCGCAAACGAGAACTGGGTGGGCGGAGTAGCTCCGGTAAACATCTACTGTCAGCTGAATCACAAGGGTGAAACCCAGCCTTATGCGAGGGCATATTTTACGGTCGTGGAGGCAGAAATCCTGCCCAAAGTACCAGATATCAATCAGAGTGTGACTGAATCCGCACCAGCCGGGCTTGAATTATTCTTAGCGCTGGCGGGTATAACTGCGACAGTTTGTATGCGTCTAAAAAAGTGATGTGACAGTCTTCAGAGCACAAAGACTGTCATCACGATAAAGAACAGGAACACTGGAATAAATAACAGTGCCCAGAACACCTTGCTCCAGTCCCAGATCGATTTTCCATCCATCGGTCTGAAGGGCATCAGGTTGTAGACGACCGTCACCAGGTTCATCGAAAACCCGAGGAGGCCGATCTCGGCGAGGATGCCGCCGAAGAACAGCAACGGCAGGAACGCGACACACAGGATCAAGCTGATCGCGGGGCCGGCCAGTGTGATCAGCGCCAGGTTGCGGGCGTGGCTCTGCCTCTTATTGATGTCCTTGTCTGTTTCCGCGCCCTTCTCTACTTCTTCGGTATCGACCATGAACCGGCCAGGCTGCGCAAACACTGTCCCGAAAAGCCATGAGGTCACGAGCATGATCAGCGTGCCAATGCCCCAGAACTTGAACTCGGAGGGGACCTTGAAGATGTATGCGACCAGCCTGTGGCCGAAGTCATGCAGCACTGTCACAAGGCCGCCTACGATAAGGTAGAGCAGGATGTTACTCGGGAGCAAGTCCAGTCGGTCAGCGATCACGTAGGCGATGCCGAAGAGCCCTGCGCATACAAGGCCGACCAGCATCTCTTTAGCTGAGATCCCGAGGAATATACCTTTTTTCTTCTTCTCCACCTTGACTTTCCTGGCCTCGGCTTCTTTCTCGCTGGCTACCTCGCCCGCATGGGTACTGAGGTATCCCATGACGAAGTTCAGGACTTTGTCCCACAGCGACCCGAACACCGTCAAAAACTTGCCCAGGAGGATGCCGATCAGGCCGAAGATCGTACCGGTGGCGACTGCAGCTGCAGGCGCATACTTCTCGGGGATGATCCCATTCAATGGCAGATCCTTCCTGTGATACGGGTATCCGGCAGTGTCGCCGACCACCAGGATAGAGTGACCATTGGGGCTCTTACCGACTTCGACAATCAGACCGGGCATCTTCTCATCGGTCTGCTTATAGGTAATGATGCCTCTGTCGATCAGCTCTTTGGTGTACCTGTTGTGGTCAGGGCCTCCGACTACGATCAGGTCGTAGTTGTCCAGGTTCTGGCCGTTGAAGACTCTCTCGTTGTCCGTGAGCATTGTCCGCTGGTCAAACGGGTTGTCACTCGTGTATATATTGAAACCCTGACGCTCAAAAGTGTCTACCTGCGAGCCCATTATCACCAGGGGATCGTCCAGCATCACCGTCGGCGAACAGTTGACCGTGACAAAGCGGCCGTTGTCAGCCAGGCCGTAGTTATTGACGATCTGCTGTACATCCACCTGATAGGACACAGACGGAATTTCCTGCGCCGTAACGAAAACAGGCGCAAACGCTACAAACAGTACTATAAGTGCAAGAATTGTAAGAATATACCTCATTTACCCAACCACCACATTTTCTTCTTTATTAATTACTACCTGACTTATATCTTTCTTTTTATGCGCATGCCCGGGAAGAGCAGGCTCTCGGCGAACAGCCCCTTTCAAAAAGTATATAGAGAATCAAAGGAAGAGTTGGAATTAATATAATTGATAGCGAGGCCCATATCATATCGCTATGCTACTCATAATAAGCCCCGGACTGGAGTTATTCACATGGACAACCTGAAAATGTACGATGCCAAAGATGCCACCAAATCAAAATTCTCTCACATGACATCCGCTCATCCGTGTTTTAACGAGAAAGCGCACTTCTCCACCGCCCGGATTCACCTCCCGGTCGCCCCGAAATGTAATATCCAGTGTAACTTTTGCAACCGCAAAATCGACAAGTGTGAGCACCGCCCCGGTGTATCGTCGGGCGTCATGACTCCCGAACAAGCCGCCGACAGGGTCGACGCAGTGGTGAAAGAGATCGACAACCTCCGGGTCGTAGGCGTAGCCGGCCCCGGCGAAGCACTGGCCAACGAGGAAACCCTCCAGGCCCTCAAGCTCGTCCACCAGCGGCACCCGGAACTCATCAAGTGCATCGCCTCAAACGGCCTCATGCTCCCCGAAATGATCCCGCAGATCCTCGAAGCGGGCGTACACAGCGTGACCGTGACCATCAACGCGTTCGATCCCAAGGTCGGAGCCCAGATCTACTCGTGGGTCCGCTACCACGGTACGACCTACCGGGGAGAAGAAGGCGCAAAGATCCTCGTGGAAAACCAGTTCAAGGGCGTGGAGATGGCCGCCAAGGCCGGTTTAATCGTCAAGGTCAACACAGTCCTGGTGCCCGAGATCAACGCTGGCGAAATCGAGCCTATCGCGAAGATGGCGGCTGAGAAGGGTGCTGTGCTCATGAACATCATACCCATGATCCCGCTCTACAAGTTCGCTGATTTAAGGGCTCCTGAGTGCGCCGACCTCGAGGCTGCCCGGAGTATCGCGGAGAAGTATCTGCCGCAGTTCAGGCTGTGCAAGCAGTGTCGGGCTGACGCTTGTGGGGTGCCTGGGCAGGAGAAGTCCGTGTCGCCGGCGCAGAGAAGGATGGGCGGAGAGCACTACCACGCTTAAGATTTTTGAAGGGCTGTCGGGGAACTTTCTAAAAAAGTTCCCCTGACTTTCGACACCAAATCAAGCCCGAAGGGCACATTAAAAAGCGATGTTTTTGAGGGGGTCGCGAGGGGGCTTTTTACAAAAAGCCCCCCTGACACCACACAGGGCTAACCTCTAGGTAATAAGCTCCTTTGTATACACTAAATTGCCTGCTCTCGAGAGCCTTTTCAAAGTCCCCCCGGACATCTCCCCATTGAAGTTTACCCTGGACACAGGGCATATACAGATCTCCTTTTTTTAGATTTGGGAACTCACAAACTTCCAACTTATCTCCGGGGCATAAGGATGGTGCAGAGGTACGATCACCCATACAACAATCAGCGCTGATACAACTATTCTACACAATACAATATACAATAACTATATTTTGTAGTACCAATCTATTATATCTCGGTGATGATTTTGGGATACGTAACACTAGGATCACCCTATGAACGCATCATAAAGAAAATTATCGAAAAAGGGTACGCTGGAAATCAGACTGAAGTGATCAGGCAGGCGCTCATCAACTACGAAAGGGATATCGACGAGAAAGAAATGGAACTGGTCAGAAAGGCCGTCGAACAAGAGATGAGTAAGGTACAAAGCGGTACTGAGAAAACTTACCCGGCCGAAGAAGTATTCGCCGAACAGCGTAAGAAACGCGGCCTGTGAGACAATGAAGATCGCATTCACCGACCAGTCTCGAAAAGACCTTGACGGCATGGACAATTCCTCTTACTTACTATTCGAAAAACATATACGAAAAATGATGACGACTCCGCCTCGCAAGCATTTGCGAAACGGGCTACCGTATTTCGTTGAAGAGGTGGGCAGAGGTCGGATTGTCTGCCTGGTCGAGAAAAACCCTGATACCTTACTGATCGTCAGGTGTTTCACGACTCATAAAGAATATGAAAAATGGTATGGGAACTTTTAATAATTTTATTAGCCAGCGTGCGCTTGTATCAGGGACGACCGGATCACATTATGCATCACATATGGTCAATGCGGAGAAATTTTAGCCCCAGTTCAAGCTTTGCAAGCAGTGAATGGCTGACGCTTACGGCGTGCAGGGGCCTGGGAAGTCCGTCTCACAAGCACAGTGCAAGCTGGGCGGGAAACTTTACCACTCTTAAAAGTTTTGAGGTGTTGTCGGGGATACTCTCGGAAACATGCAATTATTGTGTTGCATCGTACATACTATAGATCCACATAACGAGGTATAGGGGGGCTAAGAGACAGGCACAGGGTGAGGTGCCATTACTACCAGTTGCAAAATACACGATCCCGATCATAATCACCCAAATAATAAGAATTATGCCCATTGGAAGCCGCCCTAAGTAGATTTGTCCAAGTCCCGGCCAAAAGAACGAAAGGATAAATGCGATAAACTTGGACTTTTTCGGTTGTGTATCCTTTGCCATAAAACCTCATAATTTTAATGTTTTACCAACCGCCAGTATATTATTTAGTTTTATTGGCGCCGTTGCTTTATTGCAAGATCTTTTACCAAGCTTCATGTATTAGCACCAGAAAATTAGCCCCAACTATCAATACTCGATAAATTTTGTTTTACAATAGAAAAGAGCCGCCGGAGGAGTTGAATCCTCGACCTGCTGATTACGAATTAGTATGCCTTTACGATGGTCAGATATCCACATCCTTCTTATTATGATTAAGTTATAAAAAATTAGCAGTTTCTCTGTTCAGCACCGTTTTAGCGTCAGGCTCGCCAATATCCGCCAAGGACTCGGTGATGAAAAATGTTTTTTGTGTAATGCATGTGAAAAGCCTTGAGGTCAGTGAGTGCCCGGAGGTCTGGGAGGCCTTATTATTAATAGTCCTCTCTGACCTCCCGACCTCTCTGACCTCCCATTTTTAAAGTTCCTCCAAGAACTCCTTTACCTCCCAGACCACTCAGAGACTCCCCGGGCACTCCCAGACCTCCGGCTTTTTATAGAACGCCAAGAAAATTTGTTGACACCGTAGGGGCATAACCATTTTACTTCTCTTGGCGCCCTTGGCGTTTCTTGGCGGGCTTGGGGGCTATGACCGCGCAGAACCAAGATACCGCAATAGATCGATTATTCGATAAAAACATCCAGGTTTACCGACCACTTTACAATAAAAATATAATCTGGCATCTGGTGAAGCTTCCTAAACTCGCTTTCGATCACGAATTATCATCACTACCACGATTAAGCCTACAAGTGTCAGCATTGTTCCAAAACCCGGTGTTGCGTCGCTTTCTATTGGTATTCGGGTAATGTTTATATTTTGTACCCCCGAAGCTGAAACTGATCTGAATGAGTTCCCCGGTGGGAAGTATTGCTTACGATCAGGATACGAGATGGTAACCGTACATACATCGGCTTCTGTGGTCATGTTTACAAACTGAAAACGGCCTTCACTATCTGTAATAGTCGAAGATAGCTCGTTAGTGGTATGTGAGTTATTTACCTGTTCAATTAACTTAATCGTCGTACCCGGGATAGGTGTGCCATTCTGTTCATTCACTGTTCCATAAACAGAAAACGTGTTGCTCTTTGCATATACGTTAAATGGCAATAGGATTATGCATACTAAAAAGCCCGATAAAATTAGTATTTTCCATAGGTGCATCAATCTGTATTTTAATTTTTTACTATTTCAATCATCCGTTATTCCTTCTCGTCCCAATCATACTTGATCTGGTCTTTCATATGCTCGTTACCCCAGTGGTACATCTGTTCGACGATCGGCATCAGCGACATGTATCGCTCGGTCAGTGTGTACTCTACCCTGGGCGGCACCTCTGGGTACACCTTCCTGACCAATAGCCCATCGTTTTCCAGCTCGCGTAACTGCTTTGTCAGCATCCTTTGGGTGATGTTCGGAGTGATCACCGAGAGCTCTTTCTCGATCTGCCCGAACCTGAGCGTCCCATCCCTCAAAGCCCAGAGGATCAGTGGTTTCCATCTGCCGCCGAGAATGTC
>CAZJRS010000039.1:0-31449 GCA_964548585.1 uncultured Methanocella sp. | reverse complement strand
TCCAGCTCAATCCAGTCCACCCCGATCTCGATAGCCTTACGAAAAGAGCGCAGCGTATTCTCCGGCTCATGGCCTGCCGCACCCCGGTGACCGATGATCATGAAATCATGCATACAGATGTCTTGACTGGCAGATTTATAGCCGTTAGGGGCAAATCGCGCGAAAAGGGATTAAAATGGAGGCCTGTAGAGGGTTTGATCTTAAAACGCAAAGCCACAAAGGTCTTAGTTTTTACGTAAAAATGCGTATATCTTTACAGCTTTGCGTTTTAAAAAATGACCACGTGGGCCTATATTCACGTAGTCACTTTCTTCGCCTTAGGAGCGCTGCTGCCGGATACGGTTGGTGTCATCGCACGTATCGTGAAGGCTTCCTCCAGAAGTTTAGAAGTCCGGATCATCCTATCATGGGTGGTTTCCATGCGGGCTTTGAGCTCCTGGGTGCTCGAAGTCTGCTCTTCTGTGGAGGAGGTCGTCTCCTCGGAAGCTGATGCGGTTTCCTCGGAGGTCGAAGCAACGTGCTCGATATTCGTGGAAATATCGTTCACGGCTTCCGCACCCCGCTTGACCTCCTGAGACATTTCTTTAGTGATCTTGTCGATGTGCTCCACGTCTTTCAAGATCTCGATAATGCTACTCGTCGCGTTCTCTACGCTGGCCTTTCCGGTTACCGACTCTTTCTGAACCCGGCTGATCGCCAGGAGGACACCCGCAGTCTCATTCTGCACGTTTTCGACCAGATCGTTGATCATCTCGGTCGACTTACGTGATTCCTCGGCAAGTTTCCGAACCTCCTCAGCCACTACGGCAAAGCCCCGGCCGTTCTCTCCCGCCCGGGCAGCCTCGATGGCAGCGTTGAGCGCCAGCAGATTCGTCTGGTCAGCGATACCCTTGATCGTGGCAGTTACTTTACCGATCTCCTTAGCTGCAACGTTCAAGTCGTTTACTACCTTGCCGGTCTCCATCACAGCATTGTCGATCGTAGACATCGTATCTGAGACCTGGTGAGCGCTCTTTTCTACGTCTTTTGCTCTGGCTGCAGTGTGGTTCACGATCCCCTCGGTGTTATGCGATAGCTCGGAGAGGTGCCGAAGTGTCTGGTTGGCTTCGATCATTTTTAAGGAGGTTTCCTGAGCATAAGACGAAAGATTTTCCGCGCCCTGGGAAATCTGGGTGGATGCCGCAGATATCTGCAGGATGCTTTCGCTGATCTGGGTAGCCCCATGGAGCGCTGCATCGCACTCGGTCGCCGTTTCGCTCAGCGAAACTTTGAGCTCCCCGACCAGTCCGGACAGTTGAGTGACCATGGTGTTATACGTGGTGAACTGGACTGCAAATTCGTCATCCTGCTCTTTTTCGAGATTCATGGTCAGGTCACCTGATGCTACTGCATTGATGCCTTCGACAAGCTTCCGGGTCTGTCTGGCATCATACTCCCGCTTCGCTACGATCCCTGAGATATCCTGGCAAATCTCTATGCCCTCCACCACTTCGCCCCGGGAATTTTTAACCGGAATCGCCGTACATAGTAAGGAGATCTTTTTTCCGTCTACTTCCACCAGGACCTCCTCGTTTCTTGCCACCTTCCCGGAATCCATGACCTGGTCCAGGAGCGTATTTCCAGCTTTGCCATAGAGGAATTCGGAGAGCGTTAAACCGATGATCTCTGAAGCGCGCATATTTTTCAGGCGGGCGAGATCTTCACTGGCATACTTGATCTTGCCTGATCTGTCGGTAACCAGGAGCATGACGGGAACGTTATTGATCAGCTTTTCAAAGTACTGTTCTTTTGCGATGAGCTCCTGCTCCTTCTCCAGAAGTTTTTTAATGCTGACAATAGCCTCGATACCGTAGACAGCCCTGCCCGAATTATCCCGGACGGGCGCACCGAAGCACAGTAGTGGGACTGCCTGGCCGCTGGCGTCCCGGGCTATGCGAGTATCATCGAACAGCTCTTTATTAGCCTGAAGGGCTTCATCGGCAAGCGTGGAGTGGTCGGAGGTCGCTTTCCCGAGAACCTGCCAGATCGGCCGGCCTACTACCTCATCTGCCGACTTACCATAGAACCGGGCACCTTCCGCGGACATGCAGACGACTGATCTGTTAGTGTCTACTACCCATAAGGGCACTGGAATATTCCGGATAATTTTCTCGTAATCTACGCTATTTTTTCCGGTGAAGCCACCTGCACCGTTTTTACTCAATCCCATCGAGAATAAAGACATAGGTATGATCACCAAGTGATAAGTGTGTCGAAGTATGGTGAGGGTAAATATTTAATGGTTTTTATTTCACAACAGTATTTTCAAAAAAGCAAGGAGGGCAATAGAATGTTTACCTAAATGTTAATAGTATAATTAAAAAGTGGCGACAATACCGGATAATAATATTTTAAAATTTCCACGACTGGAAAGAAAAATAAAATGAAAAAGAAAGCTGGCGCCCGGCGATTATCCGAGCCCGGCCCAGACATTCAGGATCGTCGCATTACCGGCGAACTCCCATTGTACCTGACGTTTGTCAAGCGACCTGACATAGGAGAAGGTCTTGTTGTACGCAGTGATATTATCATTCTCGTCGACCGTGCAAATCACCGATATGACGCCCGCATCAGTCTTACCGAGATTATACGCGGTCACAGTCAGGACTTTATCTGTAGTGTTATCAGGTAAAACCTTGGGCTCGACCCGGTAGGTATAAGCAATCGTAGGGTCGTTCTCCAGGAAGGTATTCAACCTGCTGTCCACCAGGCTGGTCCGGTTCAGCAGAGCTGCGTACTGTTCGGATACGTTCCCATAGTTTGCCTTGACGGTGTTAAAGTCGCCAGTCTGACGATTGTAGTTCGCATTCAGCGTGGCATAATCCGTTGTGATCTGGCTCAGGTTCGCGCTCATGGCATCGTACTCAGCCTGCTTCGTATTCAGTGTCTTTTCCTGCGACTTGTACGTTGAATACAGGGCAAACGCGGTGGCCCCGAGCACAACGATGATCACAACCAGCACTAAAATGATCTTTCCCTCGATCGATCCGCCAAGGCCGGCGGACCCTCTACCTAACGGCCTATGTTTACTACCGTTCATAATCCATCCCAAGCAGTAATAGGCATTGTTCTATATAATACCGGTTGGTCTGAGGTTAGTACTCGAAGATCTGGACAAAGAGAAAATTCCCTGATTTCCAGGTAATGTCGAGAAGGTCGCCACCGCACACCCCCTCATCATAAATGATTTATATTCTGTGGGACATCTATATCGCAGTGGTGTGTCAATGGACAAGCTTACACTGGTCACCCGTAACATCGAAGAAGTGGTGACCCTGGACGAACTGAAGAGCCTGATGGAATCGAACCCGCATCCGAAGGTCTACGTAGGCTACGAGCCCAGTGGGAACATCCACCTGGGCCATATGATCACGGCGAACAAGCTCATCGATTGCCAGAATGCAGGGTTCGAGGTTACTGTGCTCCTCGCGGACCTGCATGCATACCTGAATAGAAAGGGCACGATGGAAGAGATCGCTAAGATCGCTGACTATAACAAACGCTGTTTTATCGCGCTCGGCCTGAGCGAGGACAAGACGAAGTTTGTGCTCGGCTCCTCGTATCAGCTATCGGCAAAGTACGAAACCGATGTGCTGCGAATGGCCTGCGACACGACCCTGAACCGGGCGCGCAGGAGCATGGACGAAGTATCCCGGGACTCTGAAGACCCCCGTGTGTCACAGATGATCTATCCCTTAATGCAAGCGATGGACATCGCCCACCTGGGCGTCGACGTGGCAATGGGAGGCATGGACCAGCGCAAGATCCACATGCTCGCCAGAGAAGAGTTACCTGCCCTTGGCTACAAGAGTCCGGTCTGCCTGCATTCCCCGATCCTGCTGGGCCTGGATGGCACCAAGATGTCGTCAAGCAAGGGCAACAGCATCGGAGTAGATGAGTCCGCCGAATCGATCACAAAGAAAATCGAAAAGGCATTCTGCCCCCAGGGCGTCATCGAGAACAACCCGGTACTCGATTTGTTCCGCTACCACATATTCATCAGATACCCGGGCATCACCATCGAGAGGCCGGAGAAGCACGGCGGTAACATGACCTTTGACAGCTTTGAGTCGCTCCGCAACGATTTCGCGGAGAAGAAGGTACATCCCATGGACCTGAAAAAAGCGGCTGCAAAATACATGAATGAGATACTGGAGTCCGTGCGGAGCCGGATGTAACTAGACAAATTCATATATTAATATCGCAAAGACAACATTAACTAAAACACGAGTGGGTGATAAACTGTATAAGCCAAACAGAGGACAACCTGCAAGCGGTGATCAAGTCACGAGAGTTCGCACCCCGAACAAGTGGGACTGCGAAATCCTCGGCACTGTAACCAGCATGCTTGGCGCAAACCGAGTCGTGGTACACTGTGTGGATGGTGTCACCAGAATGTGCCGGATTCCGGGCAAGATTAAGAAAAGAATTTGGATTCGCGAAGGTGACGTCGTAATCGTTGTCCCCTGGGAATTCCAGACCGAAAAGGCCGACGTTATCTGGCGTTACACCCAACCGCAGGTTGACTGGCTGCAGAAGAAAGGGTTTTTGTGATGACAGAGTGACGGTTTATCACTAAAAAATTTTTTTTAAAAAAGAAGAGAATCGTTTTTACTTATTATATTGGTTGACCAGTCCGACGCCGTACTCTGCAAGCCGCTTCGCGCCGTCAGAGGTCTTCGACTCCGCAAAGACCCGGACGATAGGTTCGGTCCCTGATGCTCTGACGAGGACCCATCCATCCTTGTTAAAGATCTTGACACCATCAGTGGTGTCGATTTTATCACCTTTCGCATTCGAAGCGATCAGTTTCAGGATCTGATCCTTGTCCTTACAGTGTATCTTCTCTTTCACACTGCAATAGGAAGGCACTGCGTCGACGATGTCGCTCAGCTTTTTACCTGTGAGCGCGAGCATTTCAAGTACTGATGCAGCGGACATACCGCCGTCCCGGCAGTGCTGGAACTCGGGGTAAATCAAGCCGCCGTTGCCTTCGCCTCCGAAGACTGCGTCGACTTCCATCATCTTGCGGGCGACGTGGATACTGCCTACCTGGGTCCAGATGACCTCGCAGCCGTATTTCTTTGCGATGTCTTCGATGAGTGAAGAGGAACTCACGGGGGTGACAATGATACCGGGCTTGCGTTGTAGTTTGTATTCGGTCATCATGGCCAACAGGACATCCTCGTTGACGAACCGGCCCTTGTCATCGACGAATACGGCCCGGTCTGCATCCGCGTCGTGGGCGACGCCGAGGTCTGCGCCGGCCGCGATGACGGCAGCCTTCAGGTCGTTGATCTCGTTGCCGAGGGGCTCTGGATTTCGGCCCGGGAAGGTTCCATCTACCTGCGCATTAAGCGATACTACTTTACAGTTCAGCTTTCGCAGCAGGAACGGTGTGGTCAGGCTGGCAGCCCCGCAGCCTGTGTCGGAGACGACCTTGAAGTGCTTGCTCCGGATCGATTCGGCGTCTACCGCTTTGATGATGCCGTCGATGTACAGTGGCTTCGGATCGAAGCAGGAGATCTCTCCTGTCTGGCTCCAGTCAGCCTTTTTGAAGTTGCCCGAGAAGTATATGCGTTCCACTTCGGCTTCATCCGCCCGGGACATCTCTGTGCCGTCGTAGGCGACGCCCTTAACACCGTTGTACTCGGGGGGATTGTGCGATGCGGTGATCATGATGCCCGCATCTGCGAAGTGTTTAACGTAATACTGGACAGCCGGGATGGGAGCTATTCCCAGATCGACCACACTGCAGCCCGTTGACAGCAGACCGGCTATGACGGCGCCTTTGAGCATTTCTCCGGACTGCCGGGTATCCCGTCCCACTGCGATCTTTCCACCCTTAATCGTGCCAATGCTCCTCGCCAGGTTCATCGCCATTTCCGGGGTCATTTCTACGTTGGCGATACCCCTGACGCCGTTAGTGCCAAATAATGCCATGAAAGTTACTCCTTATCGTGCACCCAGTAATCACCGGAGACGGTCATTTCCTTCTTCCAGATGGGGACTTCGTCCTTAACCCTTTCGATGGCTTCGCTAAGTATAGGGAATAGTTCCTGGCGGTGTCCTGCGGCCACGACTATGTAGACGATGTCCTCGCCGGCCTCGATGCGGCCGGTTTTGTGATGAATAATAACATCGATGATACCGGGTTTCTGCTTAAGGTCGGTCTCAATCTTCGCAATACGCTCTTTCGCGACAGCGTCGTAGCTTTCGAACTCCAGCGCCTGAGTGATCTCATTTCCCGCAATCTCCCGGACGATGCCGGTAAAAGTGCCGATAGCCCCGGATTTCTTGATCTGCGGGTTTCGGTGGACCTTCGCGATCAGCTCGAAGAGCGTCACGGTGTCTGGCTGGGCCATTACTATAGCCGCGAGTTGTTCACCCGTGGCATCGATGTCCACCCGGGCGACCACGTTCTCGGCCTCTACGTCCGCGATAGCGATCTTCGGCAGGCTGCTCTCCTTGAAGCCTTCGACCACCACATAGTCCACACCTTGCATAGACATTTGCTTCAGCGCGCCGTGGATATCGTTTGTCTTTAGGACCGTGACGCTGCGGGTCGGCGTCACTCCGATCGTCACTGCGGCACCGCTTGCCAGGTGGCGGTCAGTATCCCCGCCGAAGGGCAGGATCTCTTCTCGGGAATGCTTAATAGTACCGACTGTACCGTGCTGTGCGAGGCGGGCTACGAGGCGCTCCACGAGTGTCGTCTTGCCCGTCTTTTTATATCCCACTATGGCAATGACCTTCATAAGATACATCTAATTGTACTCCGGAAGCATTAAAACTTACCTGCGGCCGAGGCCGCAGGATACCTTTATATCTCATCAGGATGAGTAGCCAATCAAACGATAACTTGAGTGAAATGGGTGTATGTGCATGGGCATGAGGATCGTATCCGGGCCATCCTCGCAGCTGCTGGCCACAAGGACCGCGGCACTGTTGGGATGCGATTTTGACCTGACGGACTACAAGGACTTCCCCGATGGGGAAGTATACTGCCGGGTTACCGGTGCAATTGCCGGAAATGACATAGTAATTATCCAGAGTACGCCCGCAGATAAGGACTTGATTTATCTTTTACAGCTCATCGATGCTTGTGACGAAGCGAAAAGTATCACAGTAGTAATCCCATACTTCGGCTATGCCCGCCAGGACAAGCGGTTCAACACCGGCGAGCCGATTAGCAGCAGGGCCATTGCCCGCACAATCAACGCCGATCAGGTATTCACGATTAATATTCATGACCGCTCCGTCCTGAGCTATTTCCCGGGTAAAGCGGAAGATTTGAATGCAGCGCCGCAGCTGGGCAGTTACATCGAAAACATGGGCCTCCACAGCCCGGTCATTCTGGCGCCGGACGACGGTGCATTGAATCTTGTCAGGGCGGCTGCTTCATTTACTGGCCTGTCCTGCGATTACCTGGAGAAGACCAGGCTATCAGGCGAGGAAGTAAAGATAGCCCCCAAGAACCTTGACGTCAATGGCAAAGACGTGGTGCTGATGGATGACATAGTCAGCACAGGCGGCACCATCGCCGAGGCGACCAAGATCCTGAGGACAAACGGCGTGCGAGACGTCTACGTCAGCTGCGTACACCCAGTACTGGTTCGCAATGCAGTCCTTAAACTAGCCCGCTCCGGGGTGAAAGAGATCATATCCACGGATACTCTGGAAAAGGCTACAAGCAAGGTATCTGTTGCGCCAGTAATTGCAGCTGCGCTGAAAAAATAATTTTTTTTATGAACGTTGGATAATCAAGTCTTTCCATATTAAAAACCTAGCGCAGGCCTTGCCACATCGTACAGCAGGATGCCGCTGAAAGCGAGCATGCAGAGGCCGCTTGATATCATGATGATAGGGTATAGCTGCCTGACCTTAGTTTTCGCGAAGTGCACGGCCAGGGCGAAAGTGCTGATCCACGAGAACAGCCCGAACATGAACCCGAGAATGCCGAAGACGTTGAACAGCGCCACAAAAGCGGCTCCGGCTGTCGCCCACCATAAGATTCCCATCGGGTTAGCCAGCGCCATGGCCAGACCTTTCAGGTAAGGGTTTCCCTGCCGTTTTCCTTCGTTCTCTTCCGGAGGACTCTTGTAGCTTTTCAGGGTTATTACTCCGAGATATAGCAGGATGAAGCCGCCGGCTACCGAGATGATGGTCCGGGCTGCGGGACCGGTGAGCAGCACCGAGACACCGATGACTGTGAGTATGAGGTAGAAGAAGTCGGATGTCATGGCTCCGAGGCCGATGAGTATGCCGCCCCGGTACGATCGTTTAACTGACTCCGCCGCTATCGCCGCGTTCACCGGGCCGGGCGGAACGCCCAGAGACAGGCCAAGGACTATGCCAGCAAGGATGCCGGACAGGTCGAACATAGCTGTAAGAAGACTTTGATCTTAAAAAAGATTGTGCAGTTCAGTCATCATCGTCTGCCATGAAGCGCTTTGGGTGCCGCTTGTTATGGCAGGACGTACACAGGCTGTGCACCATGCAATGGCTGCATACGACCTGATGACACATTTTACACGTACTCAAGCGGTTGGATGGCTTTTTACAAATGGGACATATTCCGGCAACTTGCATGGTTTCACTTAATCAAGCTCATTACCCTGGATACTTATAGCTTTATTCTACTGTTTTAGAAAGGATAGTGGGAAATTTTTAAAGGAAACCGGCAGGCTACACCGATGGTCCGATAAAAACCCGGTTGAAATTACCAGCAGATCCCTTCGTATACGAGCCCTTTACCGGCAGGGTCGACGACTCTGCGCCCGTCGATCACGATCCGGGCTTTCATGCGCCCGAACTCGCGGTCGAGCTTGCCGAATTCACCCCATTCGGTAGCGATCAGGCATGCGTCAGCCCCTTCCAAAGCGTCGCCCGCGTTGCCATAGTAAGTGATGTTCGGATAGACATGCTTCATGTGCCCGGAGGCCATCGGATCGTATGCGGTGACTATTGCACCTTCGGCGAGCAGCATGCCGATTAATGGGATGGCGCGGGATTCCCGGATGTCGTCTGTATCGTTCTTAAACGCCAGGCCGAGTACGGCAATTCGCTTTCCCCTGAGGTCTGGTACGTGGCTCTTTAATATGCGGAGGGCGATGGCAGGCTGTCTTTCGTTAACCTCTAGTACAGTCTTCAGTAGAATAGGCTCATAGCCTACTTCGGAAGCTTTCCCGACAAGCGCCTTAACGTCCTTTGGGAAACAGCTTCCCCCGAAGCCCAGGCCGGAGCGCAGGAAGTGCGGGGATATCCGCTGATCCATGCCCACCCCGTCCATGACTTTGTACGTGTCTATGCCGAGACGCTTACAAATGTTTCCCACTTCGTTGGAGAACGAGATCTTGGTTGCCAGAAACGAGTTGGATACATACTTGATCATCTCTGCGGTCTTGGTATCGACCGTCAGCAGCGGGGCCGAGTAGCCCGAGTACAGTTTCCTGATGGTCTCGCCCGCCCTGGGATCATCTGCCCCTACGACGATCCGGTCCGGGTTCATGAAATCGTAAACGGCCTTTCCTTCCCGCAGGAATTCCGGGTTCATGCCAACGCCAAAGTCAAGGCCGGCTTTCTTACCGGATGCCTCTTCCAGGATAGGCGTGACGACCTTCTCAGTCGTCTCTGGCACCACTGTGCTTTTGACTACGACCACGTGATAAGAAGGCTTGTTCTTGAGCCTCTCCCCGATGCTGCGGCTTGCCTCACGTATGAATCGCAAGTCGATTTTACCGTTCGCGTCCGTGGGTGTCGGGACGCATATGAAAGATATGTCAGTATTCGCAATGGCAGAATCGTAGTCCGCCGTGGCGATCAGGTTCTTTCCCGCATGCTGCCTGAGCAGGTCTTCCAGCCCTTCCTCGTAAATGGGTGGGATGCCTTTATTGATCTTCTCAATCCGGCCGGGATCGACATCTACGCAAATCACATCGTTGCCCAGATGCGCGAAACAGGAGCCTGTCACAGTGCCAACATAACCCGTACCAATGATACTGATCCTCATGAAAACCACTTTGTGATCAGAGCGTTAATGGTAAAATAACTTTTCATGGGACGAAGGCTTCTGAAAACATAGCTTCAAGTTCACTCATCGCTTTACGGGCATCTGCCTCGTTCGCGATCTTCCGTAAGTCGACCCTGCCGGAGCGATACAAGATCAGTGTCCACTCAAGGTAATCAAACTTGGCCACGCCAAGGCTTTCGGAACACTTTGCTCCGGGGATGGTACCGGTCTTCTCGCACACGACATGCATGTCGAGCTTACGCCCAAAGGTTGACTCCGCGATAAAGCGGTTAGGGGCGTCGGTACACGGGCGGGTGATCACGATCGAGTATTCGGCAGGCATTTCTTGTATTTTATAATCTCAATGACGCTATATAGCTTTTCTTTGTACCCACCAGAGATTTATCCAATCAAACCCATTTACCGTATGATCAGTATGAAGTTAGCCGTACCAGCTTTGAACGATGCAGGCGTGGATGCAAGCCTGTGCAATGGGTTTTCCGGGTGTAGATATATTGTCATCGTTGACGTGGAAGGAGACATGATCAATAAAAACGTCGAAATCATTTCCGTCGAAGTAGATGAGGACACAGGTAAGCTGGTGTTTACGCTAAAGGGACGAGGTGTGGAGGCCGTGATTGCTAAGACGATGACTGAGCGGGAGCGCCTGATGATCGTCGGGACCGGGATCCGGGCGTATAAAGGCGCGAAAGGCACCGTATGGGATGCTGTCCGCTCATACTCGGATGAACGTCTCGAAGACGTGTCTGACATCAACCCATGCAAATGCGGCGAAGGAAGTGACTGCAATGGTTAAGGTCGCCATTCCCGTGGAATCCCCTAATGGCCTGCTTTCTGAACTAAATGATCACTTTGGCATGACAGAGGATTTTGCCGTCTTCGAATATGAGCACGGGAGTATTATGGACTTAAAATTTTTACATAATGACCCGGGGAAAGAGCCTGAGCCAAAGTCAAGTGCGCAGTTTCTGGTCGACGAAGGCGTTAAAATAGTTCTATCCGGCTATATCGGACCGCACATGCTGAGCGTGCTCCTTGGCGAAGGCATACGTGTGTTTAAAGGTGGCGTGGGCACCCTGGAGGACATCCTTGAAGACTTCAAAGCGGACATGCTGACCGAAGTGTACACGCCCGGGGAAATGGCGGAGTAGAAAAATTTGATTTTTATCAGATACTGAACAATGTGACTTCCAACAAAGACGAGCACTAAACCAGAAAATCAACCAGCAGATTTCTTTTTCAGCTTTTCGATCAAGTCCGAGACCCGCTTTTTTGCCGCTTTAGTGCCCTCGACGTCCCGGTCGATCTGGATGTCTAAAAGGTCGCCTTCCAGGCAATCATCCGGCAGCAGCCACCGGGGAATGTGTAAAACGGTAGGCACATCGCCCCTGACGATAATCACTGCGAGATCTTCCTCAAACCGGTCAATGGTAGCTTTCATACAGGTACTCCTCGATAGTAAATATCTCCCATCGGACTAATCTATGCCGGTGCCCTGCGTTCTGCACTCACAGTAACCCCTTTGCCGTCTGATGTCATCACTACATCGCCATCGTAGTCCGTGCGATAGACGATGGATCCTTCTACGCCCAGTCGATCCATGGCGGCCTTTGTAGGGTGGCCATACGGGTTGTCAGCCCCGACTTCGATCACAGCGTATTTCGGGTCGACAGCTTTGATGAAAGAAGTCCCCGACGAGCCTTTACTGCCGTGATGCCCGACCTTGAGCACGTCGCTCCGCAGGTCATACCCGGATTTCAACAGGCCACTCTCGGCGTCGAAGCCTGTGTCCCCCATGAAGAGGAAAGAGTCACTACCATAGGTAACTTTGAGCACAATCGACTGCTCGTTCAGGTCCTCGTAGTTTCCCCCGATAGAGAGCACCTGAACAGTGACACCAGGCGCAAAGTCGATGACATCGCCTTTCTCAGGTACTTTGTACTTGATATTCTTCTGGTCGATCAAGGTCAGGTACTCTTCATAGGTCTGAGTAGTATGAGGTATACCGCTGTCATATATTACTTTAACAGGGAAATCTTTCAAAACCGCAGACATACCCCCGATGTGATCGCTGTGCGGATGAGTCGAGACGAGGACATCGATGGTGCTCACCCCATGGGCTTTGAGATAGTCCGAGACTGTTTTTCCAGCCTCCCAGGTGCCTGCGTCAATCAGCATGTTTTTACCGGCATGCTGCACCAGCATGGAGTCACCTTGCCCCACGTCGATGAAATGCACGACAAGGGCGCCGTCCGCTTCAGCTCCGGTGCTGGCAGTCGGGTTGACCGTTGGCAGACCGGGCGTCGTCGTAGAACCAGGAACGGAAGGCGTCAGAGTGATACACCCGGCCACGGCAAGAAATACTAGGCAGAAGATGATAAACAATGCTATTAATGACTTTTTTTCGTTGAAATGATACATAGTAAACTACCAATATGAGTTCGGAAACCGAATAGTGTTATAAAGGGATAAAGGTTTAAATTTTTGGGCGGATTTTCCGGCAGTATCACCGACCATGTTCAGCCACCAGTTTACTGAGATAGTAAAACCGCCTGGACAGAAAAGTTGTTAGTTAAAATCCAAACGACCAGAGAATACATGCTATAAATATGTCAATACTTTCACCGCGCACACATAACCAGAATGGTAATATAATCCCGGTATAGTATAGCTGTTAGATTTTTGTTATGAGCAACTCGCCTTACCACCGCTATTTCCCGAAGCCTACCTGCTATCCAAACCAGGAAAAGGCCATGGAGACCATATACAGGTCGCTCGGTGAAAGTAAGCTGGTTTTGTTCGAAGGTGCCTGTGGTACGGGGAAGACGCTGTCGGCACTGGCGCCTGCGCTTGCGATTGGTAAGGAAAAGGGTAAAAAGGTCGTTATTGCGACTCCGGTCCATCAGCAGATGGCCCAGTTCATCGAGGAAGCCCGGGAAGTCAGGGCGATGTCGGGCATCAAGGCGGTCACGTTTATCGGTAAGGAAAAGATGTGCCCGGCGGGAAAAAGCGTGCATACTTGCAGATCGCTCACACTGGCGACCGATGCGCTGATCGATGCGGAGAAAGACGTCTCAAAGCTGAGACTGCTGACCAAAACTGATCAGTGGCGGAGCATGAGGCCGGACGAACGGCAGGATATTACCCGGAACATCCAGTTCAGCGAAGATGCGATGCGAAGGCTGCGCTCCCAGACTTGCGATTACCTGTACAAGACAGTTAAAGAACCGAATGATAAGTTCAGGTACTGGCTCTTTGAGAATGTTCGATCTCCAGAAGACGTGAAAGCGGAGTCGGAAAAAGCTGGCAAATGTGGCTACGAACTGTTGAAAGAGAGCCTCCGGGAAGCTGACCTGATCATCTGCAATTATCACCACTTGATTAAACCTGAGTTCAGGGAGAGATTTCTCACAGTACTTGGTTGTAAGCTGTCTGACATCATCGTCATCTTTGACGAGGCACATAATCTCGAAGACCAGGCTCGGTCAAGCGGCATGGCACCAGTCGATGAGATCGCAATCGATATCGCAGAAAAAGAAGTCGTCCGTATGAAGCCGGATAAGGAAAATTTCAATGAGCAGACGCTTAGAAAAGCCAGGGAGGAAGCGAGGCTATTCCTGGGGATACTCAAAGAAACCATACGGCAAACATATAGCGACAGGCTGAAGTTCGGACAAACCGAGCGGATGACAGCCAGGGGAATCGATGTCAGGATCAGGGATCCTGCCGGAGGAGACGACTTCTTCTACTTTGCCCTCCGAGAGCGGTTGTCTTCCGCTGGCATTTCACTCCAGGAGACCCTGGTTAAGTTACAATTGATGGGCCTGGAGATATTTGCCCAGGCGGAAGAGGAGTTTAAGACCGGCAGGACAGGTATCTTTGAGGGTTCCAGGCTCCTTGACGTTGCCAGTTTCCTGGACAGATACGTCAAACTATCGTCCGGGAATGAGCACTACCCAGTGATTACTGTTCACAAAACCACTGACGGTCGCTTATATGGTGCTCTGGAGCTGTGTAACTGCATTGCCGGCGAGATCTCCGAGCCGTTGCTGGACGGGCCGGCCGGGGTAGTGCTGATGTCTGCAACGCTACAGCCGTTTGACACGCTGAAAGAAGTACTGCGTATCAAGCGTGATACGACTGAGATCGCCTTCGGCAGCCCGTTTCCACCAGAACGAAGACGTACGTTTGTGCTCAACTCAGGGCCCCTTATGTTCAGCAACAGAGGCGATTTCAATCTAGAGAAAACCTTAGTGGCCGCTTTCGAGGACATCATAGCAGCCTCAACTGGAAATGTTCTGTTCTTCTTCCAGACTGCAGAAGAGGCAAGAAAGTACTCGCAGTTGATCAAAGTAGATGTGCCGATCCTCGTCCCGGAGAAAGGCGTATCTCCAGAGAAACTCAAAAACCAGTTCTTCAGCCATGGGGACTCCGGTCAAAAAGCCGTCATGATGGCTTACCTGTGGGGCGCGCTCACCGAAGGCGTCGACTACAAGTACGACCGCTGTCGAACAGTGGTAGTAGTTGGCGTAGGGCTGCAAAATTACCGGGATGACCGATCACAGGCGATTATCAACGCTTACGAGAGCCTCTACCCGGGCAAAGGCATGGAGTACGTGGTATCCCAGCCGGCCGTTAAAAAGATCCGCCAGGCCTGTGGCAGGGTAATCCGATCGCCTACTGATTATGGTGTCAATATACTGGTCGACAGTCGGTATACCAGGCAATATTCGGATAAGTTCAGCAAGATGGGTTACTTTTATAAATTTCCCGAAGAGGAGACTCGAGAGTTCATCGAGCTGAAGCCTGCCGACATCAAACAGGCAATGGTCGAATTTTTCCAGAACCTGGGACCTATTGAGGCTTCGACATTCCAGACCGCAGATAACTTGATTAACACTGACGATGCCAGTTCAAACGATAGCCCCAATAAACCAAAAGCAGAGAAAAAGGTCACGAAGGCTACGGTTAAACCACAGACAGTAAAAGCTCAGGCATCCCCAACCCCGGGTGAAAGTGATCCGTTTCTGGGAATGCTCGTCCGGCTCAAAAGCCCGAACGGTTCCATACGCTGGAAGGCCGCCATGGACCTCGGAACAACGGGCAACCCGAAGGCGGTTGAGCCACTGATACAGGCGCTCGAGGATACTGATCCTAAAGTCGTGATGAATGCCATCTGGTCTCTGGCTAAGCTGGGCGATGTCAGGGCGCTGGACCCGCTTCAGTTGATGTTCAGGCACCGGGATAAAAACGTTAGAGATGAAGCACGGAAAGCGGTTAAAAAGATCTACGGTAAAAAGTGATAAAACCATAGGCTTGTGGCCCGCTTATCTGACAAATCCGTTTTTAATACTGAAGCAGCCGCTTGACCCGGTCGGTAATGATTTTCTCACCTGCTATGAAGTCGACCGTCTTGAGCTTGTTAACGTCGGTTTCCCCGTTGACGTTGATAATAAAGATCGATCCCTTCCTGGTCGAGTAGATGTCCTTAAAATCGTAGATCGCGCCGAGAATCATGAGTTTGCCATCGTAGACCAGCCTTCGGACAGGCTCATCGTCAAGTAATATGTCGATTTGCTTATCCACGTTTGCCTCGGTGACCAAAGTCTCCAGGTAGTCCTGCTCGCCGATCGTAGCATCTGGATTCAACAGGTGCTCATTCATATAACTCGTGATCCCGCCTTTTTTAATGATCAGCTTCTGGATGTTCGCAGCTATCGGGCGGATGGACTCAAGCGACTTGGTCACATGCGTATGCTCGCTCCCGATATCGCTCATCGAAGCGTGGATAGCTCCGCAGCCCGTGTGCCCGAGGATGATGACCAGTGGAGTCTTCAGGTAGCCGGTACCGTACTCGATGCTGCCCAGGTTCGGCATTACGCGGTTACCGATGTTCTTAACTGAGAAGATTTTCCCGATCTCGTTGTCCAGAGACTTCTCAAGTACCCGTGAATCCGAACAGGTTACCAGAGTGATATCCGGAGTCTGCGACTCGAGATGCTCGTCGTATTTTCCGTCTTTCGTTGCTATCTTAGCGTAGTCGTCATTGTACTCGAGCTTGTCGATAAGAGTGATTACTCCGTTCTTGAAACGCATGTTGACCCCAGTTCGAATGGTGGTTGATAGTTTATAGACTTAGTGGGATAACAAAAAACGAAAAAACAAAAGCTTAAAAAATAGTAAAAGTACAGGCCATAGGCCTGCACTTTATCGATCTTAGATCTTTCTAATACAGGATGCCGGGGGTGACGTACAAGCCCATTGCCTGCCTTTCTGCGGCGTGCTTCTTGGCCTTGTCCTTCTTGCCGGTTTCCAGCTTCTCGAGCATTGCAAGGCCCATGGGGGCTGCGAATTCGGACATCTGCTTGGTCTCGAATACGCCGGCTGCGATTGCCTTCTTCAGGATGTCGCTGCCCTTGGTGGTCCTCGTGAAGGTGGTGCTCCATCCGTCCGGGGTGCCGATGCTGCCGGTTGCAATGTCTGCGAACTCAGCGGTGAGGTCACTGCAGACATGGTCGCCGTCCTGCTCGTACTTGTGGGTCTCCTTAATGGGGATTGCCACGTCCTTGGCAGCCTTGACCGAGAACTTGCCCTTGCCGATCTCCATCTTTGTGACTGAGTCGATGGGTACCTTGCAGTGGTCCTCGATGATGGTCTTCAGGCCAGCGTAGGAGAAGTTCTCCGTGCAGAAGATGCCGATGGTTAAGGCGATCTTGTCGCTGACGTGCCTTGCACCGAACGGGTATAGCTGCATCTTGCGGGCAGCGTAGATCTGGCAGGGAGTGCCTACGATGGCAATCTTGTCCAGAGCTTCTTCACGGACTGCGTGCTTGATGGCAGCCATGTTCGGGCTGATCGTGTACTTGGTGCCTGCCGCTGCGATAATCTGCTCCTTAGTGGTTGCAACTACCGGCTTGGGCAGCCAGGGGGTGTCACTCTTGCCGGCGAGGATTGCGCCGTCAATGAGGCCCTGTTCGAGTGCGTAGCAGAGAACTGCGGTTACGACACCGCCATCCTGTGCGACACCCGTAATTGCGTTGTCCTTAGCCTTGAGGGCTACTACTTCTTTGTATTTTCCGAATGCCATGTCAGACACCTCACACCATTAGCTTCTTCTGAATCTGTTCAACAGGCAGGAACATCCTCGGGCATGCTGCCGCGCAGGCGCCGCACTTTACGCAGCGAATGTTGTTGAAGCTCGGCCTGCCGAACTCCATGTCGATTGCCCTGGTGGGGCAAGACGATGCGCAGGTGCCGCAGCCCATGCATAGCGAGTTCTGGATGACCTTGGTCTGCAGGTCGCAGCCACAGTGGTAGCCGCCGACTTCGCCAGCCATGAAGGGCTTGAGGTAGTCCATGTCGCCGGTGACCGCAGCAATGCAGAAGTTGTAAATTACTTCCGGTGCTGGTGGACATCCGGGGATGTATGCGTCGACCTTGACCAGCTTGTTGATGGGCACGAAGGATTCGTGCTGGGGCTGGTTTGCCTGGCCGCCACGGCAGAAGTTGGTTACGCAGCCAGTTGCTGAGCAGCCACCGAGCGCTACGACGAGGCCCGACTTTTCCCGTGCTTCCTTGATCAGGTGTACGCTGTGCTCGTCCTGAAGGCATACAGAGCCTTCAACGATCGAGATATCGATTTTGCCCTCGGGCAATTCCCTGGCGTCAGCGAGTGTCAGGTTGTATACCATGTCCACTGCACCCAGGATATCAAGCAGCTTTTCATAGGTGTCCGCAAGTGATACGAGACAGCCTGTGCAGCCGCTTAAATGAACATATGCAATCTTTGGCTTAGCCACTTTTACTTCCTCCGGTTTAGTTGATACGGGGGCCGCCTTAGTCTCTACTTTCGGCGCTCCCGAAATGATCCCCTTGACTTTGTCGAATATTCCCATAATCGATCCCTAGCTCTTCGAATACAATTTTTATGGCCTGGGGAATCGCTTTTTCTACTTCTTCGGTGAGTTCCCAGACGATATCAGGCTCAGAAACTTTCGCCGGCTGACAACCGATGACCACGATGTCGACCTTGTCCTTTAGCTTATGTAAGGGTTCGGACAGAGTCCAGTTATGAGCATCGATAAACTTCCCCTTCGGAAGCTCATCCACGGAAAATTTACGCAATGATCCGGGCTTAGCTTTCCAGTCAATGCAGTCCAGGATGATGAGTTTCTTGACGGTCTCGTCGAGAAGGGTAAAGATGAGGTGGGGCGCACCCGTTCCCCCATCCATTACCTTTATACTGGGCGGTAACTCGAATTTTAAGAGTTCCTCGGCCATTCTCGGACCGAAACCATCGTCCTGGAAGAGGACGTTTCCACAGCCAACTACTAGCGTTTCCGGTTCCAACATCATATGCTGCCCTCGGCTACTAGCTTGCCCTCCTCATCGATCACAATCATGTGTGTCGAACAGGAGACGCAGGGGTCGTATGCCCTGACAACATGCTCAGCCCACTTGTAGTGGTTACCTTCGCAAGCCTTACCGACTGTCAGGATGTTCCATGTGGTGGCTACCAGACAGTTGTAGTAAGTGATCTTACCATCCTTAACCTTCGCGGTGTGGACGTTGACGCCTCTAGGGGCTTCCTGTGGTCCTACACCTAACCTCTGGCCGTCGCCGCCCGCTTCGGGTGGCTGAGTCATGGTTGGCTTGGTGGTGTCGAGCTGGGTTGCAAGTTCAGTTGCCTTGGCAAGCGTTAAGGGTATCTCCATCTGCCTTGCGATATTGATAGCCATTGCGCCCTTGGGGTCAAAGCCGAACGTGTCCTTTGCGCCGAATCCTGCGAACCGGGTCATTCTGGCCTTCGGGCCGCCCTCTACTGCCTTGCCGCCGATGAGCGGTGCAGTGCCGCAAGCTTCCTCGCCGACATCTACTCTGGCGTACCAGGATCTCGGGGTGATCTCCGTAAACCTGTAGAAGTACTCTTGCTCGAACAAGTCTGCGTTGCCGTAGTGCAGGTCAGTGGCCATGAGCTCGTTGTTGTGGACACCAAGGTTCTTGGGAACATCGGAGTTCTTGAACGCGCTGAGCATAGCCTCGTTCTGCTCTTTCATGATGGGCTCGTACAGTTTCAGGCTCTCGAGTATCTTCCGCTTTGCAGCTTCAGAGATGTTGTGCTTCATGCCGCCGACGCGAATGTTGGGGGCGTGGATTGCCTCTCCACCAGTGATATCTACGATGTTCTGCCCGATTTTCCTCAGTTTCTGGATCCTGACGGTTGCGGCAAGCGCAGCGCTGGGGTCCTTCATGAAGTCCGGGAGAAGCAGTAGGTTGTGGAGGGGGTGGCTGTGGAGCTTGTTACCCATGTTACAGAGGTGCTTCATTACAACTCCGTCTTTTGGCGGGGTTATGCCGAGCGCCCTGTCAATTGCATCGGTCGACGCGCTAGCGTGGGTAATGGGGCAGATGCCGCAGAACCTGGACGATGCAATGGGTGCGAACTCCATTTGCTTTCCTGTAATGAATTTCTCGAATCCTCTGACGGGAGTCGTGCTCAGGTAGTTACCCTGGGTAACGATCCCGTTGTCGTCAACTTCAAGGACTAACTTTGCATGTCCTTCGTGTCGAGTTGTCGGTGATACTACTACTGTTTGACTCAAAATATACCGCCTCTAGCTTATCATTTCACTCCGCTACCTTATATAAATTTTCTCTTTTGTGACTAAGATTCTGTTAATTATATAAAAATCATTAGATAAAAAATCATAAAGCCAGAAAAAAACTGATCTATTTTTAAAAATGAACGATAGCTTAATAACAGATAACAGATTATACACGGTCTTTTTTAGCACGGATCATACGAAGGAATCGCTTGCTGTCGCTAATTTTTATATTATATAATTTCTGTCGGTTAAATAGTTTCCAGTTTCCTGCGAACCCGGGATTTATCATGTATCCAAATTCTTGTAAGGACAAGAACACTTTAGTAAACAGTTTCCTGATACGAAAGATTTAAGCCGGAAAGCGGATTCTAAAGGAGACTCAAGGTAGGTCCTTAAAACGAGGCCAGTTTACACGTTATTTATAATACCATCGAAAGGGGGCGTGCATCGGTGAACATGGAACACCTGTTTGCTGCGCTTGTCCTCACATCACTGATCGGCGCAGCGGGCGCCGTTGCATTGCGAAAAAGCAAGTATTGCGCCCACGTGGCGTTCGGGGCTGCGGCCATAGCAGCCCTGATAGGCGTCGCCATGGCAGTCAGCGTACTTATCGGGACTGGATTTTGTATTGTTCTTCCGGTTTACTCCCCCTTCGGGGACATTTCTTTCACGATGGACCGGCTCAGCGCGTTTTTCGTCCTTGCCATTGCAGTGGTAGGCTTTGCAGTATCGGTTTATTCGGTTGGGTATGTCCGGGAGTATGAAGGCCACTATAGCATAGGTCTGCTGGGAGCGATCTTCAACCTCTTCCTGCTATCCATGATTTTGGTTGTTACTGCCGGTAACGCGATATTGTTCCTGGTGGTCTGGGAAGTCATGTCAATTCTCTCGTATCTGCTCGTCGTATACGAGAACCGGAAAAAGGAGGCGGTTTCAGCAGGTTTCCTGTATTTAGCCATGACCCACATAGGTACGGCATTCATCACCATCGGATTCCTGCTACTGGCGTCGACCACCGGTTCCTTTGACTTTGCATCGTTCCAGGGGTCAGGCGCTGCGTTGCCGGACCTTATAAAAAGCCTCGCGTTTATCATGTTCCTGATCGGCTTCGGTACCAAGGCGGGTATCGTGCCCCTCCACATTTGGCTGCCATATGCCCACCCGGCAGCTCCCAGCAATATATCTGCGCTGATGTCAGGTGTGATGGTCAAGACGGCCATATACATGCTCATCCGCTGTGTGTTTGAGTTTTTGGGAGTGACGGACACATGGTGGGGCTTACTGATCATGCTCGTGGCATCGATCTCTGCAGTGCTAGGTGTGCTGTTCGCGCTGAACGAGAAAGACCTGAAGCGGCTGCTCGCATACTCGACCGTGGAGAACGTAGGAATCATCCTGATCGCCCTCGGAGCTTCAATCGTATTCATGAGCTATGGTCTAAAAGAACTCGCGGCACTCGCGCTGATTGCGGCACTGTTTCATGCGTTTAATCACTCGCTGTTCAAGGCTCTACTGTTTATGGGTGCAGGGTCGGTCATCTTTGCCACCCACACGAAAAACATCGAGCAGATGGGCGGGCTGGCCAAACGTATGCCGTGGACCGGCGTATTATTCTTTGTAGGCGCGTTAGCGATCTCCGCAATTCCCCCGTTAAACGGCTTCGTAAGCGAATGGCTGATCTTCCAGTCGCTGCTACTCTCATTCAATTTCCCGGAGATGGTGGTAAAAATACTCATCCCGGTGACCATTGGTATGCTGGCGCTGACGGGTGCCCTCGCCGCTGCCTGTTTCGTGCGAGCGTACGGCATTGTGTTCCTGGCGGCGCCAAGGTCGGAGCACGCGGCGGAGGCTAAGGAAGTACCCCCGTCAATGCTCGCAGGTATGGCGATACTGGCGATTTTGTGTGTGCTTACAGGGCTGCTGTCAGTGTTCATCATCCCGGTGATCGACGGAGTCACGACATCAGTCATAGGGGTAAGCGCCGCATCGAAGATCGTATATGGCTTTGTCATTGTCCTGAAGCCTCTGGAAGTAGTATTCTCTTCCGTATCTCCCCTGGCCATTGCTACGCTGCTGATCGTATTCCTGCCGGTGGTCTACCTTGCTGCCAGGTACTACGGAGGCGAAAAAAAGACGGTGATCGGAGACACCTGGGACTGCGGCACGCCGCTTACGTCCAGAAACGAGTATACGGGCACTGCCTATTCGAAATCGATCAATATGATATTCAGCGCAATCTACAGGCCGAGTAAAGAGCTGGTCGCGCGGCCGACCGCCTCACCATACATCCGAAAAGAGATGACGTATACGGACCGGACCGAGCCGGTCTTCGAAAAGTACCTGTACAACCCTGTGGCCGGCTTTGCGGTTAAAGCGGCCCGGCGGCTGAGCTTTCTCCAGACAGGCAGCATTCAGGCGTACCTGACATACATTTTCATCACGCTGATCGTGCTGCTGATCGTGTTCAGGTGATGACATGGAACTCATATCGATTGACTTACTAACTCAGATCGGGGTCATTGTACTGCAATCAGCCCTGCTCATCGCCATTTCACCCCTGATCACCGGAGTAATCAGAAAGCTTAAGGCGCTGATGCAGAGCCGAAAGGGAGCCAGTATTTTCCAGCCGTACTATGATCTGTATAAACTGTTCCGCAAAGAATCGGTCATATCGGGTAATGCCTCCTGGGTATTCAACATAACGCCTTACGTCTGCATGGCTGCCATACTGATTGCGGTGCTGATGGTGCCGGTGGTCTCGACGAATTCATTGAACTTTGTGGGCGACCTGATCGTGGTCGTTTACATGCTGGCCATGATGCGCTTCTTCATGGCGCTGTCAGCACTCGACACAGGGAGCGCTTTCGGGGGCATGGGCAGCAGCAGGGAGATGACCATCTCGGCCATCGCGGAGCCGACGATGCTGCTCGCCATCTTTACAATGGCACTCATCGCGGGTACCACTAGCCTGGGGAACATATCATACCAGCTGTCAGTCAATGGCCTGGACCTGATCAGGCCATCCCTATTCCTGGGGTTTGCCGCACTGTTCATTGTCACACTGGCGGAGAACGCCAGGGTGCCGGTCGATAATCCAGCCACTCATCTGGAACTTACCATGATCCACGAGGGCATGATCCTGGAGTACTCCGGCAAACAGCTCGCGCTGATGGAACTATCCTCGATGGCGAAGCTGGCACTGTTCCTTACGATCCTGGCCAATGTATTCCTGCCGTGGGGCATCGCCACCAGCATAACGGTGGCCGGTCTGGGCATAGGGCTGATCGCGCTGCTGGTAAAAATCCTGATCATGGCAGCTGTCATCGCCTATATCGAGTCAAGCATAGCCAAACTGCGACTGTTCCGTGTACCGAATTTGCTGACCGTATCGTTCACGCTGGCACTGCTGGCCGTAATGTCATATTATATCCTGTGAGGGTTTCTAATGATCGAACTGGGCAATAACATCATCAACGGCCTCGCCGTAGTCATCTTTGTGACGACGTTCGTCATAGTAGCCCATACCCGCCTACACCCGTGGGTGAACACCTATGCAATCCAGTCGCTTGCTCTCGGACTCCTTGGAGCCGCTGTAGCCTACTTTACCAACAGCCCGCACATATATCTGGTTGCGGCTTTAACCATCGTTATTAAGGCCTTTATCATCCCCCGGTTCCTCGACTACACGATGAAGCGGATCAAAGTCGATAAAGAAGTGGAATTCCTGGTCAACGTGCCGGCATCACTGCTGATCGCCGGCGGGCTCGCGATCCTGTCGTACTATATCACCGAGCCGATCATCGCTCACGGCAGCGTCATCACTAAAAACTGTCTGGCGATTTCCATAGCGGTGGTGCTCATCGGCTTCTTCGTCATGATCAGCCGTCGTAAGGCGATCACCCAGATCATGGGCCTGATGGTCATGGAGAACGGGCTGTTCCTTGCGGCGATTTCGACCTCGTACGGCATGCCCCTGATCGTAGAAATAGGCATATTTTTTGATATTCTGATGGGCGTGCTCATAATGGGTATCTTTGCGTTCCAGATCAACAAAACCTTTGATTCGGTCGATACAGGCATCCTCAGGAGGCTGAGAGATTGATTATCGAAGCATTGCTCATCATACCAATCATCACTGCAATCGTGTGCTACCTGATCAAGCATAAGCGCCTGACGGAAATCGTGAGTACTGCGGGAGCGGTAGCCATGACAGGCATATGTGTTTATCTGGCGTACGTTGTTTTTACCAGTGGGCCGATTTCAGACAGCCTGTGGTATGTGGATGCCCTCAGCGCATATATGCTGGTCATCATCTCGACCATCGGGCTCGCGGCGGCAGTGTATTCGATCGGCTACCTCAGCCACGAGTACGATGAGAAGAAGATCGACCTGAACCGCATTCGCTATTACTACCTGTTCTTCCACGTATTCATATTCACGATGCTGCTGGTCTGCATCACACCCAACCTGGGCATCATGTGGATCGCCATCGAAGCCACTACTCTGGCTTCGGCGTTCCTGGTAGGCTTCTATAACAAAGATACCTCGGTGGAGGCCGCCTGGAAGTACATCATCATCTGTTCGGTGGGCATTACACTGGCGCTGCTGGGTACCATCCTGATATACGCATCGTCGGTCAGCGCGCTGGGCGAATCGGGTGACGCCCTCAGCTGGCCGACACTGGTCGAGCACGCGAAAAACCTGGACCCTACCCTGCTCAAGATCGCCTTCATACTGGTGATTGTTGGCTACGGTACCAAAGTAGGCTTAGCCCCCATGCACACCTGGCTACCTGACGCCCACAGTGAAGCACCCACGCCAATCAGCGGATTACTATCGGGCGTACTGCTGAACTGCGCAATGTACGGTATCCTGCGGTACCACATCATCACGACGAACGCACTGGGCCCCGGCTTTTCGGGGACGCTGCTGATCGTCTTCGGCTTGCTCTCGCTGGCAGCGGCTGCGGCGTTCATCATCATTCAAAAGGACTACAAGCGCATGCTGGCATACTCCAGCATTGAGCACATGGGCATCATCGCCATCGGCTTCGGCCTTGGCGGTGTCGGAATCTTCGGTGCGCTGCTGCACATACTTAATCACGCAGTGACAAAATCGCTCATGTTCTTCGGAGCCGGAAACATCCTGCTGAAGTTCAAGACCAAGAACATCGACGAGGTCAAGGGCATAGCCACACTGATGCCCTGGACAGCAGCGTTCTTCGTGGCCGGCGCCCTCGCCATCACCGGCTCGCCCCCGTTCAGCATATTCATCAGTGAGATCATCATTCTGATCGCAGGAGTCACCCAGGGCAACCTGCTCGTGAGCATCATCTACCTGTTCCTGCTGGTCGTCATATTCGCAGGCTTCATGTATCATGTGGGCAGGATGGCGTTCGGTGAGCCGGCCCCGGGTATGATCAAAGGCGAGCCCAACTATCTGGGCCTGGGCGTAATGGCAGTGCTACTGCTGGGCACACTGGTCCTCGGCATCTACGTACCACTGGGGCTCAGCGACGTGCTGACCCAGATCATGGCGATTTTTGGAGGCTCCGCATGACACAGAAAAACATCATCAACGAGATCACGGCCGCTTTCGGCGCCGACATGGCGTCCGCCACCGAAGCGGGTAACAACGTGTTCGTCAAGGCCAGCAAAGAAGCCCTGCCCTACGTCGCAGCTTTTGTGACCAAACGATACGGGGCAACGCTGGCGACCCTTCACGCGACAGACACCCGGCAAGTCAAAGAAGCTTATACGATCTATGCTGTGCTACCCATTGCTGCCAGTAATACGATTGTCACAATAGAAGCGGAAGTGCCGGCATCAACTGGCACCTACCAGTCCCTGACACCCATGATCTACTCTGCCAACTGGTACGAGCGGGAGATCGCAGAGATGTTCGGGCTAATGCCCCTCGGCCACCCCGACCTTCGGCCACTGGTACTGTACGATAACTGGCCGCCAGAGTACCACCCGCTGAGAAAAGATGCCGGCGGCATGCCTCCTAAGGTACCTACAGAATACCAGTATCGCAGGGTAGACGGCGAAGGCGTCTTTGAGATCCCGGTCGGCCCCGTTCATGCAGGCGTGATTGAGCCGGGACACTTCCGCTTTAGCGTGGCAGGCGAGCCTGTGCTCAATTTGGAGATCCGCATGGGCTACGTGCACAAAGGAATCGAAAAGCTGTCCGAGCGCATGATCTACGCAAAAGGCGTTGCCCTCGCCGAGCGCATCTCCGGTGACAACGGGATGGCCCATGCGACGGCATACTGCCAGGCGGTAGAGCAGATCGCAGGGGTCGCCGTGCCGGACAGAGCCCGGTATATCAGGACTGTGTTCCTGGAGATGGAGCGAATCTACAACCACCTGGGAGACGTAGGCGGCATCGCCCTGGACACAGCGTACAACGTAGGTGCCCAGCATGCGTACATCCTCCGGGAAAGGATACTGCAGCTAAACGAGTACATCACCGGCAGCAGGCTGCTCCGATCGATCAATAAGATTGGCGGATTACGCCAGGACCTGACGAAAGAGGACATTGAAAGGATCCGGACGACGCTTGTGAAGATCAAGCTCGACTTTAAAGACTTCACAGACCTGGTGAACAGGCAGACTTCGATCATGGACCGGACGGAGACGACAGGCATACTGCCAATCGATGCCGCCAGGAGTCTCAACATCGTCGGGCCGGGAGCCCGTGCCAGTGGCGTCAGCCGAGACGTCCGGAAAGATCACCCGTACGCGGCTTACGGAGACCTGAGCTTTATGGTACACACGCGAAAAGAAGGCGATGTCAACGCCCGCATGCAAGTAAAGATCGCGGAGATTTATGATTCCATGAGCCTGATCGAAGAAGCGCTGGCTAAACTGCCCACAGGCAGCATCCGTTCCGGGCTACCCGAGATTCCTGCAGGCAAGATCGGCCTCAGCCTGGTCGAGGCCCCGCGAGGCGAGCTGGTTCACTGGATACTATCCGGCGACGGCGGCAAACCATTCCGGCACAAGATACGGGACCCATCGTTCTGCAACTGGCTGGCCATGGAAGTGGCCACACCGGGCAACATCGTCCCGGACTTCCCGCTGGTGAACAAGAGTTTCAACCTGTCCTACTCAGGCAACGATCTGTAGGTGACAAAAATGTTCGACATCCTCAAATCCGGCTTTCTCAAAAATGGCGTGGTAACCACGAACTATCCGGCGGAGCCCTCCAGTGCTCCAGAAAAGTTCCTGGGCCGGCCTTCGGTCGATAAGAGCAAGTGTGACCGCTGCGCTGAGTGTATTGATGTCTGCCCCACCGGGGCCATCAACGATAATATGGACATTTCCCTGGGCAGGTGCATCTTCTGCGGCGCCTGCGCCGAAGCGTGTCCTGCGGCCATAACAATGAGCGGCGATTATGAGCTGGCTTCCAGGATCAAGCCCGACTTTAATATCGATACCGCCGGCCGGGAGATGGAGAAAAAGATCAAGAAAGCCTTCGGGAGGTCGCTGGCCATACGAGAGGTCGATGCCGGCTCCTGCAACGGCTGCGAGGTAGAGGTCAACTCGCTGTCCAATGCGATATATGACATAGAACGGTTTGGTTTACATATCGTAGCCTCGCCGAGGCATGCGGATGCACTGCTCGTCACCGGGCCGGTCACGAGAAATATGGAACGCGGACTGATGCAGACGTATAAGGCAACCCCTGACCCGAAGATTGTCATTGCGATGGGTGCATGTGCAATTACAGGCGGAATTTTCCGGGACTCGTATGCGGTATACAATGGTGTAGATCAGTTTGTACCGGTTGACGTGTACATTCCCGGATGTCCGCCACGGCCGCAGGCGATCATACAGGGGATTATGCTGGCTATTGACAGGTGGGAGCTAAAAAGCAAGTGATGCTAGCAGCAGATAGGAACAAACGCTTTACTCTAGGCCACAAAGATGTAACAACTATTGTTTTTTAATAAATTATCTCACAACAACCACGGTGCATCTGGCATTCCTGACGATGAACTCGGATACGCTCCCAATAAGTGCCCTGTCCAAAACGGTTTTGCCCGACGTTCCCACGACGATGGCATCAGCCTTGATCCGCTCAGATACCGCCAGTGTTGCTTCATAGGGGTTTCCGGCCTCCAGCATAGTAGTAACGGCGACTTTATTCTCCAGCGCTTTCTGCTTGACTTCCTCAAGCACTGTCATGCCGTTCTTGATCACGGTGTCCCGGTCCTCACCCTGGCGAGGGCTTACCACAAAGAGGATAAACAAGTTCGCCGCGAAATTTTCGGCATATTCAATAGCGTACTTGACCGCCTTGTCGGAATGCGGTTTACCATCTGTTGCAAGTAGGACGTTCATGTTTACACCTTGATGGTGTAAATATATGATGTCATTGATATATAGGGTTAATGCAAGCGATCGTGGTACGCTTCTGGTGCAAACTGCAAAGACTAAGCTGCTAATAATTAGGAGTGGGAAACCCTAAGCTACAAAGACGATTGTTCATCAATTATAGTGATAAAAAACCCCTCGCCGTTCACGCACTTACTCCCCGAAACCGTCTTATAGTTACAGTGAAGAGTTTGACTAAACCTGACTTCTCCACCACTGGAAAGTATTCAAGTCCAAAAATTCGTGGGTGTACTATGGAACTCAAGCTCGTGCCAACGATCTGTCCTTATTGTGGCTGCGGCTGTGGCCTGAACCTCGTGTGCAGGGACGGTAAGGTCGTCGGCGTTGAGCCGTGGAAGCGACATCCGGTCAACGAGGGGAAGCTGTGCCCGAAGGGTAACTTTGCCCACGAGTTCATTCATAGTCCGGACAGGCTCACTACTCCACTCATTCGAAAGAATGGCGTGCTAACCGAGGCTACGTGGGAAGAGGCGCTGGCACTGGTCGCGGAGAAGTTTTCAGAGATTCGAGATAAGCACAGCCCGGATGCTATCGGCGTGTTTGCCTCGGCCAAGGCAACCAACGAAGAAAACTACTTATTACAGAAATTTGCCCGCACAGTGTTAAAAACGCCCCACATCGATCACTGCGCCAGGCTTTGCCATTCATCAACGGTATCGGGTCTTGCTAAGTCCTTCGGCAGCGGAGCCATGACTAACTCGATCAAGGACATCGAAGAGGCGAAGTGCATCTTTATCATCGGGTCCAACACCTTCGAGGCCCATCCGCTCATCGCCCGGCGGATTCTCAAGGCGAAGAATAATGGAGCAGTCGTCATCGTCGCTGATCCGAGGCTTACCATAACAGCCCGGCATTCGAGCATTTATGCGCCGCTGCGCAGTGGCGGAGATGTGGCGCTGTTGAACGCCATGGCTCATGTCATCATCGCGGAAGGACTGGAGAATCGCAGCTTCATCGAAGCCCGGACTAAAAACCTGGATCAGCTAAAACTGGCTGTGGCGAACTGTACGCCGGAATCGGCAGAGGCGATTACAGGCATCAACGCTAACCTGACCAGAGAAATCGCCCGGATCTACGCCACCAGTGGCGGCTCGGCTATCCTGTACTCCATGGGTATTACCCAGCACAGCACGGGCACTGACAATGTGATGGCAATCGCGAACCTGGCGATGCTGACCGGCAACGTAGGCCAGAGAGGCATGGGTGTCAATCCGCTAAGAGGCCAGAATAACGTGCAAGGGGCATGCGACATGGGCGCGCTGCCAAACGTGTTTCCGGGCTACAGGCAGATCATGGACGAGTCCAGAACTGAGCTTGCCCGTAAGTGGAAAGTCGACGGGAAGCTTCCCGGGAACGGGCTCACGATAGTCGAAATGATGAATTCGGCCCATGACGGCTCGATCAAGGCCTTATATATCATGGGGGAGAACCCCATGGTCTCAGACCCGGATTTGAATCATGTTACCGAGGCACTCGAGCACCTGGAATTCCTGGTTGTACAGGATATATTCCTGACGGAGACTGCGATGCTCGCCGACGTAGTGCTGCCCGCCGCATCCTTTGCGGAGAAGGATGGCACGTTTACCAACACGGAACGGCGGGTCCAGCTGATCAGGAAAGCCATAGAACCACCCGGACAGGCGTTGCCCGACTGGAAGATCATCTCCGCTCTGGCACGGTATATGGGAGCGGAAGGTTACGACTACGAATCCCCCGAGTACGTGTTCGAAGAGATCACATCAGTAGTCCCGCAGTATGCGGGTATCAACTACCCCAGGCTCCTGAAGCCCGAAGGCGTCCAGTGGCCTTGTGCCGATACCTTGCACCCCGGTACACCGGTGCTGTTCACCGGCAGCTTCAATCACCCGGATGGCAAAGGCATCTTTTTGCCAGTCACATTCAGACCTGCCGAGGAGCAACCGGATGAAAAATACCCATTTGTGCTGACTACGGGCCGGATTCTGTTCCACTACCACACGGGCAGCATGACCAGAAGGTCGCCTGCCCTGAATAACGAAGTACGCACAGGATACGTCGAGATCAACTCCCTGGACGCCCGCAGGATGGGAATCAAGATGGACGACATGGTCAGAGTCACATCCCGGCGAGGAGAGATCGAGGTGCTGGCAAAGGTGACGGATGCGATCGTAAAAGGCATCGTCTTTATCCCATTCCACTTCGCGGAGTGTGCCGCCAACCGGCTGACGAACGGAGCGCTGGACCCGGTCTCGAAGATGCCTGAACTGAAAGTCTGCGCGGTAAGGCTCGAAAAGATCACTAATACAGTGCAGGAGGAGATGAGATGAGATGATCAACACCGGCGACATGTATTACGTCACGACCAACGATGAGGAGATACGCCGCAAATCGACCAACGGCGGAGCCATCACGACGATGCTGAAATACGCGCTGGAAACAGGCCTCGTCGACGCAGCAGTAGTCATGATGAAAGGCGCAGACATGTACGATGGGGTACCCACGGTAGTCACCCGCCCGGATCAGCTGATCCGATCGGCAGGATCACTTCACAGTGCCCACGTCAACATGGGCAAGTTCATCGCCCAGTACCTCGACGGCGCCCGGCACATGAAGATCGCCGTCACAGTGAAGCCATGCGATGCCCGGACACTGGTCACACTGGCACGCATGGGCCAGGTAAAGCTGGAAAACATCACCATGATCGGCCTCAACTGCGGGGGCACCGTCCACCCGATCCGCACCCGGGAATTAATTGAGCGCATGAACGCCTCGGTCATGGAAGCCTTCATCCAGGAAGAGATCGAGAAGAACGAAAAGAGCAGACGGGAGAACTGCCTGCGCTGCGAGACCAAGATCCCCTACATGACCGACCTGGTCTGCGGCAACTGGGGCGTCGTCGGCCCCCGGGCAGGCAACGCCACATTTGTAGAAGTCTGTAGCGACAAAGGCGCCAGAATCCTCAACGGAGCGGTAAACGCCGAACTCCTCCGTGTTATGCACCCAGACCCCAAGGGCGTGGAGATGCGAGAACGCATCAACAAAGGCATGGCAAGGCTCGCCGCCCGCCACCAGGCCGAGCAGTTCAGCCTCAACAACGCAGACATAGACTACTGGGCCAAAGAATTCAGCAAGTGCATCAAGTGCATGGGCTGCATCCTGCACTGCCCGGTGGCATTCGATGCAAGATTAAAAACCCCGCCATACGAGGGAAAAGGCAGGCTACCTCCGGCGTTTTCGTACCACATCGCAAAAGCTGCCGCCGTAGGCGAAAACTGCGTCAACTGCGGGTGCTGCGATGATGTATGCCCGGTCGACATACCCATATCCAAGCTTTATCATGACGTACAGAAAAGGCTGGAGACGAATTGAAAACAGAGTAAGTTCATGGAGA
>CAZJRS010000038.1:0-31823 GCA_964548585.1 uncultured Methanocella sp. | reverse complement strand
GCAGCCCGGGGCATCACAGTCATGACAGGGTACGTGATCTCGATACCCTCTTCCTTAAAGCGTACGAGTATTTGCCGGTAGATCTGGTCGGCCACATCAAAGTCCTGGTGGTAGTCCGAAATCCACGCCAGCAGGGTGATCTCCACGGCGAAGTCGCCCAGTGCGGATACGTATGCACCAGACTTAGGTTCCTTCGCTATTAGTTCGTTTGAGGCGGCGATCTCTTCCAGGACCTTGCACGCCCGGTCTATGTCAGCCTTGTATGCGACGCCGACTTTTAGCTGCAGGCGGAGGCGGGAGTCCGGCATGGATAAGTTCACGATCTCGACGCTCGCCATTTCCCGGTTGGGGATCACGACTACCTGGCGGTTCCTGGTTAATACACGGGTGCTTCGCATGCCGATATCTACCACGTCACCCTGGCCAATACCCGGGATCATCAGGCGATCGCCGACTTTGTACGGGCGATCGATCAGGATTGCGACCGCACCGAAGACGTTCGAGAGGGACTCCTGCGCGGCGAGTGCCACCGCGATGCCCGCCACACCCATGCTGGCCACCAGCGCGGTGATCTCGATGCCAAAGAGGCTGAGGATAAGCAGGAATCCCAGCACGTAGATAACGACACTGATCAGCTTTTCCATGAACGGAATCAGGTGGTCGTCCAGGTCTGAATCGGTGTGAGGTGCCACATCTCGTGAGTACCAGCGGAGTATGGCAGTGATCAAGTTACTCCCCAGATAGGCGATAACCATGATCAGCATGGCTAGTGCCAGGTGGTCCAGAGTGCCGATAAGGCCAAGTGACAGGTTATCGAGAGACTTGATGGCCAGATAGGCGCCGGTCACGATAAACAGCGTGGTGACCGGGTTTTTCACCGCGGAGAGAATTTCGTCGTCCAGGGATGACGAAGTATGTTTAACAAGGTGCGGGGCGACATGCTTGACGAAGTAGCGGGCGACCCCTGAGAATACGATGAAGATGACCAGTATGATTGCAGCTGTAGCGAGATCGGCGGCGATGCCAGATACACCGGTAGTCGTCGTGACGAACGACTGGATGGGGATGGCAATGGGGTGAACATCGATCGAAAAGCCCGTGAGAGCGGACACGTTGGAGGCCGCGGTAGCATTGGCAGCCTGCGTACCGTTGCCGGAGATAGCAGCACCTAACTCTTGCATCGATAGAGACAGTGTCACTACAATATTTAAGCTTTTAGTTTAGCTCCGGACGGTAACCGACAGGTAAACCGAGCACAAGTCCGGATCATGGAGTGCCCAGTTAGTAAAAACGCAAAGCAGTAACTGCCATAAAAAATCAGATGGCGCGAACCAGGTCGCGCCGTGTCACTATGCCCACGAGGTTCTTACTCCCGTCGAGAATGGGCAAAGCGCCCACGTCGTTGTCAAGCATGATACGGGCAGCTTCCCGGATGTCCGTTTCGGGTGTAGCAGTCTTGACGCCTACCCGCATGATGTCCATGGCGATCATACGCTCCACGTTGTTGTCCTGGTGAGTCTGGGAAGAGCGGCGTTTGACTCCCCGGAACGCAGCTGCGACGTCGCTTTCGGAGACGATACCCACCAGCGTGGCGCCATCCAGGATAGGAACTCTGCTGACACCCTGGTCCATCATGAGCTTACGGATGAAGGAGACTCGGGCATCTGGCGGTGCTGTGATCGGCGTCTTCATAAGGGATGCTACTTTACCCGAGGGCGTCACCTGGCGAAGAACGTCGCTTGTGGATACGGAGCCCAGGATTGCCCCGTCCGTAACCACCACTGAGTCCACGTCTTTAAGGGCGGCGATGGCCTTGTCCAGGCCGTCTTCAGGGCTGAGAAGCGCGAAGCTGTTGCTTACCGCGTCTGCCACGTGGAACAGTGATGGCGGGTGATTGTACTTCCGCCGGGAGCCCAGCGATTCGCATACGCTGCGGATCGATACGATGCCCAGGACCTGGCCGTTGTGCCTGACAATCAGCCTTCTCACATGGTGCTTATCCATCTGATCGAGCGCTTCAGAAATCCGATCGGCCTTGTCTATGGTGACAGGCTTCGACATCACGTCCTTGATCTTCATCACGGTCATCTGTGTCATTCCTGGCCCTCCGACAGCCATTTCAGTATACTTTCGCAATTGAACTGTCCCAACAGCACATCGTCGACCACCGGGAGCATGTCGAAGTTATGCTCTTCCATGATCTTCGCGGCGTCCACGGCCATGGTCTTGGATTGTACGGTGATGAGAGGAGTAGCCATAACGTCTTCGGCCACCATCGGAAGCTGTACGTAGGAACGATACCTCCGCGGGCCCGCTGCTGACATTTTTCTGGATTCTTTGAAGCTTTTACCGGTACGGGGGTTGATCTCGACGAATCCGAGATCGTCCAGAGTGATGATACCCGAGACAACCTTATCGTTATCCGCGTTGGTGACCACTACCCGGTCGGTATTGTTTTCAGCCATGGCATCGATGACGCTGTTGATTGTGTGCAGCCGGCTCACGAGAGGAGGCTTGCCAGACATCATGTCGCCCACCTTGAGCGGACTTCCCAGAAGCGTGAAATACTGGACCAGATCGTGCTTGGTTACGATGCCCATCGCTCCGTCCGGGTCGGTGTATACGATGAGGCTGGACACGCCCCGGTCAAGCATCGTCTGCGCCACTGACTGCACCTCGGCAGATGGTTCGACCGTGATGGGGTCCGGAGTCATGATCAGGTCCACGGGCACCTGATCAAGGGGCCTGCGTCGCCACTGGGGCTCGGACTGGTTTAATCTCATGCCCAGGTCCTTCCGGGTTACGATACCGCGAAGCCGGCCTTCGTCCACTACGACCAGCCGGGATACGCCGTTGCGGAGCATGAGGTTCCGCGCATGTGCCATGTTGTCCCGTGCAGAGATTGCAAAGATGGGGGAGGACATGATCTCTTCGACCGCGGTCATGATGCTGCCTCCTGGAGTAATTTGACCGCCGTCATGCTGCCCCCTTGAGCGACAACAGGATATCGTGCTCGGTCAGGATTCCCACCAGTCCGGTACCATCGATGACTGGCATACAGCCGATGCGGTTTCTGGACATGATCTGCGCGACAGCACCTAGATCCTCATCCGGCCTGGTCGTTAGTATGTTAGTCTTCATGATGCTGCTGATCGGGATGCCCATGGCTTCGTTGGCGTTGCCGGTGACAAGCTTTTTGAACGCGTCGCCGCTACCCAGGTACCGCATGATATCTGTGGCGGTAATGATACCGCAGACCAGGCTGTCCGCGGTGACAGGCAGCCTCCGGAAGCCACTGGATACCATCGTGCGGGCAGCCTCCTCGATTGACGTGCGTGGTGGCGCGGTTTTTACTTGTTTGCTCATGATATCACTCACCTTTCGTCCTGCTACTGCTTCCCCCATGATTCGAACCACGTCTCGCTCGGTGAGGATTCCTACGATCCGCCGCTCTTCGTCTACCACCGGTACACCGCCTACGGATCGGTTGATCATCAGGGAGACTGCATCTTCAAGCGAGGATTCGTCGGATACGGTTGTGACGTCGTACTGCATGATCTCGGTGACAGGCGCGTTGATAGCGATGATCATGTTGCCATCGTACTTGCGATCGATGATCCACCGCTTGTCTCCGCCGCCGAGGAAGTCGATGACGTCGATCACCGTACAGATTCCCTCAATCCGCTTCGTCCCCGGGTCGGCCACGGGCAGGCGCCTGTAGCTGTAGCCTACCATCGTCCTGGCAGCACCCATCACAGTGGTAGTCGGCGGGATGGTGACCACTGCCTTGTTCGCCACTGCCATGATTCCGCTCACATGCTGGGACCTGTGCTGTTTAAAATTCAGATCCCTGGTAACGTTACTCTCCTGCATGTCATTGACAAACCGCCCGGAGTTATACCGCCGGCTGCGCCGCTGGTCTCCGAACTCACCAACCATTTCCTTCTTATTCAACGGCCAACAGCCTCCTGCAGACTTTCAGGATATCGTACCGATCGACGATGCCGATCAGCTTATTGTTCCGGATGACCGGGAGTCTTCCGATCGCTTTGTCTCTGAATATCGCCGCGGCAGTTTTCACCCGGTCATCCTCGCTGACTGTGATCGCGGGGGTGGACATGATCATCTGCACAGTGCTGGATGGCTTTTGAGAATCCTCGCCCTCCCGCTGGTACCGTACGTAACCCCGTCGGATGAGGTCCTCACGGGTGATCATCCCGACGACCTCCTGGTCGTTTCGCACGACAGGAAAGCCGTACATGCCAAACTCGATCATGTTGGTCCATACCCGGGATATGTGGTCTTCCGGCTCGCAGACGATTACTTTAGTAGTCATGACCTTGCTGACCGGCATATCGGGCAAGCCCATCTCGTCGATCTCTTCGAACATGTCTACAATACTCAACAACCCGACGATCCGCTTCCCGTCGAGGAGAACCGGCACCCGGCCTTCGTCGGTGCCCAGGATCGTACGAGCTGCGGTCGCAAGGTCTGTAGACGGTGTCACGGCAGGGACATCCAGACGCAGGTAGCCGTCGATGGTGACGTCGGACTTTGTCGATGTCACACTGATAATGTCCTGTGCGGTGATCATGCCCTCGTACTTGCCGTTCCTCACAACCGGCAGGCTCTGGATGTTGTTATATCTCATGAGCTCTCGTGCTTTGGTCACGAACTCGCCAGGGGCGACCCATATCGGGTTAACCGACATAACGTCTTCGACTATCATGGTATCACACAGCGGTTCACTGGAAAAATGGCAGCTCGTCCCGGCACCTAGAACATACGTAGGTACCATCGATGTTGATCAGAGACTCCTTGAAGTTCTGGCAGACCTCGCATATGCCCTGCCGGAATGATCCTGGAGTGATAACGTCCCGTTTGTCCCCTGCGAACTCCCCCTGGGGGTTGTTCTGGCGGATCAGATCTCGCAGGATCTCACTTAGCTCGGATGATATTGACAGGAGATCGGAATCGGTCACAATGCCGATCAGCTTCTTGCCCTGAGTGACGGGAAGTCGTCGGATCCGGTGCCGCACCATCTCCCGGGATGCAAGCTCTACGCTTTTCTCGGGTGCGATAGTGATGAGTGGCGTGGACATGAGCGCTTCGGCCCGGATTGCAGACGGCTGCAGGTTTTTCGAGATCACTTTTACGACCATGTCACGCTCAGTCACAATTCCCACCGGCTGAGCGTCCCTGATCACGATGACACACCCGGTCCTGGCAGCTGTCATTTTGGTTCCGATCACTTCCGCCGTATCAGCCACATCGGCGGTGATGAGCTTCCGCGACATCACGTCGTTCACTGAAATGTCCGTCTCCATGGGCATGCGCCTTCCATATTCCATCATAAATTTATAACTTCATTTAGATTATAATATTATCTATAATAATTCCACATCTTCCCCGTATATCAATACTCACCAATTTTTATAATGACTATATCTGGCTCGGAAGGCGATCGGCACGAAAGAAACAATTTTAGTGCCGTACAGCATCTCCATAACGAGTCTTGCCTGTTCCTGACAATCGCAGTACAGCACATGCTTAATATAGTTCCAGCATCATATCAAAAAACGGTAAGGGATAGGATGTCAATTTTTGAGAGAATCAAGGGTAGCCTGGCCAAAGTAAAAGTGATTTTTGGCAGGCGCAAGATGGCCAGAATAGGGATATACGGCCCCCCGAACGCGGGTAAAACGACGCTGGCAAACCGCATTGTGTCGGACTTTACGGGCGAAACCATGGGCACTACATCACCCATAGCCCACGAGACCCGCCGGGTAAAAAAACACGAGGGAGTCACCGTCCAGACAGGAAGCACGTCGATCACCCTCGACATAGTAGATACACCTGGTCTGGCAACCCGCATTGACTTTCATGATTTCATGGCAGTGGGAATTCCGGAAGAAGAATCCCGCCGCAGGTCTAAAGAGGCTACGGAAGGCGTGATCGAGGCGATCAAGTGGATGGACAACCTCGACGGAGTGCTCCTGGTCATGGATGCCAGAGAAGATCCGTACACCCAGGTCAACGTAACGGTGGTAGGCAACATGGAAGCCCGTCACTTACCGATGCTGATCGTGGCTAACAAGATGGACATCGAAGGAGCCTCTGTCGAGCGCATCAAGGGAGCGTTCCCCCAGCACACAGTGGTACCGGTGTCTGCGTTAAAGGGCACCAACATCGATCTGCTGTACGAGACGATCGCCCACAGGTTCGGGTGAGGAGATGGATGTCCAGATCAACATGATATCAGCAGACATGCTCAAGACACTCACCCCCAGAGAAAAGATCGCCATGATCCTCGACGACGTCAGACGAGGACAGGTGGTGATCCTCGAAAACGGGCTCGATCCCTTTGAAGAAGCCCGGCTCATCGAATCCACCATGGCCCAGATCGGGGAAGTCTTCTATGGCATCGAGATTCAGAGCTACCCGCACGAGACCAGTAAATCATGGCTGGACAGGCTCGTGAAGAAAGACAACAAGCGAATGACCGTAATTGGCCCGGCTGACCGCATGAAAACCATCCGCCGGGAAAAAGACGTGATCTCCGCTCTGCTCACCTGAGGTTGATGTTATGCCCCACCGGTGCATAGACTGCAAAAACACCGTAGAAAGCGGATCGATCGATCTAAAGATGGGCTGCCCCATATGCGGCTGTAAAAAATTCCAGTACGTAAGGCCCAAGAAAGATGCTAAGCAAGCATCCCCCACAGTCGCCGAGTTTGTAGCTCAGGCCGAGAAAGTTGCCCGGGCAGAGTATGAGGCCACAGTGGCTACCCGAGAAAAACTGCAAAACGCCCCGGAACCTATAGCGAAGCCCGAGGCTAAATCCGAAGACCCCCGGAACTTACCGGCCGCAGGCCGGCAGGAAGGGCCCAGGATCGAGAGCGTCCGGATCATAGAGCCCGGCACCTACGACATCAACCTGCCCGTCATGATGAGCCGCAAAGAGCTGGTCATGTCCAAGGAAGAAGGCGTCTACTTTGTAGACCTGCCCTCCGCGCTAAAACCGGCAAAAAAGAGCTGGCGCGGTAAGAAGTGATTTTTTAAAACACATTGGGCCACATCAACTGATTTTCTACCGGATAAGAGTAAAAAGGTTATTTACTGGTAGAAGAAATCAGGCACTTCGGTGGCATCGTTAACGATGATGGGCCTGTCGAGGGTGCTACCGCATATTTCCAGCTTCTCCACGGATATGGGGAACCGGGCATTATTGTCGTACATGTACCATCCGTCGGAATAGTCGGACTGGTTAGCCATGGTGAATTTTGCGATGCCGTCATTCGTATTTATGCTTTCCAGGGTGAGGTTCCCAAAGCCGGATACCTCATCCGTGACAGCCGATTCCAGCACACCTGTGCCAAAAAGAACAGAGAACACTTTGGTCATGAAACTGGCATTATAATAAACGGTGACGTGAAAATCCGAGCCCGCCGGCTCGACGACAACACGGGTGAAATGAACCCCGGATTCGCCTGACGATGCTATTGCTGGTGCTGCCGTGAGCGCGGATAAAAGAAGCGCAACGACTGCAATCACATGTAATCTGACCACTGTATACCCCGGCAATTGATTGAGATGCATTAATGGGGTATAAAGATATAAAGCTTTTCAGTCGTGGAAAAAACCATACTTTTTACTAACTACCCATATCACGAGAGTGAGAATACACGTATACCTCACCTTTATATACTGTAATTACTATTCTCATATGAACGTGCCGCTATGCCCGGTACGGATCATAATAGAGCAGGTTTATCATGAAGATCGTCGTCAAAGTCGGAGGCTCCGCCATTGTGCAGAGTCTGGACGCGCAGCGCTTTAAGGATTATGCGGATGTGATCAAGCAGCTTGCGAAGGATCACACGATCCTCATCGTGATCGGCGGAGGGACGCCGGCACGTGACTACATCAACGTCTCCAAGGAACTGGGCGCCAACAACTCGATCCTGGACTACATCGGCATCGGGGTATCTCGCCTGAACGCCAGGCTTCTGATCTCAGCGCTGGGTGACATCGCGTACCCGGAACCCCCCTACGATTACCAGGATGCGGGGCTGGCCATGTACTCCGGCAAGGTTGTGGTTATGGGAGGCGTCGTACCGGGACAAACCACTGATGCAGTGGCGGCAATACTCGCCGAGTATGTGCACGCAGACCTACTCATCCGAACCACATCGGTTGACGGCGTGTTCACAGCTGACCCGAAGATCGATCCGACTGCCACAAAGATCGATTGCATGTCCCCACAGGAACTGGTAGATATCGTTACTAAGATCGAGATGACCGCAGGCGCAAACAACATCTTCGACCCACTGGGCGCTCAGATCGTCAAGCGGTCCCGCATACCTACCGTAGTAGTCAACGGAAAGCAGCCGATTAACCTGATCAAAGCAGCCAAAGGCGAGCCGATCGGCACAGTCATCAAATAACGGTAATTCGCAATAGAACCGCAAAGGACACAGAGAACGAAAAACCACAGAGGTCCCATGAAGAACATTAAAGTATTAGGTATCGGCAACCTTCTCGTCGGAGACGACGGGCTGGGCCCGAGAGTCCTGGAAGAGCTGAAAACCCGGGAAGTACCGGAAAACGTGGAGCTAATCGATGCAGGAGTCGGCGGCATGGCGATACTATCCTGGATCGAAGATGCGGACAAGATCATTATCATAGACTCGGTGCAGACAGGTAACGAACCGGTAGGCACCATATACCGTTTTACCGATAAGGAAATGCCCCCGTCGGACATGTTTATGCTCTCGCTGCACGACCTGAACCTGGTCGACACAATCAACATCGGGCGGGTAGTACAAAAAATGCCAGAAGAGATCATCATCTATGGTGTCGAAGTCATACGGCTGACGGAGTTTACCAAAGAGATGACCCCTGAAGTAGAAGCGGCAGTCAAAGAAGTCGCGGAACTGGTTCTAGAAGAAATCAAGAACAGTTAAGCCGGGCCTGCGGTCCGGTATTTTCATGTTGCAGCGATACCTGTTCTATGGCACGTAAAGCAGACAGTGAGCATGCGAATATACAGTAAGCTATTTTAACGTGTCTGAATATAATAGCATGGTTTATTGTCTCACCCCGGTTTCATCTGCGTGCGGCGCTTTAGGGCAATTTGAACAGGCCTGCCCGATGACAATAGCACTCATGGCTGGTGTTGTACGTGATCATCCGAGAAAAAATTCTACTGACAATTATCGTCACAATCATCTTTTTGACCCTCTCGTCGTTTTTCATCGCGGGCTACTACATTATGCTGAACCATATGGCCCTGGAAGAGGAGATCACGGGAATCAATACCGAACAGGCATCTTTTGCCATTGAGAGGCAAGCATTAGAGATTAGCGCTACAGCGAAAGACTGGGCGACGTGGAACGACACATATGACTACCTCCAGGGCACAAACCCGGGATATGCCGATATAAACATCGCTGATACCACATTCCCTACCATCGACATCAATTCTATCGTGTTGGTAGACGGCGCAGGCCGGGTCGTTTACACCAGATCATATGATTTACGCAATGAAACTCAGATGGAGACTCCACCCGATCTGGTGAGCCGGATAAGCCACGGGAGCCCGTTGATCATGAGCTCGGACAAGAGCAACCTCACGGGGATCGTTGTGATGGACAGTGGCCCCATGATGATCGCCGCATACCCGGTACTTCCTGGCTATGGGGCCGGGCCTGTGGCAGGAACGCTGATCATGGCAAAGTACGTGGACAAGCAGTTCCCGTACGAGGCGACAGTAAATAAAAACACCTCGGTGGATTTATACGCTTTAAATGAGGCTGTACCTCAGGATGTGAGCCTGGCCACAGAATCGCTCCGGAATAACCCGAAGGTGTACATCAGCACGGTAAGCGATAACCGGATTGCCGGCTACAAACTGATCAACGACGTATACCACCAACCGGCAATAGTACTGAAGGTAGAGACTGATCGCCCGGTATACCAGCAGGGCAATGATTCGATTCTATACTCCACGGGTTTCGTAGCGATCACCGGTGTCATCATATTCGGGCTGGTCGCTTTCCTGCTGGAATCCATGATAATATCTCGCTTGTCCCGGCTCCACGAAAGCGTGAAAAAGATCAGTAAGAGTAAAAGCCGGTCCGGTCGCGTGCCCCTGGAAGGCGATGACGAGCTGACTGAGCTGGCTGAAGGCATCAACAGGATGCTCGACGCACTGGAACAATCCCAGAAAAAACTAGAGGAGATCAACCACCAGTACAAGATCATAAACGAAGAACTTGAGACCCGGGTGGCAACCCGGACAACGGAGCTTGAAAAAGCGAATAAAGCGCTCGAGACTGAGGTGGCAGGCCACAAGCAGGCCGGGGAAGATTTAATCAGAGCTCAGGCCCAGGCTGAACTGTACCTGGACCTGATGGGCCACGACATCAGCAACCTTAACCAGATTGCTCTTGGCTACCTGGAGCTGGCGCAGGACAATCTGAAGCTGGATGCGGATCACAAAGAGCTGATTGGCAAACCGGTGGATGCTTTGAACAGCAGTACCCGGCTGATCAACAACGTCCGAAAGCTACAGCGAGCTACGGAAAGGCGAACTGACGCAAGCCTCGTCGACATCAGCGCCCTATTGTCCAGCATCAGAGAGGAATATTCGACAAGCGCAGGTAAAAGCGTGACCATCAACTATGACCCCAAGCCTGGGTCCATGGTATATGCGGACGAGCTCCTGGCGGAGGTATTCTCAAACCTCGTGAATAACTCGATCAAACACTCGCCAGGGCCGATTACAATCAACCTGAACGTGGATCGCCATACAGAGGGCGAAAAGGAATACTACGTGGTGTCGGTCGAGGATAACGGCCCGGGAGTGCCCGATTCAATCAAGGGAATACTCTTCAGCCGCTTAACCAAAGGAAGGCCGGCTGCAGCCGGCAGAGGGCTTGGCCTGTACCTGGTCAGGACACTGGTGAACACATACGGTGGAAAAGTATGGGTCGAAGACAAGACCCCCGGAGACCATACCAACGGCAGCCGATTCCTCGTCATGCTACCGGCTGCCATGTTGCGATAAGCGATCACATAGGCCCTCCTGTACAGGGAATCCTGGACGATTGACACCGGTTTTTACTTCGAGGGAATTTATTTTCGCGGCCTGCTCACAGGTAATCATGTCAATGTTCACCCTGAACCAGATCTACCGATCGGTGTCCTTTGACGAGGAGGAACTGAGAGCGATGCAGATAGCGTGCATCGAGATGGCCGCCTTGAATTGTGCCGCAGTGGATGAAGCATCCGAAGCCAGCATCGAGGAACACGTAAAACTGACTGGAAAGATGAACGAGACACTGATGGCAAGCGGCCTTGCAGCGCTCTTCAAACCACATCAAGAGATCCTGATCGAAAAAGAAGACCTCGAGGTGATTCTAGCCATACTCCGAGAGCACAGTAAGAGTGCTGCCGCAGACTCTCATGCTCATGCCCACAAGGCCATGGAAAGAATCGAGCTCTGCCTGAACTTACGCTAGTGAGGCAGGAACGCCACGACTTCGAACGCGATGAGCAGGATGATGATGATCTCCGTGATCAAGGCGATCTTGCTGTATGAGATCTCCTGGGCCGTGGAGTACAAATCCTCCAGCGCGTCGATCTTATGGGTCACAATACCTTCGTAGTCCTTCACTTTGAGGAGCCTCAGGATGTGCTCGTATGTGCCCTGGTAGTACCAGTCGGAGGTGACCTTCAAAGGGTTCATCAGGTCCTCCAGGTTGTCAAGGATATCTAGCTTGAACTCGCTGACTTTGAGCAGCGATCGCTCCAGGCGCCTTGGCGCCTGGGTGAAGATCGTCGATTTCTGGGCGGTTTTTATGGCTTTGAACGCCTGTCCGATTTCAGCGTCGATCTTCCAGTCGTAGATGTGGAACAGGAAGGACAGAGCCAGTCCGAGCTCCAGGTATAGCCTGATGTCGTTATAGTAGTCGTCACAGCCTTTGATGAACGCCGCCTCGTACGACACGAGGAACAGGTCCTCGTCGTAGTAGGAGATATCGTGAGAGAGCTTGTCAGTAATCTCCTTGCTATGCAGCCTGCGCTGGGACGACTCGCCAGACAGGAACCTCGTGATCTCAGTACCGAACTGGGTCTTCAAATCCGACTGATCAAGGGTCGGATGATATTTATCCAGCTTCAGCATGCTGTACTTCTTCGTATGCTGGTAGAAAGCCTTGGCTTTGGCCGTTGACCCGGGTTTGATATGCTCCCGGATCTCATTCATCTTACGCGCGATGAAAGCATTCAGATCCAGGCCATCGATGTAGATGCCGTTGATGTGCGTAGCCATGATAACATCGCTTACAGTCATGCCTTCCGGTATGTCGAACTCGACCCGGATAATCGCTACACCCATCGAATAGAGGTCCGCAAACCCGACAACGCCACAGATCTTGTTCAGTTTCTCCGAGACAATAAGCCCCGTCAGGTTCCCGAAGCTCACCTCGACAGGCTTGCTATACTCGGTGCCGGCCGGGACTTTAAACAGGCCGGAAAGGGTAGCTTTATCGATCTCACCGCCAGTGTCGAACGATACTAAAAAAACGAGCTTGCCCTTCAGTACGGTCAAGCTCATCTCAGGCTGGGGCATGAATATCAATCATCCTATAATAATACAGATGTAATTAAGTATGGGCAACATACTGTATATATGTTTTGTTTTTTTGGAAAAGGGCTGACTGGAGGCTTATATCCGCAATGAATTCCTTTTTCTGTCGTAACAACATTTAATTTCAGGCGGCACATTACTGTCTTTCATGAACGGGACATCGCTGCCGATCATGGACGACCACATGCATATCAACCTCCGTACCGGACGAGGCATGGAGGCCATCAAAGAGTTTCGCAATGCCGGGGGCACCCATGTGATCATCGTATCATTACCCGGCCGGGAGTGCGGGCTGACTACCAGTTGCGCAAAGGATTACCACGCGGTATACGACCTGACCGTCGAAGCCGCCCGCCAGGCGAACGAGATGGTGAAGGCATACGCAGTAGTCGGCGTCCACCCGGCGGAGTTCGTGTGGCTGGCCGAGTCGAAGGGCATGGACGAGGCGTATTCGATCGTTAAGGAGGGGCTGGAGATCGCCGCGAAGTACGTAGCAGAAGGCAAAGCGATAGGCATCAAGTCCGGCCGGCCCCACTACCCCGTTTCCCCGGAAATATGGGAACGGTCGAATGCACTGATGCGCTATGCCATGGACCTGTGCAAAGACCAGGACTGCGCCCTCCAGCTGCACACGGAGTCGGAAGAGAACACCATGGAATCGCTGTCAGAGATCGCAGCCGCCGCAGGCCTGTCCCCCTGGCGAACGATCAAACACTTCTCACCGCCAGTCGTGAAGAAGTGCGAAAACCTGAACATATTCCCGTCGGTGATCGCCTCTCGGGGAGCCCTGGAAGAGGCGCTGGCCCAGGGCACGCGGTTCATGCTGGAAACCGACTACATCGACGACGCAAACCGGCCGGGAGCCGTACTGGGACCCAAGACAGTGCCCAGGAAGACCAAAGAGGCGATCAGGAACGGCGTCCCTGAAGAAGTGTTCTACAAGATACACAAGGATAACCCGGAGAAGTGCTACGGCATCAAAATCGATCTATAACAGGACCAACCTATGGACAGAGACGTAAACCGCCTGACAGCCGTGACCTCCGGTGCCATGATCATCGTGCTGCTCATCATAGCGGGCATCAGCGTGAAACCCTACATCATCATCGAACAGGAGCACGTGCTATATTCAGGACTCACGACGGTTACAATCTTTGATCACCCGGCCCTACAACCCACAGCCTCAAAATACCAGGGAACGGGCCCCTGAAAATAATAAAAAGCAGCCCACAGAACCTATTTATAATAGGCAGATGAATACTTTCAGCACGCATTACAGATAAGCTTTAAGCAAGAACTTACAATATAAAGCTAATCGAAAGTATTACAGCCGGTGGCGCTATGAACAAGGACTTATTACTCTGGGACCAGACCATCTTCCGGGAAGAGCAGTACTTCGAGCTTGACTTCCTGCCCGAAAACCTGCTCCACAGGGAGTCGCAGATCAAATCGTTGCAGTTCAGCATAGGACCGGCGCTACGTGGCGCCACGCCGCTCAACGCTTATTGTAGAGGCGCTCCGGGCACAGGTAAGACTTCCGCTGTGCTGAAGGTCTTCGAAGAGATAGAGAACGCCACCCAGAAAGTGCTCCCGGTGTACATCAACTGCCAGGTGGACTCGACGCGCTATGCGATCTTCGCCCAGATCTTCAAGAAACTATCGGGCTATGCTCCCCCGTCATCCGGCATATCGTTTAAGAAGCTATTCACTCAGATCGCCAAGCATCTCGTGGAGAAGAAGAAAGTGCTCATCGTTGCGCTCGATGATATCAACTACCTGATGATGAGCAAGGAGATCGATGACGTGCTGTATTCGTTGCTGCGTATGCACGAGGTGCAGCCGGGCGCCAAGGTAGGCGTGATCTCTATCCTGAGCGACCTGACGCTAGACATGGCGAAGGACCTCTCCCCTCAGGTGCAGTCCGTGCTCCTGCCCGAGGAAATCGTGTTCCCCCAGTATTCCGAAGCCGAGATACAGGACATCCTCCGCTACAGGATCAAGTACGGCTTCTTCCCCAACGTGGTTTCTGACGAAGTACTGGAACGAGTGACCCGGTACACCTGCGAGACCGGCGATCTCCGGGTAGGGATCAACATGCTCAAGCGCTCCGGGCTAAACGCCGAGCGCCGGGCCAGCAAGAACGTCTCGATCGAGGACGTGGAGAAGGCGTACGAAGGCTCCAGGTACGTGCACCTGAACTACGTGGTCCGCAGCCTCAAGAAAGAAGAGAAAGTCATCCTCAAATGCATCGTGGACTCGGGGAAACAGGAACTCAACTCCGGCGAGCTGTACGACGCCTTCAAAGAGAAGACTAACCTGGGCTATACGTCGTTCTACGAGATGGTCAACCGGCTGGAGACTCTAAAGTTGCTGGCGCTCAGCAGCACCGGCAAAGGCACGAGAGGCCAGAGCAGGCTGATCTCGCTACCTTACGATCCGAAGGAGATAGAGCGGCGGATCGACCTATAATTTTTTAGCAGTGGCCGCAGAGGTTATCCTCTGCACAGGGCATCTGACTCTGCTTTGCCACAGGATTCAGCTCGCCCTTGAGGAACCGTTCCAGGATCGTATCTACCATGCCGAGGGCATCAGGGTATACCTCAATGCCTTTTTCATGCAGGATGCCGACAGCCCTGGGACCGATAGCGGCAGCGACGACATGAGTGATCTGATGTTCGATCATCAGCTGGGGGACCTGGCCCTTTTCCCTGCCCGGATTCGGGATTACCTCGGAGGATGTGACATTACCATTTTCCACCAGGAAGAAGGCAAACTCCGGGGATTTACCGAAGTGACGGAAGACTTTGGCATCACTCTTAGGGATACAGACTTTCAGGGCAGGACTCATTAATAGATTGTACGCTCACCGGGTTAAAAACTTTTAGTGAAAATTGACGTTGAATTATGATCTCGAAGAAGAGGCCCCCCGGAGCTCGTGAAGGAAAACGAACGCTGCGTTGTGCTTGTAACAAGATTTCTCAGCCTAAGATGTTGGCCCTGAGTCGAGCCCCCCAATAACCTGGTTAAGTGCCCCCATACTCCCTTTGTAAAATGATATCGGAGTACCAGGCATCTACTTCCTCGTACTTTCCAGTAGCGCTGGCGATCTTCACAGCCAGTGAATGGTAACACATCCCATCCTTGGTGGCGAGCCGGTACAGATAGTCACGGCAGGTGCAGAAGTCCCCTTCGACGACGTACACGTCTTTGCGGCCCTGGACAACGAAGAAATCGCGGTACTTTTTTACTCTACCCGCTTTGACCACATCGATGGCGTTTTTGCCTCGGGTGCCGAATTCCCGGACGATTGCGCTTTCGACGTTATCGTCGAAGCGCCCCGTTTTGAGCAGTTCAAGAGAACTCACTACCGGATCACCCGGATGACGGGAGGATCATCGACGAACTCCGCCCGGACGTTTTTACAGAGATTTTCGGCCAGCCGTTTCATGGCGGGGGCTTCGGTGAAGTAATGAGGTGCCGAGATAAGAGCGACGTCTCCCCTGTCGCGGATGACATCGTGTCTTAGCTCCGAGGAAAGCAGCACGTCGGCATTCAGCTTTTTGGCCACTGCCAGAGCTTCCCTGAACCCGCTGCCTGCGGCGGTGACGACCGTGCAGACCTCTCGGTCCAGCTTCCCGACAACTTCGACGTCCGTCTTAAGGACCTTCGCGGCATCAGCCGCAAACGAAGCCAGCGTATGGCCCTCGACGATGCCTGCACGTGCCATATTCAGCGACACGGTCTCTTTCAGGCCAAGGATCTCTGCGAGGGTGTCGTTCACCCCCCCGGGCGCCCGGTCGTAGTTGGTGTGCATGGCATACAGCGAGATGTCGTGCTCCAGCAAAGGCTTCAGCACGCTGGCCATGTCACTGGTAATTGCCGTCAGAGGGTTCCAGATCAGCGTGTGGTGGACTACGATCGCTTCCGCATGCATGTCGATGGCCCGCTGGATGACGAAGGGTGTAGGGTCGAGAGCAGTGGCTACCTTAGTGATTTTCGAATAGCCGGGGACGATCAGCCCGATTTTCCCGTGATCGAACTCCTCGGCAAGCTCCGTCGGAGCGATGTTTTCGAGGATCTTGATAAAATCAGAAAGTTCCATGTGTGCGACCTATATTAGATAGGTCGTTATGGTTCATATATCTTATACGGCTTGCAGATTTGCTGGCTCTGGGATTTGTAAAACGGCTCGCGTAAACCGACGGTCTGCTTCAGCACCACTTCGGCTTCCGCATCAGTCATGCCCCTGATGCTGACCAGGTTATCATCTCGCAGCAGACAGGGCTTGAGCTTATAGTCAGAAGTAACCCTCAAGCGATTGCAGTTCATACAGAACTCAGAGTTATCGATCGGCCGGACGATCTCGACTTCGGCTTCACCCAGGAAGTACTTGGTACGCCGGTGCATTTCCCGGCATACTGCACGGTCAGCTTTTGCTTTGATCCGCTCCTCCAGCGACGCCACGTCCGCATGGTACTTAAACATGCCCTGGAAATTCATGAGCTCAATCACTTGCAATACCAGAGGCTTGCCCCGTATGAAATCGATCATGCGGTCGATCTCGTCCTCGTTGACTCCCTTCAGGTAGACCATGTTAATTTTTACGGGAGTAAGATCGACGGATAGCGCAGCATCGATACCGTCGAGGACTTTATCGAACTGCCCGTGGCACTGGGTGATGAAAGTGAAGCGGTCACGGTCCAGGGAATCCAGGCTCACGTTGACACGGTCCAGCCCGCTCTCCTTCAGGGATTTTGCCCGTGACGCAAGCAGAGTACCGTTAGTAGTGACAGATACGTCGCGCATCGGGGGAAGCGCTCGAAGAATATCCTCGAAGTCCCGGCGCAGGAGTGGCTCGCCACCGGAAAACTTGATCTTATCGACACCGTGCTTTGCACAGATTCTCGAGATCTGTGCAACCTCATCGACCGTGATCTCGCTGCCGCTGTTCTTTTCCCCCTCGTTGTGGCAGTAGATGCACTTGAGGTTGCACCTGTTCGTCAAGGAAATTCTCAAACTGGAAATTTTCCGCCCATACGCGTCGATCAGCACGTCCTGCATCGCAAAGTAATAACATTGTTCACGTTTATTAACTTTATGTGGTTAACATAACTACTAAACATGCCAGCCATGATAGCCTGTGATCAAAATGGCCCATGTAGTGCCTCATAATTACTGTCAGCGTCAGCAGCTATATATGACATCCCGAACACACGCGGCAACGACATTTAATCTTTAACGGCTAAGATACTAAAACTAGTTTTCAGAGGTCAACCATGCGAAGCGACAAGGTCAAGAAGGGAATGGAGAGGACGCCGCACAGAGCGCTTCTCAAGTCGGTAGGTGTGACAGACAGCGATATGGATAAGCCGTTCATCGGCATTGCCAACGCCTGGAATGACATCGTCCCGGGCCACAAGCACCTGCGGGAGCTTGCGGAGAAAATACGGGAAGGTATACGTGAAGCGGGAGGCGTGCCATTCGAATTCGGCGTCATCGGTATCTGCGACGGAATTGCAATGGGCCACGAAGGCATGAGTTACTCCCTGCCCTCCAGGGAGATCATTGCAGATTCGATCGAAGTCATGACCCAGGCCCATCGGTTTGACGGCATCGTGATGCTGGGCACCTGTGATAAGATCGTCCCGGGTATGCTGATGGCTTCGCTGCGGATGAACATCCCCACGATCGTCGTCACGGGAGGCCCGATGCTACCGGGCAGGCTGGATAGTAAAGACCTTACACTGATCTCGGCTTTTGAGGCCATCGGGGGGGTCCAGGCTGGCAAGATGACGCTGGAAGAGCTCAAGAGAATTGAGGACGCCTGTTGCCCTGGCTGTGGAAGTTGTCAGGGATTATACACAGCCAACACCATGGCCTGCATGACGGAAGCGCTGGGCCTGTCCCTGCCCGATTGCGCCACAGCCCATGCAGTCAGCGGTAAGAAGGACAGAATCGCAAAGGAGAGCGGTCGACGGATCGTCGAACTGGTAAAGGAAGACATCAAGCCACTGGACATTGTCTCGAGACAGTCGTTTGAGAACGCAATCAAGGTGGACATGAGCATCGGAGGCTCGACCAATACTGTGCTCCACCTGACTGCCATCGCGGCGGAAGGCGACATCGAGCTCAAGCTGGACGACTTTGACAGGATCAGCGGTGAAACAGCTCACATCTGCCACATGAGCCCGGGTGGACCTTACACGATGAAGGACCTGGACGAGGCGGGAGGCATACCGGCGGTCATGAGCCGGCTCAAGAAGCTCAAAGACCTGCCGACAGTCTCGGGAAAGACGATTAAGGCGATCACCAGAGCGGCCAAGGTCGAGAGGCCTGAGGTGATTCATACTCAAGATGACCCGGTCCACAAGACGGGCGGAATCTCGATCCTGTACGGAAGTCTTGCCCCGGAAGGCGCGGTGGTCAAGAGCGGCGCGGTCAGCGACAAGATGATGAAATTTACGGGAAAAGCCAGGGTGTTTGACTGCGAGGACGACGCAATCAAGGCCATTCTCGGAAAGAAAATAAAGCCGGGCGATGTCGTCGTGATCAGGTATACAGGTCCGAGGGGCGGCCCCGGCATGCCAGAGATGCTCAGTCCGACTTCCGCGATCGCAGGAATGGGCCTGAGCGAATCAGTAGCCCTTGTCACTGACGGACGGTTCTCGGGAGGCACACGCGGGCCGTGCATCGGTCACGTCACGCCCGAAGCAGTGAACGGCGGCCCAATCGGCCTGCTGATAGAGGGTGATACCATCATCATCGACATACCAGCGAAAAAGATAGAAGTCAAGGTCCCTGCGGCAGAAATGGCGAAGCGGAAGAAGATGTTTAAGCCAAAAGAGAAGCAGCTCAAAGGGTATCTGGCGAGGTATGCAAGAAACGTCACGTCAGCCTCAACTGGCGGATTGATCAGGTAACAGAAACAAAGATATTGACGCCCGGATAGCCTGGAATTCAATCACCAGGCTGCCTGCGGCGGTAAATAGCATATATCGGCTGTCGCATCGATCCCGTGAAGGAATACGATCGACCTATAACACGGGTTAAAGCAAGCGTTTAAAAATACATCAGGTTGAAGCCGGTGGACTCGAAGAAACTGTTTTCGCCTCTTCGTCGATGTTGCGGAGCAGTTCCTTGAGAGAGATGGGCTTCTTCAGAAACTTCGTTGCCCCTGCCTCAAGAGCTTCCTTTTCTACGGCTTCGTCGGCTGAGACAAAAATAACCCGGGTATCCGGAGAAGACGCCAGTATTTCTCTGGTGGTCTCAACCCCGTTCTTGGTGGGCATACGGTGATCCATGATGACGATGTCGGGTTTATGGTTTGCCTTGTTTTGCTTTTCCAGAGCGTCGGTGCCATCGCTGGCAATGTACGCGATTGGATAGCCTCTTGAAGAGATGGCTAGCCGGTAAAGTTTTTGTAGGTCAGGCTCGTCATCTACAATGGCTACGAATGGTTTTCTTCCGTCTTCCCCGCTCATACTGGTTATCCTTATCTTCGTGCATATACGCGCCTGAAAGGTATATCTTCTCGCCATATTTTCCGGCGCAAGCTTATACTATCGGCCCCCAAATTGCCACAATTTCGGGACTTCGAAGAAACACAGCCCCTGAATGCAATCGTTTTACTGCTTTAAGCATATATATAAGTTGCTGAACCTGTTGACATCATGAAAACCCATTGCTCAGCCACCGATGCCGGTAAGCACTGGAAACGCTTTTAAGAAGCCGTTGACCATCATCTCGATGGCGATGGTAGCCAGCACTATGCCCATGACCTTGGTAAGTACCCGGGAGCCGTCCTTTTTTATTACCGAATAGATCAGCTCAGAGTTGATTAATATGAGAAATGCCGCCGCCATGGCTATGGCAATGGCCACGAAGATGGATAACTTTTGCACGTCGTTGGTCGCTGCTTCGTTCATCAGGATCATTACAGTGCTCATTGCCCCGGGACCTGCGAGCAGCGGTGTAGCCATCGGCGTCACTGCCACGGCTTCGCGCTCGTCGGACTCATCGATCTTGGATGCAGGGCTCCGCCCCAGGAGCATATCAAATGCGATGGCAAGCAGCAGCAACCCGCCCGCAATCCGCAGAGAGGGCAGAGTTACGTTGAGCAACGCAAATACAGTCTGGCCGATCAGCGCGAAAACCAGGAGTATCGCAGTGGCAATGATGGCTGACTTAATGATAGCATTCCGACGCTCGATAGACGTCAGCTTGGATGTGAGTGAGATAAAGATAGGTATGTTACCGAATGGGTTGACAATGACGAAAACGCCCACCAGTGCGTGGACGAAGAGAGTATAGTTAAATGCACTACCGAAAGCCATCCGATAGAGAGATGTACTGTTAGTATTAAATCCTTTTTCACTCTGCTGACCGGCGAGGCCCTGGGTAACATCATGACAGGATATTCGGACAGCGCAGACGAGATCGCAATTCATCGGTCGTGGATGGCGATGTACATGGAATCGAGAAGCAACATATTTATAAAAATTTTTATCAGATACCATTGATGAGCATAATAGAAATTTCGAAGGACACGCCTGCAGACGGGCTTACCCGGCTGGCGCTGTCCATTCACCGCGCCACGGGCGGCTTACCGATCATGTTTAAGAGCAGGGATAGGCCAGGTGTATTTGTCGACCGTGACGGCACGGTACACACAGGTTACGAAGGCGGGGCGCTGGACGGCGTTTTCTCGGGCATCGACAGGAAAAAGGTACGGGTAGACCAGGGGAAGTACGTCGGTATGCCCATGCTGATCTCCCCTGTCGAGGACAGAGATGGCTACCCAATAGCTGCGATCGGCGTAGTAGATGACCTGGGCACGTTAAGCCTCCAGGAGTTCGTGGAGATCAGCGAAACCATTAAAGACCAGGTACTAAAAGGCATCTGATGCCAGGCAAAACCATATGAGCCTCCGTGTCTACCTATCATTATGGACCGGATCATTATTTCAGAAGACTCATCGGCTGACGACCTTGCCAGCATGGCCCTTTGCATCCACGCCCTTACCGGGGGCCTCCCTGTGACTGCCAGAAGCATCATGCGACTGGGTATACAGGTAGAAGACGGGGAGATCAAATCAAAGTCGTATACCGGACCTCTGCTGGAAAAAGCCATCGCGGGAAACAAAGTAATCAAAGGCATACCACCCGCAGGAACTTACCAGGGTATACCAGTAGTAGTGGCGCCACTCAGCATAAACGGAAAAGCCATCGCCGCCTTCGGGGTCGTCGACACCCACGGCTCGATGGAAATCAAATCGCTCATGGACCAGTATTCCGCCATACACAAACAAGTCGAGAGCCGTTAAGGTGAGCGTGGTAAAAGGGACACGGCGCTCCCCCTATCATAGACTGATCGCAGCGAAGCTGCACCGTAATATTTTTCCACCCGGAAGCCCTCTTTCACACGATGAAGAATCTTTCTGGCAGTGATCTGGCGAAGAAAAACGCGGCGGAAAAAGCGTGCGAACTTGTGAGCGATGGCATGGTGGTCGGACTGGGGACAGGCTCCACGATTGCGCACGCAATCCGGTTACTGGGCACGCGTGTCAAGGATGAAGGGCTGGATATTCTGGGTGTGCCCACGTCGTATTCGACGGAAGCCCTGGCGATCGAATGCGGCATTCCGCTCACGAGCCTGGCGGCATCGCCGAGCCTGGACATTGCGATCGATGGCGCCGACCAGGTGGACGCCTCGCTGAACGCGATTAAGGGCGGCGGAGCTGCCCATACTAGAGAAAAGATCGTTTCATGCTCTGCAAAACAGTTCATCATTGTGGCAGACGATAAGAAATTCAGCAGTATGCTGGACAGGTCTGTGCCTGTTGAAGTGATTCCATACGCACGCAATCTGGTAGAGCGGGAGCTGGTCCGGCTTGGTGGCACCTGCGCAATCAGGACTGGCACGGGCAAGGACGGCCCGGTCATATCGGATAACGGAAATTTCATCCTCGACTGCAGCTTCGGGCAGATAAAAGAGCCGGCGCTGCTTGGCGACAGGATGTCCCGCATTCCCGGGCTGGTAGAGCACGGCATATTTACCAATGCAGTCATGGTATACGTGGGATATGAAAACAAGGTCGAAGTACTGCGACGCAAGATCTGAACCGCAGTGGTTCAGATCGACACATCAGATACTGTGGAGAGCTATATCTCCACAGTATAAGGCGTGTCCGATGCAGTGCTTTATAAGACCCGTAAACCACAACAATTATATCATAGAATGATATGTAGAGTATGCAAAACGTCTTGTTAAGTCAGTATGTCGGAGTGGCCTAGTCTGGTTAGGGCGTCGGACTCATAGGGTATATTGAATACTCGCCATTAACCTGAGACATCCGAAGGTCGGGGGTTCGGATCCCCCCTCCGACACTAAAAGTTTTGCGGGGGCTCCCGGGGGACTTTTTCAAAAGTCCTCCTGGGTCTCTACACCGAATTAAGCCCGGAGGGCATTTTTTAAGCGATGTTTTTGAGGGGTCGCGAGGGGAACTTTTTATAAAAAGTTCCCCTGACACCAATCATTAGATAGGGCTGTCAAACGGAACAAAAAAGTCCCTATGTACGCCGATCAACTAAAAAAATGTTACCAGTTTATAGGATGCCCCCGGGGTTCACCGGATGCACCCCGTGGCCTACGTCCATCGACTGGAGCACTGCACCCCTAACAAACGCCTTTGCCTTAGTACATGCGTCTGCTAGGGTCTCCCCCCGGGCGAGATATGCAGTCACCGCAGCGGAATGAGTGCAGCCGGTCCCATGGGTACCGCCTTTGACCAGGTCGCCTTTAAAATAATGAAATTCACCGTCATATAAGATGTCGATGCCGCCGAAGTGCCCTCCGGTCAGTATGACTTGCTTTACCCCAAGTGACCGTATCGCCTTACACGCTGCCCTTGCCGAGTCCATGTCGGTGATAGTAAGCCCGGAGAGCACCGCCGCCTCATATACGTTTGGCGTGGTCACCTCTGCCAGCGGTAACAACTCGGTTTTCAGGATGTCGACGGCATCAGGGTTCAACAACCTGCCACCTGCTTCGGCGGACATCACCGGGTCCACGATCACTTTCAGACCATATTCGGCCACTTTTCGCGCCACACAACGGATGGTATCCGACCTCGAAAGCATGCCAGTTTTAGCGAAACTGATGTCGAAATCGGCTATTACTGCGTCGATCTGGCTCTCGATGACTGAGCAGGGAACGTCGAAGACCGCTTTAACTCCCCGGGTATTCTGGGCTGTAATCGCCGTTATGGCACAGGTACCGTGGACGCCCAGCGCCTGAAACGTCTTTAGGTCAGCCTGTATGCCCGCCCCTCCCCCGGAGTCCGAGCCGGCAATCGTCATGGCCACGTAGCTCATATGGATAACATAGTATAGAGCGATAATAAGACTTTTGCGGCCGAAGGGCCGCAGGCAAAGGTTTAAACGAGATCAGCGACCTAACTAATTTACTATGCGACCGAACGACCGGGTCATCCTGCTGAGAGAGTTAAAAAAATCCATCGACGGCGGGGTAATTCCTGAAGGTACCGAAGGAGTAATCGTCGCAAAGATCCCGGGCAGCGGCTGGAACACTATCGAGGTGGACTTCGGCGAGCACGGGACAGCCATTTGCGATAAGCAGGACCTGACAGTCAGGCGCGATTAACTTATTGTATCATCCTTCTTTTCATCAGTACGACAGAGATAGCTGCGCAGATGACAGTGAATACCGTCATCCACGCGATATCGATTGCGAACCCCCAGGACATATGGCCGGTAGCTGCAGGCCGTATCACGTTGACTGCATGAGTGAGTGGCAGGAACCAGGATAGTTGCTGAACGACAGACGGCAGGCTGTCAATGGGGAAAAACACCCCGGAAAGCAGAAACATCGGGGAAACCAGCAAAGTAAAGTAGTAGTTGAATGCGTCGATCGATGGCACCAGCGAAGTAAAAAGCATGCTGAGCGATGAAAACATGAGCCCGACCAGCAGGATAGTGGGCAGGATGACCAGTGCCGATTCCAGTGTGGCCAGCCCCAACAAAAAGATCACGAGGAAGATACAAGCACCGCTTATCAGGCTTTTCGTAGCGCCCCAGAGGATCTCGCCCACAACGATGTCCTCGACCATCACAGGAGTGGAAAGCACAGCGTCAAAAGTTTTTTGAAAATGCATGCGCACGAAGGTCGAGTACGTACACTCGTAGGACGCCGCAAACATGGCTGAAGAAGAGAGAATGCCAGGTGCGAGGAACTGCGGGTAGCTTACCCCTCCGATCTGGCCGACGAACAGACCAAGGCCATAGCCCAATGCCAGTATGAACAGTAAGGGCTCAGCAAAGTAGGGAAGGATGCTGGTGATGAAGAATTTTCGGAACACATTGAAGTTCCGTGTCCATATATGCCTTGCACGCCAGGAGGGCAGGTTCTGCCTCATTTTAGCTCTCTCCCGGTGAGTTTTAGAAAGACGTCTTCCAGGTTCGCCTTCCGTACCGTATGACGCTGGCCGGTGGCAGCCTCGCACATGTGGCGGAGGACTTCTGCATCGTTGCCATAGACGTACAGACGGCTTCCCACCTGCTCAATACTACCTTTCACCCGGTCCCGGATTGCATCGACCTGATCTTCTTCCGGTGCGTATACTTCACACACGTTACTGCCCAGAACCCGGCCGATGAGTTCCTCCGGTGAGCCGTACTCGAGGATTTTTCCCCCGAACATCAGCGCGATTCGATCGCACAGCTCCTGGGCTTCATCCATGTAATGCGTGGTCAGGACAATCGTCTTACCCTGCCCCTTCAGCCGGATGATCGTGTCCCAGATCTGGCGCCGCGCCTGCGGATCAAGGCCCGTCGTCGGCTCGTCAAGGATCAGCAGTTCGGGGTCGTTTACCAGGGCTCTTGCCACAATCAGCTTTCTCCTCATCCCGCCGGAGAGATCGTCGACGGGTGTATCCGCTTTGTCAGTGAGATCAAAAAATGACAGCAGGTCAGAGATACGTTTCCGGGCAACCTTCTTCGGGATGTCAAAGTAGCTGGAGTATATCAGCAGGTTTTCGCAAACGGTCAGATCCCGGTCAAGGTTATCGTCCTGGGTAGCCACACCGATCACAGCCTTGATCTTCCTCTGCTCAGCCCTGACACTCAAGCCATTCACGATGATATCGCCATGAGTAACAGGTGATCGGCAGTAGATCATTTTCATGACCGTAGTCTTACCCGCCCCGTTTGGCCCGAGAAACCCGAAACACTCCATCCGCTGGATGGAAAAATCGACGTGGTCCACAGCCCGTAAACCATTGAAGTCCTTCACAAGGTCCTTGCCCTCGACGATCGCCATTGTATATAATATAAAATATTATTATATATTGCATTTTCCAAGGCTTTCACGGTTGGCAGGTGGAAAGACGGATAGATCAAGTAACACCCGGATACCAGAATACGCCCGGAGGCCGGGAGATTTCATCCCTTCAAATATCGACGATTGTCGGCCATTTTAATGGAGTGTCGGCGTACTTGGACACCCTGGCGTAACTTGCTGTGCCGGATAAGCACCTGGCCGGCGCTGTTCTCTTAATGCAACCGTCAAGGCAATATACTCGCAACAGTCTTATACTCCATCGACAATAAGTTTATAAATTCCCTGACGGATTGTGATTTACAATGAGACTGGTCATGAAGTTCGGCGGCACTTCTGTGGGCGACGGAGCGAGAATTCGCAACGTGGCAAGGCTAGTGAAAGGTTACTACGACCAGGGCCACGAAGTCATTGTCGTGGCGTCGGCAATGACCGGCGTTACAGACAAGCTCTTCGAGATGGCACAGGTCGCCAAGGACACGTGTAACACGGAAGACATTGAAAAGCTATTCCTTGATCTGGCCAAACGCCATGAAGCGGCCATATCGGACGCGATCGAGGACAAGAGCATCCGACAGGAAGTCTCGGCAGATATCGAGAAACGGCTCGCCGAGCTGAAAAATGCACTGGTCGGCGTCTGTTACCTTGGCGAGCTGACTAACCGGTCGCTGGCGTACATTTATTCCTTCGGCGAACGCATGTGTGTCCCCATCCTCAGCGGATCGCTGCGGGATATAGGAATCAAGTCAAAATCATTCTCCGGCGGAGAGGCAGGAGTGATCACCGACAGCCGCTACGAGAGCGCCAAGCCAGAGCCGATCACGGACGTCAAGGTCAAGGAAAAGCTGCTGCCCCTGCTGAAAGACGGTATGATCCCCGTGGTGACCGGATTCGTAGCAGCAGACGCAAAAGGCATCATCACAGTCCTGGGCAGAGGCGGGTCTGACTACAGCGGGTCGATCATCGGCGCAGCCATCGATGCGGACGAAATCTGGATCTATACGGACGTCAACGGCATCATGACCACCGATCCCCGGCTAGTGCCGGAAGCGAGGACGCTGCCGGTCGTCACGTATCTGGAGGCCATGGAAATGTCGTACTTCGGCGCCAAGGTGCTCCACCCCAAGACCATCGAGCCTGCCGTGAAGAAAGGCATCCCGGTCAGGGTCCTCAACACCTTCCAGCCGGACCACCCGGGCACCGTCGTGCTGATGAAGGACATCAACGGCAACTGCACCCCGATCAAGGCTGTCACGATGATCAAGAACATCGGCCTGGTCAACATCAGCGGTGCGGGATTGTCGGGCACACCGGGCATCGCAGGACAGATCTTCAGCGTGCTGGGCCGCGAAGATATCAACATCATCATGATCAGCCAGGCGTCGAGCGAGTTCAACGTCTCCATGGCCATCGACGGAGTCCAGATCGACAGGGCAATCGCTGCACTGGTAAAAGAGTTCGGCGAGGATATCGAGAAAGATATAACCTGTGACAACAACGTATGTGTCGTCGCAGTTGTAGGCGCAGGTATGGCCGGTTCCCCGGGCACAGCGGGCAAAGTCTTCACAGCGCTGGGCAAAAACAGCATCAACATCCGCATGATCAGCCAGGGCTCGTCCGAAGCAAACATCTCCTTTGTGATCAACAGAGATGATGCGCAGAAGGCAGTGAAGATCCTGCATAATGAGTTTGAGTTGCATAACCTGTAAGTTATTTGCCGTATGCTGACAGGTAATGGCGGAATTATTAATGATGTGACAGAGGTTCCCGAAGGTGAAGCCGCTAAAGGACACAGAGACAGTCACTGAGTTGCTCGACTGGGGCAATTAGTGAAGGAGGGGATTTACAGTATTATCCCCTTTTTTCATTTTTTAACCGGTGCATTACGCCTTGTGATGTCCCGGGTTATGCCACGGAACCCGCAGAACTGCCCGTTTTCATTGTAGAACGGAGAGCCGTTGACTTCTACGGACAGTATGCTGCCATCTTTATGGTACATCCTCATGTGCTCCAGGCTGTATGGCCTCGGGTTGGCGAAGATACGGCCAAACCCTTCGGAGAATTTGAGCACGTCCTCAGGCGGCATGAATTCAACGATGACCTTGCCCAGGTAATGTTCGGGGTCGTAGCCCAGTATATCCCGTACCTTCGGGCTCACATAGGCGAACCGGGCATGCGGATCCATTTCCCAGACAATATCGTTAACCTTTTCGATGGTGTCACGAAGCTTACTCTCGCTCTCACGCAAAGCTTCTTCCATGAATTTTTTCTCAGTGACATCCCGGGCTACGCCCCGGAAGCCGATCACAGTTCCCTGCTGATCAGGTACTGGCTCGCCGCTAACTTCCAAGAAGACCGTATGGCCGTCCTTGTGGAGGAGCTCTGCATCCAGCACCCTGGGTAGTTCTCCGCTCGCATTGAGAGCCATTACCCTGTCACGCATCTTTTTCCCATTCTCGGGTGTCATCAAATCGAAAGACCGTAAACCGACGACCTCTTCAGGGCGATACCCGAGGATATCATAGACTTTGGGGCTGGAGTAAGTGTAGAGGCTGGTCAAGTCGGTCTCCCAGATCCAGTCGCTGATGTTCTCGACCATGTTACGGTACTGCTCCTCCGCCTTACGCAACGCCTCTTCAGCCCGCTTACGGGCGGTGATATCACGGCACACGCCCATATAGCCTCTGAAGTTGCCTTTCCCATCGAATAGCGGAATGCCGTTGGCTTCTATGATGATCTCGTGGCCGGATTTATGTAAAAAGTGGACATCTCGCCAGGTATAAGGTTGAGGATCCTGGAGCAGGCGCATGGCATAATCCATGATATACGGTTTACTGCAGGGTGCCAGAAGCCCTTCGATGGTCCTGCCGATTAATTCCGAAGGCTCGTAGCCCAGTATATCCTTGACCCCGTCGCTCATGTAGGAGTATTTTCCGTCTAGATTAATTTCGCATACCAGATCATTAATGCTTACGACCAGATTGCGATACTTCTCTTCGCTTTCCCGGAGAGCATCCTCGGAGCGTTTTCGCTTTTGTACCTCAGCCTCAAGCAGCCTGTTTGATTTCTCCAGATCGGCCGTACGTTCTTTTACCCGGACTTCAAGCTCGCTGCGCTCCTTCCGCAACGCTTCTTCAGCCTGGACGCGCTCGGTGATATCGTGAGCGATAGAACAGAGGATATACCCTCTGACCGTCTTGATTGGAAACACATTGACCAGGATGATCCGCCTGGTACCGTCGGGCCGCTCGATGTGAAACAAATTGTGCCGGTCCGTTAGCGGAGACCTTCCGGTCGCGAGGAACTTGAGAATGTAGTCTTTCAGCTGCTTCGGAGAACGATTCGGGATCTGCTCATAGCCCTTGAGAAAGAAGGGGATCTCCCATACGGGCTTACCGATCACATCGCGTCCCGGCAGACCTGTCAGTCGCTCGAAGCTCGCATTGAACTCGATAACGGTCCCCTGCTCGTCGCTCATGCTGATGCTGTCGGTAGACTGCTCCAGCATATCCCTGAACTTCTTTTCGCTCTCCCGGATGGCGTTCTCGATCCGCTTTCGCTCCGTGATGTCGCTCAGTATCAGGGTGACACCCTTTTCCCCATCCTCAAAGATCGTAGGCAGAAATTTTACAATAAAGTAATTACCGCTAGTCCCCATAGGATAAAAGACATCGAGCGAATTTGCCTGACCATTCAGTGCGGCGTTGATGTAATGAATCAACGGAGGGTCGGACTTCATCGGATATGAAAAATTCTGGATGTTTTTGTTAAGGATATCTCCTCTGCCAATGCCCATAAATTCGAGGAATGTGTCATTCACGTTCCTTGTCCTCATATCCTTATCCAGCGTGATGATGAGATCTGACGAAAAGCTCAGCATCGCCGATATGGGAACCCTTTGAGACAGGCAGTAGATTTTTGAAGGGCCGAAAGCTTTCATATCGACGTGACCGGCTGCCACCAGTACCTCCATATACTTGGCCACTGAATGCCGGTTCAGCATGACAGCCTTAGCGATCTCCGTTATCGTCATGCCCCGGTGGCTCTCAGAGAGGGCCGCTTTAATGGTGGAAAGTTCTTTTCGGTTGACATCCATGTCGATTTCCTGCCCGACGAATAACACGATATTGTAACACCCTATAATCAATTTTTGTTTCGACGATGATTGGTATAGGTCATTGGTATACAAAGACCGATAACTATAAATACATTAGTGTTCAAGTTGGTATCGGTCATACTCCAACCACCACTCCGAAATTATGAGATAAGCGATATCCATGATACCTGTGGAAGTTGCCTCATTGTCGGAGTAGAAGTAAAAACCACCTAACCCCCTTATTTTTTTGCTATCACACAGATACGTTAAGTCATACTTGCTGACCGCACTGCACGTTTTTCCACGTAAGGCAAAAAGAAACAACAGACACATAAGTGAGATATTCCGTCGGATCTCCGATGAATCACTGGCCATCCACAGAGGAGACTAAAAAGTTATATCTATCTGGCAGGGCTATTGATCGCACATGCAGAAGAAGGCAGGGAAAAGGGCACCAGTAAAGGCAAAAGTAGCCGTGAAGGCCGCGGTTAAGAAAACTACAGTTTCTAAGGCTGCCAGTAGTAAGGCTACCCCCAGGAAAGCCGCTGCGAAGCAGGCCGTAGGCCAGCACATGACCTACGCCGGCTCTGGCGTGGACATCAAGAAGCTCGAGACCATTAAGTCAGACATTATCAAAAGCCTGAGCTTCAAGCGCACCGGCTTCGGAGCCCCCCTGGGAGGAGCGGGCCACTACGCAGGCCTCATAGACATGGGCTACCTCGCCCTGGCCATCACCACGGACGGAGTAGGCACGAAACTCATCATTGCCGACGCCATTAAAAAATGGGACACCGTGGGCATCGACTGCGTCGCCATGAACGTCAATGATCTGTACGTGATGGGCATCGAGCCCCTTGCCTTCGTGGATTATATCTCACTCGAGAAGCCGAATGAAGAACTGGTCCGGCAGGTGTTAATCGGCTTGAACGAAGGGGCAAAACAGGCAAATGTCTCCATCGTCGGCGGCGAGACTGCAGCCCTGCCCGATATCATCAAAGGATTTGACCTGGCAGGCACAGCCGTAGGAGTAGTCCCAAAAGACCAGATCATTACCGGCAGTGAAGTCAAGCCCGGCGACGTAATCGTAGGATTGCCATCAAGCGGAATACACTCCAACGGCTACAGCCTCGTCCGCAAAGTCGTGGAGAGCGCGGGCCTGAAGTACACCGATCCCTGCCCATATAATAAAAAAATCAGTTTAGGCGAGGAACTCCTGACTCCGACCAGGATTTATGCAGAAGTAGTAGGCCTGACCAAGCGGTTCAATATCCATGGCATGGCTCACGTCACCGGAGGCGGCCTCATGAACCTGAAGAGGATCACAAACTACGGCTTCGACTTCACAGATGCGCTCCCGGTGCCCGAAATATTCAAGCTCATCCAGAAGCTGGGCAACGTCGAAGAATCGGAGATGTACCGTACGTTCAACATGGGCATGGGCTACGTGATCATCTGCGACAAACAGGATGCCGGCCCAATCGTCAAGATGACCGACGGACAGATTGTCGGCAAGATCGTTAAGGAAGGGTGCACCATCCGCGACGTCAAGCTGTGGTAACAGCAATTAAAACCGATAAAACTAACCACAACGAACCAAAAAACCACAACGGCACAAAGACACAACGATTGATTCATTTAAAACAATGAACTCGATTTTTTGGGAGCGTTGTGCCGCCGTGCCGTTGTGGTAAAAAAAGTCGTTGTGCCGCCGTGCCGTTG
>CAZJRS010000037.1:0-31926 GCA_964548585.1 uncultured Methanocella sp. | reverse complement strand
GAAAATGCCGGTATGCCGGTGGGCTTGGCGCCTTTACCCGGGGACCTGTCCCCGTATAGATAAGCCCGGACTTCATTGAAGCCCTTTTTGTCGAGCGATTCTTTGATCAGCTCCCGGGCCTGTTGAAGTTTCTCTTCAGGAAACTCAGAAACATAGTACCCGATCCGATCTTCGCCGTACAGCCATGTCCCGAACGATTCGGCCAGCCCTTCCATGACGATGTATTCCCCGACCGTGATGTTCACGGGGTCCCAGGGCATGACCGACAGGCGTACATTATGATGTACCTCATGGGCCAGGGCTGCCTGCAGCCGGGATAGGTTGTATTCATCCACCTCGCTATAGGTCAGCATCACATAGCCCGGTATGCCCCCGTAGCCGGAATAACCGTGGTCCACAGGGTCCATTTTGGCTTTGTCAAGGAGAAATATGCCGGCAAGGATATGCTTCAGCGGAATCCGGTTCTCGTATGGTTTGAAGACTTCAAACGCTTTTGCCAGCGTTTCGGCCATCAGCCTCAAAGCGTCCGACTGCTCCAGCAGCTCAACCTGCTGTGAAGAACGCGGATCAAGCCGTTCCGGCATGACGAACTTCCAGGCTTCCAGCAGCTTCAGGGCAGCGGTCTTACCACCGATCGGGCTCAGTGAACCGCCGAAAGCGTTGAACATGCCTTCGTAGGGCATCAGGAGATCCGAGACGAATACCTCTCGCTTTTTCCGTTTGTTTTTCTCCGAGATGATCGTCTTATAGGCTGCCAACGTGTCGTGAACTGTAAATTCCATAGGAGACTCCCGGGCCATCGGTTAATCTGGATGCCGCGGTGTAATTCAATGTTAATAAACTAATCAGCTCTTCCTGTCAGGGGAAAAGCGAAAAATCGTCAAGGATAATCCGCTTCAGGTCAACTTCTCTCGCACCAAATCATAGAACTTATCATGGAACTTGACAAACAGCGCCGGCCATTCACACCGGGTAAATGTCAGGACATCCTTGATCGATACATTTGTCGTATACTGGCCGTCCACCACTACGACTGATTCTTTATCCTCTCGGAGAAGTTCCAGCCGGATCACACTTCTCCCGGGGACCACCCACGGCCGGGCGGAGAGCTTGTAAGGTGCAAGCGGCACGATGATGATCCCATCGACGCCGGGATCGACGATAGGTCCGCCGGCACTCATGGAATAAGCCGTAGAGCCGGTCGGCGTGGCAAAGACGATGCCATCCGCCCGGAATTCTTCCATGAATTTACCGTCCACATAGACTTTGAATTGGGAAATTTTTGCCGGCCTTGAGGTGATCACGACCGCTTCGTTCATGGCACAGGGAAGCTCGTACTCGTTCAGCTTGACCGCCATGCGTGCGCGCTCTACTACCTCAAAGTTCGCGATGATGTCGTCGATCATGTAGATGGCGCTCTCCGGATCCGTGACTGTTAAAAAGCCCACTTCACCCATGTTAATGCCCATGATCGGTGTCGGCTTGGGTAGTAACTGTAAAGACCGGAGAATGGTCCCGTCGCCCCCGAAGATCAGGACAAGATCAGCGTACATCTCGTCGATCTCCGTAACATCGGTGCTGCCACAGACACCCGCTGTGACAGGGTCGAGGTATAGTTTTACTTTATAGGACAGGTGCTTGACAAACGCGGGGATGAGGCTTTTAGGATCCTTGACGTCAAGCCTGGAAATGATACCTACCGATTTTGCCTGCATCTGTGATTACCGAACAGGATATAGGCGCTTCGAATATAAGTTATTTAGGGGAAAGTACTAGGTATCGGGCAGCAAATAGAGTTCTATTATCTGCAAGACGAGGATTACGGCGTATCACATGCAAAGATGTTCGTCAAGCTATTCTGTCTAGTTATAATCCCCTGTACACTTCCCCGCCAACCGGCATTAAGTATTTATACGCGATTATGACTATAGTAGGCTAATACCCGGCTTTGATTATTATATTAGCGTATATCAAGGCCTTTTAATCTCATCAGAGATTCACGAAAATGGAGTGTATTTATCATGAAGCAGCAGTCTGAAGTAAAAGCCCTGAAAGAAGGAAAATTTGTAATCATCGATGACGAGCCCTGCCAGATCGTAGCTGTGCAGCACTCGAAGCCCGGCAAGCACGGCGCAGCAAAAGCCCGTGTTGATGCAATAGGCCTGTTTGACGGCTCCAAGCGGTCGATCGTGCAGCCGGTTGACGCGAAGATCTACGTCCCCATCGTCGAAAGGAAGAACGCCCAGGTCATCTCCATCGCTAACGGAGTGGCACAGTTAATGGACACCGGAGACTACTCGACCTTTGAACTGGCGATCCCGGAAGACCTCGAGGGCAAGATCAACCAGGGCGAAGAAGTGCAGTACATGGCCGCCATGGGCAAGACCAAGTTCTCGTTCCGGCAGTAATCGAGTATGAACTATAATTTTTTTGCGGATTCCTCAGACACGTTTGAGGACGCCACTTTTGTCATTTATGGCGTGCCCTTCGACAACACGTCGTCCTTCAGGGCGGGTTCCCGGTGGGCGCCGGATGTGATGCGCAAGGTTTCGTACAACTTCGAATCATACGTCCCGGACTTTGACATAAACCTCGCCGACGTCCCCATACACGATATGGGTAACTGTGACACCTACGCCAGCGTAGACGAGACGCTCGAAGAAGTCTACAGCACATCCAGACAAATCGTCGATGCGGGTAAAATTCCCATTATGATGGGTGGCGAGCACTCGCTTACTTATCCGTGTGTCAAGTCGTTTGGCGAAAAAGTCGGGTTTGTCGTCATGGATGCCCACTGCGATATGCGCACGGAATTCCGGGGCGTCAAGAACAATCATGCTTGCGTTTCCCGCCACGTGATCGAAGAGCTGGTCGATAAGTACGTTACAATCGGCGTTCGCAGCGGCCCCAAAGAAGAATGGGACTATATCCGGGATCATACGAATATCAAGGCTTATACGTCAGAGGACGTCTTTGCCAGAGGCATAGAAGCAGTACTAAAGGATGCTGACGCATACCTCAAGGGTTGTGACCGGATATACCTGTCACTCGACATGGATGCCATTGATCCGTCCTATGCTCCGGGCCTCGGTACCCCTGAGCCGTTTGGCATGACGCCGCGGGAAGTACGGACCGTGATCAGACACTACGCCCCGAAAACGGTTGGCTTCGACCTTATAGAGATTTCTCCCGAATACGATGCGGGAGATATCACGTCTGTGCTCGGCGCAAAGCTGATCCGGGACTACATAGCTGCGAAGTGGAAATCCATGCAGCATTAGTTTGCTGGCACAGCGATGACCGCCACAGGAAAACGGATAGCTGAGAGCAATACCCACAGTTTCGGCTCCTGCACCTTGAAGCTGATTAAATAATACAGCGGTCTTTTACAGACCGCCCCAGCCTATTTTTTCAACTCCTTTCCCTTCTCAATAAGCTCCCGGACCTTCTGGCCACCCTTTTCGCCGCCTTTGTGGCCGATCTCCTCGTAGAACTCATGGCCATGAGTCTTTGCCGTCCTTTCCCCACCTTTGTGGCCGATCTCCTCGTAGAACTCATGGCTATGGGTTTCGGCAGTCTTCTCGCCGCCTTTGTGGCCGGCTTCCCTGACGCTTATATCACCCTTTTTCTCCTTCTCAGCCATATTATCACCGGAAAAAACTCTTATCGCAGGTGTATCAAGATATCTTAAGGATAATGAGGGAGTAAATCGGGTATGTCGTATAATAAACAGACCCGAATCAGAGGCGAATCGAGTCACGTCGACCAAAAGTTATTATAGATCAGAAAATATTATTAGCAATCGCAGTTTGATAAATAAACTTCAAGTTAAAGTGAAGTAGCTGAGAACGGGCTTTCAGTCCCACTCTTGCTGCTCAGAGCAGCGCTGCTCACAGCGGCCAAAAATTATATAAGCAAAGCCACAAAGTAAAGGTACAGCTTCGCCACGGTACTGTAAAATACAGTAAAATATAGTTTAAGTAATCAAATTTCACTGATCAAGAGGATTTTTAATGGCAAAGATGCATACTCGCAGAAAGGGCCGATCCAGGTCCACCAGGCCGGTAAGAAAGACACCCCCCGCATGGTTCACAATGAGCAAGGAAGAAGTAGAGAAGCTGGTCGTCAAGACCTACGGGCAGAACGTTACAACTGCACAGGTCGGCATCGTCCTCAGGGACAAGTACGGCGTCCCAGACATCACCCAGGTCACCGGCAAGAAAGTCTCCGCGATCTTAAAGGAAAACGGTTCCGGCCCCAAGCTCCCGGAAGACCTCGTTAACCTGATCAAGAAGGCTATCGGCCTGCACAAGCACCTCAACGAGAACCACAAGGACCTCCACAACAAGAGGGCTCTGCAGCTCACCGAGTCCAAGGTAAGACGCCTGGTCAAGTACTACCACGCCACAAAGGTTCTTCCCATGGACTGGATATACTCCCCGAAGACCGCTGAGATTCTCATCTCAAGGTAAATTATCCTGTTGCAGGAGGGCGGCATGTTAGACGCAGTCTCACAGATGGCCCGGCCTGCAGCGGATAAAATTTTAAAAACGCCTTTTATACGGGTTGTATCCCACCACGATGCGGATGGGATTACAGCCTGTGGAATTATTTGTCTGGCGCTGATGCGCAAGAAGATTTCTTTTCACACGACGATTGTCAGCAACCTGGACAGTTCCATAGAAAAGTTATTAGACCCCGCTATCCCGGTGATCTTTTGCGATATGGGGTCAGGTCAACCTGACATAGTCAACAAGTACGATGCAATCATCCTGGATCACCATGTGCCCGTCGGAGAGCATAAGAACATTCAGGTCAATCCCCACCTGATCGGCATCGACGGCGGCTCGGAAATGTCAGCGTCAGGTGTGGCTTATGCCTTGGCCAGGATCATGGGAGACAACATGGACCTGGCCGGGCTGGCGATCTCGGGAGCCACGGGCGATAAGCAAAAGATGGTCGGCCCCAATAAAGACATCCTGGACGAGGCGGTAAAAAGCGGCACTGTCACCGTGCAGAAGGGAATGAAGCTGGGCAGGGGTTCGCTTGAGAAAGTGCTTGAATACTCCATTGACCCGTATTTCAGCTTCTCTGGAAATCACCAGGACACAATTCAGTTCATCAAAGATCTGGGCCTGGAAGGAAACATTGAATTACTCCCCAACGAGGACCTGAAGCGCCTGGGCAGTGCACTATCCCTGATGCTCCTTAAAAAATCTCCGCCGGACACGGTGGATGCACTCTTCGGCGATGTGTACATTCTAAACAAAGAACTAATTAAAGATATTTTCGATTTCACCAATACAGTCAACTCCTGTGGAAAAATGGGAATGCCCGGCCTGGGACTTGAAGTATGCCTGCGCTACGAAGAGGCGATCAAACAGGCAGAAGAAAAAAGGTTCAACTATTCCCGCCAGATACTTGACGCACTCAACGAAGCGGTAGGCAGGATAAAAGATATCGGCTGGGTCAGGTACATAGATATCCAGAGCAGCGATGTAACCGGAGCCATCGCATCGACAGTGATCCGCTACATCATGACCGACAAGCCACTCATCGTGCTCAATACGGAAGACGGAAAAGTGAAGATTTCGGCACGTGGAACGCCATTGCTCATCAAGCAAGGCCTTGACCTATCGGCTGCCCTGAGAGAAAGCGCAGCTCTGGCAGGAGGCAGCGGCGGTGGACACCGAATCGCATCGGGAGCAGCCATACCGGTCGGAAAAGAGCAGATATTTCTGGACCAGGTAAATGCAATCATCGGGAGGCAGATTGGTGGCCAGATGTAAAGCGCGCATGGTCATCGAGGCGGAAAATGCCCTGCTTGTCGAAAAAGCCATTGCCGTAGATAACCCGCATTACGTAAAGTCCTACGTAGAAGGAAGTAAAGTCATCATATATACAGAGGCAGACAGCACAGGTTCTATGCTTACAACGTTAGATGATCTGCTGGTCAATCTCAAAATCGCCGACGAGTTACTCGAAGGTCATGGCACGGTAGAAGGACAGCAAGACTGAAATAAAATATATATTTATAAAAATATCGACAAAAACAAAAGGGCTACTATCCGATTACTTGCTAACTTATCCAAAAATATTTAAGGCCATAGCTCTATAGTATCTATATTGTATGGGGGACAAGGGGTATGTCCGAACTAAGAACTTTGGCCGTGATTGCACTATTGATCAGCGTGATTGTCGGAGTGACATCTTATGCAATCTTTCATGTACCTACGATTTATTGCTTCTTACTTAGCCTGGTGACGGGCATCATGTTTTTCTTTATCATACTGTGTAGCTCGTACCTGTTTATCTATCGGTAAAAAGCTGGCTATGGGCAAAGATGCCCATCTATACAGAAGCAATGCGGTTATAGCCCACGGTTAGCCGGGTAACAGGGTATCGCCCGGTCATTGTAACTCCTTCTAAACATTATGACCACCTCATGCCGACTCCGACAACGCCGTTCTATGAGATCATCCTGCGCTGACGAACGGATGGGATAAAACTGCCTGGCGAAGCCCGCATTGTGGCTGACGGCGAGCCGAACGATTAATCTTAAGTACGAACAACGCGTATTTGTGACAAACCGGACAGGGATGATCAGCGTGACGGGAAAAAGGGAGGTAACGGGGATTTCCAGAGATCTTCTCAAGTTCATCATGGAAGCCAGTAAATCCTCTCACCCCCACGAATTTGCCGCTCTGCTGAGGGCGGAAAAAGGAGTGATCAGCGAAATGCTACTGGTCCCGGGGACAGCGTCAGACGAAACCTCAGCCACTATGATGTTTCACATGCTACCCATCGACCGATCGGTCGTCGGATCAGTCCACAGTCATCCGGTCCACGATCTGAGATATTCCGATGCTGACCTGAACATGTTCGGCAGTAAAGGCATCTATAATATCATCGTGGCATTCCCCTACAGAGAAAATGACTGGGTATGCTACAACCCGAAGGGCGAAAAGATACAGATGCCTGTGGTCGACGAACCGGCGGAGGGAAAATAATGGTAAAAAGGGTTGTAGCGACAGGCACGTTTGACATCTTGCATCCCGGACACGTGCTCTATCTTTGCGAAGCAAAGAAGCTCGGAGACGAGATGTGGGTGATCGTCGCCAGAGAAAGCACAATCACACACAAGCGCAAGCCCCTGATACCGGAAGACCAGAGGCTCTTCATGGTTCAGTCGCTTAGATGTGTCGACCACGCAGTGCTGGGCAGCGAAACTGACATGTTCGAGCCCATCCGGCAGATCAAGCCCGAGGTCATCGTGATCGGGTTCAACCAGCACTGGGACGAAAACGAGCTGAAAAAACAGCTGGCCGAGAGAGGTATCCAGGCAGAGGTCGTACGCATTCCTTCCTCTGACCTCTCGCCTTACGCGTCCAGCCGCACAATCAGGCAGAAGATTAAGGAAAGCGATCCTTAGGTGAAAATTCTATGTTAAAGATAGGGATAGTTGGCGGCACCGGCTATACCGGTGGCGAATTGCTGCGGCTTCTTTCGGTACACCCGCTGGCCGAAATAACGGTGGTAACATCAAGGAACCAGGCAGGTAAACCGGTGGACTCTGTCCACCCCAACCTGAAGAGCATCGTGGAACTGACGTTCGAAGACCTGGACCCGGCTAAAATCGCAGAGCGCTGCGACGTAGTCTTCACCGCAGTACCTCACGGAGCGGCTATGGCCATCGTACCGGAACTTCTGAAGCACGGCCTTCGAGTCATCGATCTGAGCGCCGACTACCGGCTCCCGGTGGAGAAGTTCGAGCAGGTCTATGGCAAGAAGCACCTCGACCCGAGAGAAGCAGTCTACGGTCTGCCCGAGCTGCACCCGGAAGTCAAGGATGCGATCATGGTCGCTAACCCGGGATGCTACCCCACAGGGGCCAACCTTGCATGTGCACCACTGGTAGCCCAGGGCCTGGTCAACCGGGCAGTAGTCGACTCGAAATCAGGCATATCTGGCGCAGGACAGGACCCGACAGAGTCCACCCACTACCCCAACGTGGCGCAAAACGTCAGACCGTACAACCTGACTACCCACAGGCACGGGGCAGAGGTCACACAGGAGATGCACCGGCTCAACAACAGCACCCGGATTCACTTTACCCCCCACGTGGTCCCATCAATCAGAGGCATCATGACAACGGCACACCTGTTCGTCGATGAGCCGCTCACCACAGAACAGGTGCAGTCGATCTACGAGGAATTCTACAAGGACAAGCCGTTTGTACGGCTCAACAAACCATCGCTGGCATACGTAAGAGGCAGCAACTTCTGCGATATCGCCTTTGAGGTCGAGAAGGACTCGGACAGAATCGTCGTCGTTTCGGCCATCGACAACATGGTCAAGGGCGCATCAGGCCAGGCCATCCAGAACATGAACATAATGTACGGGTTTGACGAACGGACCGGCCTCTGGACCAGCGGCCTGTCCCCCTAGGAGGAATTGTCGTGAAGGTCGAAGATGTAATGTCCAAAGACGTGATTACCTGCGCACCATCGGATGCGATCCAGGATATCGTAAAGCTGATGGGCGAGAAGAACATCAGCGGCATCCCGGTCTGTGACCGGGACAGGCTTGTAGGCATCGTCACCGAAGAGGACATCATGAAACTCCTCGCCATGCCTCACAAGTCCGAGACGCTCTGGCTACCCAGCCCCCTGGAAGTAATCCTGGAAATACCCTTCAGGGAGCTCATGCAGATCCGAGATCTCCAGCATGCCTATACAGACCTGGGACACAAACCCGTTAAGGACATCATGCACAAGGAAGTATGGACAACGGCACCCGATAAAGACATAGAGGACGCTGCGGCAGAAATGGTCAGACACAAGGTCAACCGTCTGCCCGTACTAAGGGACGGCAAGCTTGTGGGAATAGTAACGCGGGACGACATCATTCACGGTTTAGGTGGAAATAGATGAAAGAAGTAAAAGGTGGCATCTGCGCCGTCAAAGGCGTCAAAGCATGGGGCATCAAAGAAGGTAAGATGGGATTAGCGATCATGCTGGCCAAAGGACCGGCAGCGGGCGTATTTACCCTGAACAAAGTAAAAGCGGCCCCAGTACTCGTATCCCAGGATCACCTGGAGAAAAAAGGCAAGGAATTCAACGGCCTGATAGTCAACAGCGGCAACGCAAACGCATTCACCCACGAGCAGGGCATCAAAGACGCCATAACCATGGCCAACCTGCTCGCAAAGAAGCTGGATGTGGACCCCCACACAATCGGCGTTTCCTCCACGGGTGTCATCGGCAGGCCGATGAACATGCCCTGGTACAAAGACCACTTCGAAGAGGTCTTCTCCAAGGTAACCAGCAAGGCAGAGGGCAGCGAAATGGCCAACAAGGCCATCATGACCACCGACCTGGTCCAGAAGACCTATGCTGTCGAGATCGACGGGAAAATCCGCATCGGCGGCATCTGCAAAGGCTCCGGCATGATCGAGCCCAACATGGGCACAATGCTGGCGTTCGTATTCACCGACGCTAAAATGGGCCAGGCTCAGCTCCAGAAGTGCCTCAAAAAGGCGGCAGACAAGAGCTTCAACATGATCGTGGTTGATGGGGATACCAGCACCAACGACAACCTGTTCATCATCGCCACCGGCGAAGCCGGCAAGCCGGACCTGGCGAAGTTCCAGGAAGGGCTTGATCACGTTTGCATGGAACTGGCAAAGAAAGTTGCACGGGACGGGGAAGGAGCTACCAAGCTCATCGAAGCCACGGTTACAGGCGCCCGGAACGTCGAAGACGCACGGATGGCGGCCAAAGCCATCATCAGGTCACCCCTGTTCAAGAGCGCAGTCTATGGCACCGACCCCAACTGGGGCAGGGCAGTCTGCGCAGTCGGCTACTCGGGCAGCGACATAGACCCGAGGAAGGTCACGCTGGCATTCTCGGATGGCAAGAGCACGGTGAAGCTGGTCGATGCAGGCGTCCCGAAGAGCGACGAGAAGACGCTCGCTCAGGCGAAAAAGATCATGGGCAACGATCCGCTGTACGTGACAGTCGATCTCAAGCTGGGCAAAAGCAGCGCCACAGCCTGGGGTTGTGACTTGACCCACAAGTACGTGGACATCAACGCCTCATATACGACGTAAGTGGTTCAGATGAAGGTACAATCGCTGAAAGGCTTCCGGGACTTCTACCCCGAGGAAATGGCTGCACGCCGGGAAGTGCTGAATAAGATCTTCAGCACCGTAAGACGCTACGGCTTCAGGGAAGTTGACACGCCCAGCGTTGAGTCCATGGAACTGTTCAAAGTCAAGAGCGGGGAGGAGATCGTCCAGCAGACTTTTAGTTTTAAAGACAAAGGGGACAGGGAAATCACCCTGATCCCGGAGCTTACCCCCACGGTCGCACGCATGGTCGTAGACCGGGAAAAGGCATTGAAGAGGCCGATCAAGTGGTTCTCCATGCCCAAGATGTGGCGCTACGAGGAGCCTCAGTCCGGCAGACTGCGGGAGTTCTACCAGCTGAACGTGGACATATACGGCGTCCCGGGACCGGAAGCTGACGCTGAAGTACTGGCTGCGGGCATCGACCTGATGCTGGACCTGGGGCTGGAAGGCGAATTCATCTTCAAGATCAGCGACCGGCGGTTCATGCAGGGGGCTCTTGAAGGCCTTGGCGTGACCAATGTGCCACCAGTCTTTGCTGCGATTGATAAACGGGGCAAAATTTCACCCGAAGAGTTCAAGCAACTCCTCGCGACGGCAGGACTGGACGACTTCCAGATGGGCAAGCTGATCGCCATCCTGGATGCGAAGGGACCACTGGCTGAAGCATTACCAAAGGTAAAAGCACTGCTGGCGCGAAATGATACGGTTATCGCGGGCGTGTCTAACCTCGAAAAGCTCGCCGAGCTGATGACCATGTATAACATGGTACAGTACTGCGAATTCGATCCGGCAATCATCCGGGGGCTGGCCTATTATACGGGCACAGTATTCGAATGCTTCGATGTCCGCGGTGAATTGAGGGCAGTATTTGGCGGCGGCAGGTATGACAAGATCGTCGGGCTGTTCGGCGGCGAGGAGATGCCGGCAGTCGGCTTTGGCATGGGCGACGCGGTTCTTGAGATACTGATGCGGCGGGCAGGTGTCTGGCCACAGGAAGCTATTATGACCGACTACTATATCCTGACAACAAAACCGGAGTACACAGAGACACGGACATTCCTGGCGCAGGCATTGCGGCAGAAGGGCCTCATTGTTGAGGTGGACCTGCAAGGCAGGAACTTTGGCAACCAGATGAAGTACGCGAACTCAATCGGAGCGAAGTACGTGCTGATCCTCGGAGAAAAAGAAATGTCCGAGGGGAAGGTCACTGTCAAAGATATGAAGAGTGGCGAACAGGTCACCCAAGAAGTGTTTGAATTGTTGAAGACAGTGGGCCGGTAAGAGACTGGCCTATAAATTTTTTATCTAAACATATCTTCAAGCTCGTCTTCAGATTTTCCATTTTCATATAATAGCCGAGCTTATCAAGCAGCTTGATAACATCTTTCCAGCTAACAACTGGCAGTCTCGGCATTATCAGTCACCATCGGGTCGATCTCAAGACAAATTTTCACAGCATCGGCCGATGGAATATCAAAATAGGTTTCAATGACATCTCGGATGTTTTTCATCAGGACGTTCCAGTTCTTACCCTGTGTGACAATTCCCAGTTCCCGGTTACTTGCCACGAGCATTTTTTCGCCTTTCTGGACGCGAAGTGTGACTGAAAGCATCCTTTCCACCTGGTTTAATGTCTCATTTCCATTCATAAATACATATCCCTGTGGCCACTATCTATTGAATATCAACTTATCTCAGAGTAATAACTTGTATTCATATTATTGAACATAAGCTTTTCGCATGCCGGAGTAAATTGAAATATAAATATTAATGACCCCGGTTCATATCGAAAAAATAGTGTGGTCGCGATCGACTCCATGGGAGGAACCTCTGGAAACACAGAAGCGGATAACTTAGAGATAATACTGACTGATTTTTTATGATGGACGAAACCGAAACGTTTTCTTATACTCATTCATCAAAGATGCGAGCATATTCTCTGCTTTCTTTTTCTCCGTGGTCCAGGTATTATAGGTAATTAACTCGGTCGCCTTAGCATCCTGAGCCGGCCGTTTGGTGGTTGTATTAGGAGTGCCGTAGCCAACGATAACCATGAACATAGTGGTTTTGTCAGAAAGGTCCTCGTCCATCTGGAATAGTAAGTACGACTTACCGGAGACCTTAAAACTGTACTCCGTATTCCACTTCGGGGCCTTGAATGTCTTGTGCTCATAGCCGTGGTCGGTCAGAAACTCTATGAGGATGGGCCACTCTGCCTTATCCATCTCGTAGTACATTTCCAGGTACATCTTTCCCTCCAGTTGTTTTGTATACAGCTTGCCGGGGGTCGTCTCGCTTTGGGGGATTCCTAGCTTCTCGTTGGAGCCCCTGGTCCGCCAGTTTGGGGGGAATGAGTCCATGGTAATAAGTTTTAGGTTGTGGGTGATATAGTTTTAGTACGGAAATTGAAATTAAGTTTCGGCAAGCAGGGGAAGTATATCACCTTAATAGAAGCTTAATAGTGACGTAGCCTTGATGACAACCCTGGTATCTTACACAAAAAAGTGATTGTCCGCTGTTGCTTTGTATAACTGATTATCTTTAATATTGCCATTCTATTAAAGCCCTATAAGTTATCATCAATAATTTGCAAAAAAGTATATTAGCCATTAGGATCTATACAATAGGTATTCAATTAGTTACAATATCATAGCGAGTACAGCGAGAAAACTATATAAAGTGAGGAGGGCGAGTCTCATGTATATGGAACCCGTTTCCGGAAAAAAGGCGCAAGATATGGGTATTAGTCTTCTTTCAATGGTGGAAAGTACCATCGAGGATTACTCTGGAAAGTATAATTGTGATACTCTATTTGACCATTTTTCCAAAAAAATGACACAGGTGGAATTTCGGGGTATCATTGATAATCTACGCCAGTCTGGGAAAATTATCATTGATCGCGAAGGGAAGATCTGCTGGATATGGAATCCTGCACTTGTTAAAGAAATCATAGAAAACAAAAAGTTCGCCGCGTTCAGGCATAATGCCTGATTTCTCCTTCATCCCTACAACAGCATAGGTGGCCATTTTTTATGAAATTTGAGATTGTCTTCGTACCCCCTTCTCTTTTACATAAGTACGAAAAACTGAAAGAATCTACAACAGAGGATAAGGGATTATATAACAGCCGGACAAAGGCGTTTGACGAGCTGGAAATCGAGCCGGCAAGCGGAATTGAGATACCCAGAGACCGTATTACAAAGTATTTTCGTTAGAAACACCAGTTTATGAGAAACTGCTGGAAGTATGATTTACCAGACGGCTGGAGATTGATCTACTATATTGCCAGCAATGGTTCGCATAGATATGTTGTCATCGCTAAATGGATGTCGCATGATGAATATGTTAGAGATTTTAATTATTAAATCACCTAGTAACGGAAGATGGTTTATGTGTTATTTTCTCCAGTTCTGAATCTCCACGAAATTGCCTTCCGGATCCTTCGCATACACAACCGTCAGCAACCCGAGCTCAGGATACTCTTTCTGTACAACATCCCCGAACCGCTCTCCTCCATGCCCGATTAACTTCTCCAGCACGCTTTCCACATCATCGACCAGGAAGGCGATATGCCCGAATCCGGGCCTGCTTATGAGTGGCTCGGAATTGTGGGGGCTTTCCGGTGTATACTGGAAGATTTCAAGAGTTGGGCCAATGTTTTCATAGCCTGGTAGCTGGAGATGCACGCCGCGTATTCTTACATCCTTGATTTCTGTCAGCTTTTCGATCCATTCCCCGGAGAGGTCTCGCTCGGGGCCGGTTGGCTTGCAGCCGAAGACGTCGATGTAGAATCGGGAGAGACGTTTCCAGTCTTTGGCAATGAGATTTGTGTGGACGTAACGGATGTTGTTGATCATGGGTAGTTTCCTCGACCGCTGTTTAAGCTAAAGCTGATAACAAATATGATTGTAATAGGTATAAAACACATTTTTCTTCTGATATTCAACTATTTGACATACTTATGTCAAATAGTTGATGTTAAACTTAAATATTTGATATAATAATATCAAATGATTGAACAATGTCCGAATTGATAGAGATTCTTGGTTCAAAGCATTGCATACAATTGCTACGATTATTGATTGATCGCTCCGGTGAGGAACTGTACCAGGGTGAGATTATTAAAGAATCAGGCATTTCGCCGAACACAGCTATGAAATGGCTGAAATTTTTAGCTGGTCAGGGCGTATTGGCTGAGCACTGGAAGGGCGGGCTAAAGATCTATTCGCTGGGTATCAGTCATCCGGTAGTCAAGCAGCTTAAGATTCTGATTAATGTCGCCTCGCTATACGAAATTGTTAAAGACTTTGCCGAGGAAGGACTGGAGATTTACCTGTTCGGTTCGGCGGCCAGGGGCGAGGATATGAAAGAGAGTGACATTGATCTGCTGATCGTTGGGAGTATTGATAATATTACTCTCGTTGAGCTTACAGGTAAGATTCATGATGCTTTAGACAAGAAGGTAAATCCGGTTGTGAAAAATCCCTTTGAGTACTCTCAGATGTACAGTACAGATAAGGTCTTTTATGAGAATGTGCAGAGGGACAGAATCAGGCTGATATGATGGACTTTATCGCGATTACCCGATCTATAACCGGCAAGGGAACGGCAATACAATCGAGTTCCTTGGTATATGGGCACAGCTCAACAACCCGGCAGTTAACCCCATCGAATTCGATGGGATTAGAGAACAAGCAATATTGATATGCAGACTTAACCTTAAAATAAATTTTTACTCGTTTCTATTGTAACAAAACATAAAAAAGAAAAATGATATAGTACAATTAAAGCTAATTCCCTGGATAAATAGCTATTTATATTATAACTGCTTAGGAAACTATTACAATCCACTGTCCGGGGACATCTAATAACCGATACTTATCAACGAACCATAAGGCTTTGTTAAGTATCGTTTATGCGAAAGATGGCCGCAAATCAGTCGCAAGACGATTTGTGGGATAGTGGGGGGTGATGATATGCAGAATGTTGGTATCATCGGCCTTGGATCAGTAGGCTATGCCGTAATACACGGCCTTAGCCAGTACTATTCTTATGCCGGTTACGATTTGCTGAATAGCTTCAGCTGGGAGCCGATCCTGGAAACAGAGATCGTCTTTATCTGTGTGGGAACGCCGATGAATGAGAAAGGTCGGCTTGACTGCACGAATGTTGAACAGGTCCTCGAAAGACTGCACATGGACTGTTACTCTGGTGTGGTTGTCGTTAAAAGCACCATATCCATAGGCTTTATGGATTCTATGGCTAAGAAGTTCCCGGGGCTCAGGCTTGTCTACATGCCCGAGTTCCTCCGGGAAAAAAACAGCTTCTCCTGGTTCGTGAACCCGGACAGGATTGTGGCTGCTGGCCAGTCAGACGATGTTGCTGAAGCCCTGTCTTATTTTACCTGGGTCAAGGGCGCGGAGATCATAACGACTGACTTTAAGAGTGCAGAATTTGCGAAGCTGGCGCACAATACTTACATCGCTGCGAAGGTCAGCTTCACCAACGAGATGGAGCGTAATTGCAGGGCGGTAGGCGCTAATCCGATGGACGTGATGAAGACTGTCTGGACAGATAGGCGTGTCCAATGCAGTTCGCACCTGACGCCCGGGCTCGGCCCGTATGGGGGCAAGTGCGTTGTTAAGGACATGAACGAGTTAACCAACTCGACTAACAGCGAGTTCCTCTCTGCTGTCAGAACGGTCAACGACCGGTGCGAGGTGAAAGAGACAACCATCAGCTATCCGCCGGTTGCCGTTATCATCCCGACCATGAACAGGCCGGACAAGCTTCGCCAAGCTTTAAATTCTATTGCAAGTCAGACATACGCCCCGATGCTGGTTATTGTGGTCAACGATCCGGGCGCTGAAGCCACCGAGATGACCGGCAAGATCGTTTCGGAATTCGCTGGTAAACTTCCGGTGAGACAGGTGGTCAATAGTAGGGCGGCGAACGTGTCTGGGGCCATCAATACTGGGCTAAAGGTCATATGTGACTCGGGCTGGGACCTGAACGAGCTCTTCATTGCCTTGTTAGATGATGACGACTGGTGGGACCGAAAGTACCTCGAAAACTGCGTCAAGTTCGCCTGCGAGGAGGACATCGACTGGGTTATCACCGGGATCATCAGGCACGATAGCCGCTGCAAGGATGGAGTGTTTCAGAAGATCCCCGAGAGACTTGAGGTATCCCAGTTCCTTGTGGCCAACCCAAACGTGCAGAATTCGAACCTGTTCCTCAGAGCAGCCAAACTGGTGGCGATCGGAGGGTACAACGAGAACTTGGTTAGTACCACGGACAGGGACACATGCATTCGCCTGCTTCAGTCCAATAATGTCAAGTACTCCATCCTGAGAAATCACCTGATGCATCACGATGCATCAGAGGATCATGGACGGTTGTCATATCCCGGGTCATCCCAGAAGAAAAAGGGTCTGGAGACATTTTACCAGACATACGCCCCACTAATGACCCAGTATCAGAAAGAGATGTTCAAAGAGAGAGCAATGCTCTTGTTCAAGGTCAAGATCGAGGAAGCAGTATGACTCCGACTTTGTGTTCTGAACTTTGGAGAAGTATCACTCTGGACAATCGCGGAAACGCGTACAGCTGTTGCCTAATCAAACCGGTGTCCATGGGGAACATTTACTCCAGTAAACTTCGGGATATAGTCAATTCCAGCAGTATCGTACAGGAGAGGGTGAAGTCCATGGCAGGCGAACTCAGCTGCTTTTCCACATGCAACTGGCCGAATAAAGGGTCAGTGACTGCTGATAATGCAGGCGAACTTGGTAGTGGAGAGGTGGCTTATGACAAGCTGGAATCCCTCCACCTAAATTTCGGAGAGCGCTGCAATATTTCCTGTATCATGTGCAAGCAGAGGGCGAGGTATTCGCAGAACCCCTGGATTCTTGACCCAGAAGTCCTTACCAAAAACGTCGATGTAACCCCCTTTAAGGAGATTATTGTCCAGGGTGGAGAGCCCCTTGTGATACCAGAGTGCAGGAGATATCTCGACTATCTTGGATCAATGGGTAAGAAGTACACCCTGCTAACGAATGGATTGCTGATAGACGATGAAATGGCAGACAAGCTTTCTAAAGATGCGAAAATTGTCTGCATTTCCCTGAATGCGGCTTCTCAGAAAGTTCACGAGTTCGTGAACCGGGGCTCCAGCTGGCAGAAAGTGATGGAGAATATCCGGAGGCTGGCAAATGCCAGAAGCAGGAATGGGACTGCGCTGGAGATCTGGGGGCGGATGACCATCACAACTCACGCGATCCATGAAATCCCCCAGTTCCTACGAGAATGGCAGAGCTTTGGCTTCGACCACGTCAACTTCGGGTATGATAGAGAGACGGTACCGACGTACCTCGCTTGTAACTCGAAGTTCGCCGATGATCTCCGGAAGGAAACGCAGAACTCACTGGCCGGTTTGGACCTCACCAGGGTAGACCTCCTCAGGCTAAAGCAACTTGGCATCGTCGGGGAGGTCGCTTAACATGGACCTGTCTGTAGTTATACGCTGTGGGGACGACTGGCGGGTTTTCGATTGTATCGAAAGCATCGATGAACCGGTGGAAATCATCGTGGCACTCAGCGAAAATCCCGACCTCCAAAAGGAGCTCGAGAGCAGGGCCATCAGGTACTGTGTCACACCCAGACGAAATCTGTCATTGACGTCCAACATGGGCATTGAGAACGCCTCCTTCGAGAAGGTCGTCATCACTGATTCAGACACGGTCTTTGAGCCCGGCTGTATCCGAGATCTTTACCACACCCTGGACGAGTATCCTATCGTCAGAGCGCGACTGAGATTTGCCTCGGGCCAGTCCGGTATCATGAGCAGGATCGTGGCGGAAGCCCGGGATTACGTGAACTCGCTCAGGCTTGTATATACCCCAGGAGTCGCTATAAAGAAGGATGTAGTGGCGGACCTTGGCGGGTTTGTCTTTAATGACATTGTCCCTTACGCAGTTGATGCTGACCTCAACTATCGGATTCAAGCCTCGAAAACAAGGGTTAAATTCGCCGACAAGGCAGTTCTGAATCATTGTGCCGAAAGCTATAGGCACGACCTGAAAGCAGCATACAGGATAGGGAAGGGCTGTGCGATTAGTTTCCTCAGCTTGCGAAAGATACCAGAGTTTTCAGCTATCAGGTGGAATGACCTCAAGGGCGTTCGCCTTGGTCGCTTGCCTGATGTCCTTATCCGGAAAGGTGCCCTGGTCCTCGCGTACCAGATCATATGGGATTACTGCTATTGGCTTGGCTACTTCTCGAGGAGAGTGGGGGCATGAGCCAGGAGCGAAGCAAAGAGGCGATAGAGCAAGAGCGAATAGCCTTTGCCTACTCGCTATTGAAGCGAAAAGGCCTTGGCCCCCACTTTTCGTGCCTCGGTACGGGTGCCGAATCGGTGGTGGTTGCGGATGGACAGTTTACATATAAGGTGTTTGATAATGTCAGCTTTAACTACCACCCACTGATGTTGGATCTCAAGGACCAGTTTAAAGACGCAAAGAGCTTCATCCCGATAAGCGAAGTTTACGATATTGACGGTTACACGGTAATCAGATATCCATTTGCAGAGTCAACCCCCTATGAGGAGGGACATGAAGAAGAAATTATTGAGTTCCTCGTGGAATGTAAGCGCTTTGCAGTGGCCTGCTGGGACGTGAAGCCAAGGAACTTCAGAATATTTTCGGATGGCCTTAAGTTCATCGATTACGGCTGGGACATAAAACCCTACAACTTTAAGGATTACCTGGTGATGGCCCAGCGAGCGTATCTGACGTTAAAATATCCATCCGCTCTGAACTTTCTGGAGATAGCCCGAAAGGCGCTGGTGGACTGGGAGGTCGAGGAGCTTGCAGGATTTCCCGACTTTTTCAACCGAGTTTACCAGAAGATGCTGACAGTCGAAATAGCGTGTGAAAAGCCGATCGTGCATGACAAAAATGTTGAATTTATGGCGAGGATATCCAGGAATATTTCGACCTATGGCATAGAGAGTCCGCGCATTTTAGAACACACAGGCAGAGTTGCACTCGTGATGTGCGACAATGCCGAATCTGTAAAGGATCTGGATATTGTTGAAAAGGGTAGTGCAGATGTAGTCGTTTCAAAAGGCATAGGTCAAACAACAGTGGAGCAATTTGAGTCTTATCTTCGATCAGCCTCAAAGTGCCTTACGACCTCCGGGCTCTTTATTATCATACTTGAGCACCCGTTTTATACGGCTGGAGTTAGCCCAGATGATCTGTCACGCTTAAAAAGGAAACTTGGACAGGCAGGATTCGTCCTGAAAAGCGTTGATGAATCGCCGTATTACACGGATGTCGAGGGAAACTTTAAATCAGACTGGCTGGTACTAACAGCTTTAAAAATGCAGCCGAAGGCAGAAAGCGTGAGCCTGATCATTAAGGCTTGTTACCAGGACTGGAGCACGCTTGAGCGCCAGGTTCGCCACATTGTTACTCAGTGCGAACAACCGAGAGACTTTCTGGAAAAAATTGTAGTCGTGGACCCGAAAAAGGATGCGTTTCTTAGACAATACGCGGATCCGAGCATTGAAAGCACCTATGAGGCCCTAGAAAAGTTAAAAGCTCAAGGATTTATCGATGCCTATTATACAGCTCCGGCGGAGCCTGGAGAAATAGAAGAGATAAATGAGAGGTGGTTTGGTCTCAAGTGCTCACAGTCCCACTGCGTTCGAAACATTCCAGTCACGCCGCAACTGTTTGCCTTCGAGATCGCCCGGGGCGAATACATCTTACAGGCTGACTGTGACGTGATAGTGGGACGGAGAGACGAAAGCCACGACTACTGCGGTGACATGATACGGGCACTCAAAGAGAACCCGGACGCATTATCCGTATCGTTTAACATTGCACACGATGCTACATCGAAGATACAGGAATACGGCTCTCCAGGTAATGGCCAGTTTGTTCCCGAAGTACGCTTTTGCATGTTCGACAGAGATCGCCTTTTGGCAAATCGACCGTTTCCGAACAGACTTCAGGACGGTAAATTAACGCTCACCTGGTACCGTGCCATGGAGCAGTATCAAAAGGAAAGCGGCAGGGTCTCTTTAAGAGGCGGCGATCCCAGGACATTCTATATTCACCCCCAGAACGAGTCGAAAAAAGATGCCGTTGCATTGGCGGCTATAGTTGACAGGGTTGAGAGATGTCATGTGCCTACGACCCAGTTCGAAAAAGTAGAACTCACAGGTGATGCTGATGACTGGTGTTTACCGAAAAGACGAGAATCGTACATTTTTGTCATAGCAGGGAGAAATGTACCTCCCGAGAAAATGTACCGGTGCTGGCAGTCAGTCGTGAATCAAACCAGAACGGACTGGGGCGCGATCATAATCGATGATGCGTCAACCAATGAGATGGCAGAGTACATCAACATACTTACCCAGCCTTATCAGGATAAGGTTACTGTAATAAAAAATGAACAGCGAAAGTGGATCTTGAACAATATCCACAGTGCAATTAAGCATTATTGTACGAACCCATTCTCGGTAATCTTAATTCTTGACGCTGATGACATGCTGATCGGTAACAGTACACTGAGCTTGATTCACCGACACTATCTTCGAGGCGCCGATGTGACTGTGGGTACACCGGTGAAAGTGGGAAAGGGAATTTACAGGTACAAGCCCGACTTTTACCAACCCCGCAATCTGAGAGGCGGAGACGTCTGGATGCACTTGAGAACCTTCAGAAAGTACCTGTTTGACATGGTACCGGAGGAGAATTTCAAGAAAAACGGTGCATGGATAGAAAAATTTTCCGAGATCACGTACATGATACCGATTGTGGAGATGGCCAGCAATCCGATACATTTAGATGTGCCAGTATACCTATGGGAACCTGCTCATAAAAGAGATGAAGCCCACTATCAAAAAAACCATGCTACGATCGAGTATCTTCGATCTGTAAGCCCTTGTAGAAAATATGCTTTACCGAAGGATATCATCCTTCCCCCGGGCATGTTACATAAATCAATGAGCACGGGTAGGAGGATGTATATCCGACATGCTGAGAGGGAGAAAATCGAGAATGGGAACGGAGTAAGCGCAGATGATGTTCCTTTAACTCCTAATGGTATTACTGATAGCAGGATATTTGGAGCTGGTTTACCGGTGAAAATCGACCTCATCATTTCAAGTCCTGCACTACGGACAATACAGACTGCGGAAAATATTAGAGCAGGTAATAGATCCAATTGTGAAATCGCAGTTTTAGGTTGCCTGAGAGGAGTAAGTGCAAGAGATCGAGAGGCGTGGAATCACTTAAAAAAGAGCAAGGGCAAAAATGTAGCTCGGGCTGAATGGATTGCAGGGAGAATACCCTCCTCGATTATAGAGCCTTTTGAAGCTAAGATGAAGACGATAGTAGAAGAGATCGAATCGATAATAAAAGACAGAGGAGCTGAGAACGTTTTAGTTGTTACGCATGATCACATGATAAGTGTGCTTTACGCATATGTAAATTCTAAAACTCCCGGAAGAGCTGGCTATCTTTATGGTTTTATCGTCGATCAGAAATGTGGGGATACTACTGAAATGGATAAGATAAAAATATCGGCGTGAGGCGGCTTCATGGATGCATCTAATTTGATCCGAATATCCAGGCCACTTACGAAGATTATTGGCCCCGAATTTCAGACATCGATGGAGAACATAGAGATCGATATTACCTTCAAGTGTAACCTTCGATGCTATAACTGTGATAGATCCTGCACGCAAGCTCCTGACGATTCGACAATGAGTTTAGACCAGATTCGAAAATTCATCGCTGAGTCGGTAGCTACAGGGAGAAAATGGAAGAGAATCCGTGTTCTTGGTGGCGAGCCGACACTCCACCCCCAGTTCTTTGATATTATCGGTGCGCTTACCCAGTACAAAGATACGTGCTCCCCAGCTACGAAGATTGAGATCACATCCAACGGGTACGGTAAAGAAGTCAACAGCATTCTCGAGAAAATTTCAAGAGACCTATGGGTTAATAACACCAGAAAGGTCGGCAGGTTTCAGAAAAAGTTCGAAGCCTTTAACCTGGCACCTGCTGACCATAGGGTAAATTGCCTCACAGATTACACCAACGGCTGCTGGATTACTCAGGATTGTGGTATTGGCTTGAACAGGTATGGGTATTATCAGTGTGCCGTAGCTGGATCGATCGATAGAGTATTCGGTTTTGACATTGGACTAAAAACAATACCTGTCGAAGGTACTGAATTAAAGAATCAAAAAAGGACCCTTTGCAAGTATTGTGGCCACTTTTTCCAGCGAAAATACGTGCAGCCGGATAATAGAATAGCAGTGGATGGTGAGCCGAAATCCAAGAGTTGGATTGGCGCTTATGAAAAGTATAAAAAGAGTCCACCTAACCTAAAAACATACTAACGCATCCGGAACTCAAGATACAACAGAAGTCTTCGGAATCACTGAAAACCGGATCAAGTACCAGAAACTCACGAAGAAGCAGGACATCTGGATCTCTAATATCTCGACTACAACTAACTGGAGAGACAAGAACTCCGGTAACCAGGTAGAAGCCAGAGAAGTCGTCCGTGCAGTGTTTGAGCGCACTTTAAGCAGCACCCGGAGAAGTGTTTGGGTGTGGGCACATTCAACATGAAGCAACTGTGGGCTATTCTGGACGGTCCAGATTCTCCCGGGGAATACTTGGTGGGGATAAGGTGTGATGGGGTTTATGATCTTATTATAAGAATTGTTCATACTTCAATATGTCAAGATACATTGGAACAGTCTCACGATGAGCAAGCTTTGCATTCATAGAAGGGGGCATATGGAACCCATAGCCAGAGTAAAAGCGATATGAACTGCCCCGAGTCTTTGCATCGACTGTGACAAAGCGACATCCAGTGTATAAAGATAATTTCTTCGCCAGAGATATTGACCTTATCAACATGACTGTACCAAGCCCCATTTTTTGGTATTCTTTACACACTCCCATTCGCCCGATTTTTAAAGCAGGGTATGAAGGATATTCATTCCCATCATAATCCCCTGGAACCAGTAATTCGGATTTTATAGATGCATTTAGAACTGAATAGTAGCCTGCCAGCTTATCCTCGAAATAAACAAGTCTGGTCACATTGATACAGTTATCCTGATCTGTGAGCGCATCATGATGTAAAAAACTATTCAGATCGCTATCATCACAATCAAATGCAATCACGTCATCTGATATGCCTAGCGTCACATATCTTAGCCGGGACTGATCGATCATCAAAATACCTTACTGGAAGAATTAAAAAAGTTAGATCTCGTCGATATCGAGTGATTCTGCCAGTTCCCGTGCCTTCTTTAACATATCCCGTCCTTTCGGGGTAATGTCATTAGGATCGGACATGTATCGGTGAAAATCCACCGCATCCTCACCTTTAAGTTCCAGGCACGCATCTACGGGCTTCTTTGCCATAATCAGCCTCTGATCTTTCTTTTCAATGATGAATATAAATATCTACCGGTTTTCAAAGCGTATGATAATTTGTACATATTCAATTACCACCTATTTAAACGATAGAGTTATTTGCATATAATTGTATATAACACTTACTCTTTTTGTTTCTAATACCGCAATTCTCAGATCGGCAGATCTGCAGACGGATGAAAAGTCGCTGTTTTGGGTCCGGGCTTGAAAGTATTCCAGGAGTATGCGGAGACTCGTACTTTCCCTGTCTCGGAAGGTTCCACTGAAGAGAGTGAATCGCCGTATCCAATAGGGAGTTCTACGATAACGCTATGCTGATCTACCCATCGGCTATCGACCAGTCGGAAGACCTCGGGCTGCAGTTCGTCTATCTGCCCAAGACGATCTACGATCGAGGAAGAAGCGCCTGTAACAAGGAAGAAGCTAAAGAAGTTGTCAAGGCCGTGTTCGACCACTGCCGGCAACACCCGGAGCAGTGTTTGGGTGTGGGCAAGTTCAACATGAAGCAACAGCAAGCCATACTGGATGAGATTGAGGTAGTGCTGCACAAAAACCCGGAGATGGAGGAATACCTCAAACACGATCAGCATGAGCACTTCTTCGTTAAGAACCTGGAGACAATCCAGGGCGACGAGCGGGACGTCATCTTCCTCAGCATGGGCTTAGGCCTCGAGGAGAACCGCCGCATGAAACTGAACTTCGGGCCCCTGAACCAGGAAGGCGGCGAGAGGCGCTTGAATGTGCTTATCACGAGAGCGAGAGAAAAATGCGTTGTATTTTCGAACTTCAAGGCGATCGACCTTCAGCTGAGCGAAAAATCGCCGTTCGGCGTCCCGGCTCTGAAGGCGTGCCTCGAGTATGCTGAGACACGCCCGTTCATCTTTCAAAAGCGTTTGGCGGTTTGGCGTTTTGGCGTTTTTGGGATTCCAGCTTATCCAATGGCTCCTCATTTGTGGCCGTTTAAAAATACCCAAATTAACTATCAGGTTTTTGCCTGATCCAAATTATGGCGCAGTAATCGATTACATCCTCCCTGACCTCCAGCCCCTCACCTTCCTCCCCTCAGACCTCCGTACCTCTCTGACCTCCGCCTGAAATAACTACTCCCTGATCTCCAGGAACTCAAGAACCTCCGACCTCTCGGGAACTCCCCGACCCCCTTAAGCTGGTATGAGAATATGAAGCCAGGCAGGACTATACTACGGCACAATTATAACAAGCGACATGCAGGGCATCCTCGTTTGAAGCTATCCGATAACCAATAAAAAATTACTTTTAGCTTATCAACAATTATTGATATATCTTAAAGTTATCATTGATGACTATCAACGAAACATATATCATATATCAACTATTATTGATATTGATAACAAAGGTTCAAGTTATGAAAGAGGACGACACGACAGCTTTTATTAAAAGTTGGCTCCAGTTGAGCGATAAAGTAAAGGTAGTGAGCGAGAACGTCTTTGACGTCGGCTTCCAGTACCGGCCGGACCTGGTTTTAGAGGACTCGGCGAAAATATTTATCATAGAGGTCACTCAGGTAGCCAGCTTTGAGAAAATCGCCCAGTTACGCACCTATAGAGATGTGTTACAAAATCAATATGAAAACTACGAGGTAATGGCGGTTTTGGCGGCCAAGACGATTGCTCCTTCCCTGGAAAAAATTGCTGAGCAGTTCACAGTCAAAACGATCACATTACCGGGAAGTATCAGAGTATCTCCGTATAGCAGCAGCCCGAAGCAAAAAACGAAGCTGACTTCTGAGAAAACCTGGAAGCTCGTCGCCTGCCTTTTAAAAGAGAGACTGGCCTCGATCAACCAGCTGTCTATCAAAGCGGGAGTCTCGTACGGCCTGGCTCACCTGGCGGTAAATTTACTGGTAGACAAAGGAATAGTAGAGAGAAAGTCCGGCTACTTCGAAGTCGTGGATAAGAGCAAGCTGCTGAACGCGATCGCATGGGAGCGGCCGCTCGATCAGCTGAAAGCGTTCGAGATCTACACGACATTTAGTAATTCGCATAACGCAGCGAGGGAGATCACTGCGGAGATGGGTAATCAAGGAATTGACATCGCGTTCACAAGCTATACTGCAGGTAGTCTGTATACTGGATATGGAGTCAGGTATGACGCTGTATACCTTTATCTTGAAAAGGAATACCAGGATAAGTTCATCCAGATATTTAACTCCGATGAGGACCAAGGTGTCAAAGCGATCGTTTACACGCCTGACCGAGATGTTTTTAGCGATTCAAGGGAAATCGAAGGTGTGTCGGTAGTATCGCCTGGGCAGTCATTGCTCGATCTGGCAGGGCTGGGTTACAGTGGAATGGATATGACATCCGCTTTGGTGGATAAATATGGAAATCTATAATCCATCACAGGCGATCATAGCCGCGTCTTTAGACAAACTAAGAGTGATTGCCAGTTGGGCGCAAGATCGTGAGCCGACGCATCCGAATCAGAATATTGTGCTTATTGGCGGCTGGGCTGTGCACTCGTATAACAGTTATTTCGGGTCGATTGAGATCGATCTATACACGAATAGTAAAACAAAAGCTTCGCTGATGACGTATTTGAAAAGAGATCATGGCTTCAGACCTCACGGGGATTCCGAGATCAATGCCGGCATATCCAAAAATACTAAGAGCGGCGAGATCATTATCGATTTCCTGTCCGATAAATCAGACATCAGTTTTAAAGGAAGAAAAGAGTCGTTCGGATTTGATATGCTTAGAGAACGAAGTGTAAGGAGGGTTGTGGACAGCGATCTTCAGATGTTGATGCCCGATCGAACCTTATTGTTGATCTATAAATTAAAGGCTTTTTGGGATAGAACATGGATAATTGAGAATGAGCGCCCGTCCAATTCTGAATATTTGAAAGGGAAAATTATCAAGGACGGGTCAGATATACTGGCATTAATTGATCCTATGTTTGGAGGAGAAGAGATCGACTTAAGGTATTTGGGTGCGCAGTTAAAAGATTTAGATTTTGTTAAGGACCAGCTAAGAGAAATACCCGACAACCGAGATTCGCTGGAAAAGTATGGAAAGCTGAAAGCTCAAACAGCTAAGGAAATAGGTCAAACGATTTTGTCCCAGATTTCGGTGGGCTAAAAGCTGGATAAGTCCTATTGTTTGAAGACATGCTCCGCAGAGCATTCCCCTGACCTCAAGAGCCAGTCTTCTCAAAGTCGAAAATACCCAGCAGGCGTCGGTGGGCAAGAACGAGAAAGACGAGATGATTTATCGTCATCTACACGAGACCTCAGTTCAGGCAGTGCATCGAGGCCACCGTTAAAGTTTACCTGGATTTGAGGCAAGACCCGGAAACAGAAAAGTATCGACCAGGAAGCGCCGGGCAAAGAAGGATAAGATGTTCGAACGGGCTATAGGCGGCTTATCTGGCATGTATGGCGACTTACAAGGAATCTTTGGAATGACCATGCCCGAGCTGGATGACGTGGGGATGAAGACCCTAGTACCGCCGGGAAGTTTCGTCCTCCCTGACCTCTGTACCTCCAGACCTCCTTTTTAAGTTTCCTCCATAAACCTCCGTGTATCTCCTTAACCTACCTCCTTTCCTCAGGTACCTCCCTTTACTCGGGATTTTGCTTATTCACATAGATCCAGAAAATCCAGAGGAAACGGAGGCACATGAGGAAAGGAGGTAGGTTAAAGAGATACATGGAGGTTTATGGAGGAAACTTAAAAAGGAGGTCTGGAGGTACATAGGTCAGAGAGGACTTTGTAGGTGCTACAAAGCTACGAGTACGTGTAGCCTATTTTCCAGTACTCACTTTGACATTGGAAAATTTCCCGGTGAATTCACCTTTATACCAGGTGGTGCTCGCCATCGCCGGTTCTGGGGAAGAGTCTGAAGAAATAACTCGATTAAAGTACTCCTTAATATTTCGGTTCATCAAGTCAGTCCCATCTCGATCATCTAGCACAGCATAAGCCAGAAAAGTTAATGCCCATAGCTGCTTAGAGTCTGGATTAACCTTGAACTCCGGGCGATTCTTCTCCCGTGTCACATTGATTAATAGCTTCAGCTCAGTCAGATCAAGTAGAGATTTCTTGATACTATTATAGGAAACGTTCAGATCTTCCTTAAAGTCCCGGGGCCGATACACGCGGTCAGGGTCTGCGATAATCTTCTCAACTATCTGAACCTGGACAGTATTTCCAAGAAGCCCGCCGTAGGGGTTGTTGATGTACTTCTGATATTTTTCAGGGACTTCAGGATACTCTTCGATATTAACATTTCTGTCGGCCATAATTGATCCTCATAAGGATATTTGAACTGAATATATTAAAGCTTTGTCAAAAAATTAGCAGTAACTATTATTTTTTTGATAGTATGAAATATTCACTATGATGCGGAGGCTTGACCTTATGATAAACAGCCCAGTCTTCCGCCCATTCGGTATCCTGAATAATGACATGAAGCTCGCCCCTCAGCCGGAAAATACCAATACAAAAGGGCCCATCAGTATGACCAAGGACATCGTGGACATATGCAGAACGCTCTCTGCCAAGACGCTTAACTTCGGCTTCGACGTCAAATTCTCGACCCCAGTCACGCTTACATTCATTCAAAGCAACATTACCGCCATGCCGTTTCAGCAGGTACGATAAAAATTTCGCCAGTAAAGGACCCGGATCAGGGCCGTCGGGTTTTAGGTCTTGATCAGGACCGTGTGATTGTAAATCTAAATCATTACTATACTGATCTATTGTTGATTTATTGCCCACGGGTCTTCCTGATTTTGACAAGCTTCCAGTCCATCCATCTATGTTATTTTCACTTTTTTGTAACTATTGATATATAATCGTGTTGCTGCCAATAATAAAAATTCAAAGAAGGTCAGACGTGCCATCGGCGGCATATCAGGAATGTACGGCGATATGAAAGGCATCCTCGGCAGATCCAGCCCCAGGCCGGAGAATATCGAGATGAAGGCTCTGAGACCGTCACTGCCCGAATATCCGTGGGAATGTGATAGGCGGTTTCCCTGTCGCGTACTATTAAATCCCCAGGCACGTTAAAAGCAGTCACGGGCCCCAAGATTATTATTTTGATAAATACTTCAGCCCACCAGATAAATTTTTACCAGACATACGAACGTTTGTTAAAACGTGATTCTAAACGTAGTCCCCTCTCCCCGTTCCAGCTCTATTGTCCCGTCTAGCTGCTCCACCAGCGTGGCCACAAGCTCCATTCCCAGGGTCTTCAAATGACCGAGGTCAATCCCGGTAGGCAGCCCGTCCCCATCATCGCCTATCGTCAGCACATACTTCTCATTAACAGCATTTCTCTGTAACTTAATACTAATATTCCCTTGGTGTTTTTTCACAAACGCATATTTGATCGAATTAGTCATGAGCTCGTTCAAGATCAGGCCACAGGGTATGGCGTGTTCAATATCAAGGAAAACCTGATCAGCTTCGATATGTAACCGTATTTTACTAGTATCCACATTATAGGACCGTAACAGGTTATACGCCAACTTCTGAATATACGAGCTTAAGCTAATCCTTGAAAAGTCTTCAGACTGGTATAGCATCTCGTGTATCAGTGCCATCGATCGAATTCTGTGCTGACTATTGATGAATGCTAAGGCGGCCTCTTTATCCCCAAGGGCTGCAGATTGCAGGCTCAGCAGGCTGGAGATGATCTGCAGGTTGTTTTTGACCCGGTGGTGCACCTCTTTGAGAAGGACCTCTTTTTCCTGGAGTGATGCCAGAGCACGTTCTTCGGTGCGGATATGGTCGGTGATGTCGAAAGCGGTGACGATGAGCGCAGGCCTGCTGTTATAAGTGGTGATTCCCACGTTGATCTCAGCCCACCGGTTCTCGCCGGATTTGTGCAGGATTTTCACGGAGTATTTTGAAGGTATATTTTCCTCCACGATACGGGCGGCTGCTCTACTGATGACCAGATCACGGTATTCCGGGTGAACGATTTCCCAGAATTTATGATCCAAGAGCTCCCGGGTGGAGAACCCGGTGAGTTCAGTGGCTGCAGGGTTGGCGTACACATAGATTTCATCCTGGTAGATGAGGATAGCGCCAGAAGTGGTATCTGCCAGAATGCGGAACCTTGTGTCGCTCTCCCGGAGGGCGTCCTCGATCTGCTTGCGTTCAGTGATATCCCGGATGATGATCATGACTTCGTTATGGTTGCACCAGGCGAACCGGGCTTCCTCAAAACGATCCAGTCGCCTGATCTCGTATTCATAGACTAGTTGTTTCCGGGCCTTGAGGACTTCACGTACAAGCCCGGCGAAAATATCCGCAGGCATCCCGGGGATCAGATCCTTCAGATTCATACCGACAACACGTTCGGACTGGGTGTTACTGTGAAAGTGGGGGCCGGGCTGAAAGCTGGTAATAAAACAATCCTGATCCACGATGAGGATTGTGTCAGGAATTGCTTTCAGAAGCACTTTGTACTTCTGCTCATTGAGACGAAACGAATTTTCAACCAATTTCTGATCAGAAATATCGATACCCACAAGCAAGACCAGATTCGTTGTTCCCCTCGAGTACGGATAGCCGGATACTTTATAGGTATGACCGTCTGGAAGCGTCTCTTCCCAGCTGTTCATCTCCCCGGTGGCAAACACTTTCATGGCCGGACAATGGTCACAGGGAGCACTCAGGTGATTCAGAAGTTCGTGACACCGGCAGGAACTGGGTGCTTCGCCAGACTGTTGCTGAAGAGAATCACCGATAAAATGAATACCATAGTCGGGAGATAATAGAAAAACGAAATCGATGGCCTTTTTCATAATGTGCGAAATATTCATACGCTCTTCTATCAGGAGCTCTTCCGAATGACGCAGACGGAGAATTTCCTTTTGTAATTCGGCGATCTCGGCCTCGTAGTGCCCGATCACCGCAGCAGGTAAAGGACCAATCGAATGATTCTCCATACCTTGAACATTAATGTTTATTACGAACAATTATATTAGATTTTGGATTTACATATGTAATTTCAGTAATGAAATCAATAGAATAATTTTTGGTATATAAGCAAGAGTGAGTTAAAATTTAGGCATTCCACCAAAAAAAATAAAAATAAAATCTGTTATATGGATTAGATCCGCTTCATCATGATCGCCATAACCCCGGGCTTCCCTGCAGCCCTCATCGGGTCGAAGCCAATCATCGCCGTCTCCAGACCGGATGAGACGCCAAGCAGGTCATTATTCTGCCGTTTTTTGATCTCATCAAAGATCCGCTTATAGGCCACGCAGTGCGGGTCGACAGCCTTAACCTTACCCTCGGTCGGCACAATTGCATTGTACGGGCACCCGCCCCGGCAATACCTGATGTGGGCGCACTCCTTACAATCCTTATCCACGAACTTCCGGTACTTCTCCATCAGCTTACCGGCGCTTGAATTCATCAGGTCTTCCTGGCTCGGCTTGTCTTTCACGTAGCCCATAACAAACTTCGGCATGCCGATGAACCGATAGCACGGATATATGGCACCATCCAGCCCGACTGCAAACGTGTCACCCATGCAGTCCACGAATGTGCAGACGACCCCGCGGCGTTTGAAAACACACTTGCACAGGTGGTCGATATTCATGACCTCAAACTGGCCCCAGTTGTCGATGTAGGTATCTAAGAGGTACACAAGCAGCTCGCCATACTCCCCCGGATCAAGCGCCCACTTGCCGGGATCGTCGCCCTTGATCGAGGGGAGTGCCGGGTGTAGCTTCAGGTTCCAGCCGTTGTCCATGAAAAACCGGATAATATCGTCCTTGTGCTCTATCGAGTGCGAGGTAAACGTACAGATGAATTTGACGTCCAGGCCGTTCTCTTTTGCGATCTTATAGCCTTTCATCGTCTTTTCATAGTAGCCCTTGCCACGCTGCACATCATTGATCTCTTTAGGACCATCTAGGCTGGAGCCGATGGGGATGTTATACTTGGCCAGAATTTTAGCGATCTCCGGCGTCATCAGCCATAAGTTCGACTGCATGGCGAAGGCCACTTGCCGGTCCTTCAAGCCTTTGGAGATCATCGGTAAGGCTTTCTTGTAGAAATCGGCGCCGGCCAGCAGCGGCTCACCGCCGTGGAAGGTGAAGGTCACGTTATCATCCCGGAACTCTATCAGCCAGGCGACGATGTCTTTGACGGTATCGATGCTCATGACCGGAGAATTGACATCCGAGCTCCAGCAGTAGTGACACTTGGACGGACAGCCCAGCGTCGGGATGATCATCACGTGAAACGGCATTTACAAGCCCCTTGTATAGATAGGAAGCGTATGCGATGAGAGAAGAATAAAGTTTCGCTG